>JAUWNG010000008.1 GCA_030612765.1 Planctomycetota bacterium
CCAGCGCGCTGTGGGCGCACGGCTCCCACGCGGGCGACGGCAACGGCCCAAACTCACCCGGCCTCGGCGGCGACAACATCACCGCCTGCGACGCCGTCACCGCGGCCGTCGGCTACAACACGATGGTTTCCGAAAGGATGCCCTGCTATGATATTGGCTGGAATAACCAACAGTCTCCCCGCAGCATGCACCAAAACGGCGTGCATGTCTGCTTATGCGACGGCAGCGTCCAATGGATCAGCGATTTCATCGATATAGTCGGCCACATCACCGCCACCCCGCCGGTATTTTCCGTCTGGGACCGCCTGAACGTGTCGGCCGACGGCGCGCCGGCCAGCGCCAGCGCCTTCTAACAAGGGCGGAGGGCGGAGGGCGGAATACTCAAGGTAGATGACAAAGCACGAATTACGCACGGGAAAGTAAACATGATCACCACCCACTATCCACTATCCACTACCCACTATCCACTATCCACTATCCACTATCCACTACTTCCTGACCGCCACGCTGGGTCTGGCGTTGCTGGCCGGCTGCGGATCCGGCGATCCGTTCAAGTACGTGCAAGTCTCGGGCAAGGTAACCTACGAGGACGGCTCGTTGATCCCGATCGACGGGATGGCGTTGACGTTTTATCCGCAGGGCGGCGCGTTGGACGCAAAGACTCATCCCCTGCCGGGCATGACGGCGGTGGACAGGGCGACGGGCGACTTCCACTCGGACACAAGCCATAAGCCCGGCGATGGCTTGGTCCCCGGCAAGTACAAGGTGACGTTGCTGGAGGGCAATCGCATGCCGCTGCCGGCCGACATTGTGCCGCTGGAATACGGCGATCCCTTCAAGACGCCACTGGAGGTTGACACGGCCAATCAGCCATTCGTGTTGAAGGTGCGGAAGCCGCAATGACGGCGTACCGATCGACGGTAAGGCGTTCTGAGGAATCGGCCGCTTTTTGACGAACGGCGTAGCCCTACCGCCTTGAATCCGTTATATTGGTGGGACTCGCCGCGCTCGGCCCACCTCACCTTTTTCTGATAACGGGGAATTAAAAATGTCGTGCAAAGCCACCGTCGTGATGCTGCAGGTTGTCGTAGCGTCGGTTCTTACCCTCTGCTGTTCCGCCATGGCGGCCGATCGTGACGACAAGCCGCGACAACCCACTCGTCAGTGGATCGTCTACATCTTGCCGCACTCACACGTCGACATCGGTTACACATGCCTTCAACCGGAGGTCGAGCGCACACAGTGGCGGAACATCGACTTGGCGCTGGACCTTTGCCGCAAGACGGCGGACTATCCGGCCGAAGCACGGTTCAAATGGAATACCGAGGTCCTGTGGGCGGTGGACAGCTATCTGCGAGAGGCCCCACCAAAGAAACAGCAACAACTGATCGAAGCGATCCGCGCCGGACAGATCGAACTGCACGCGCTGTACGGCAACGAGTTGACCGGGCTGTGCCGGCCGGAAGAACTGCTGCGGTTGTGCGAGTGCGCCCAACGACTCTCGAAACGTTGCGGGGTGAAGATCGATACGGCGCTGATTAGCGACGTGCCGGGCTGCACGTGGGGGATCGTGCCCGCCCTGGCCCAGGCCGGCGTGAAATACTTCTCCATCGGCCCGAACCATAGCGCTCGCATCGGTCGGACGTTAGACGTGTGGGCCGACAAGCCATTTTACTGGGTTGCCCCCGACGGCCGGCAAAAGGTTCTCTGCTGGGTTCCTTACAAGGGCTATGCCCTGGGCCACACCAAATTCAAGCTTGACCAAGATTTGCCCGAGCAACTCGCGCAACTCGAGCGGGCCAACTACCCCTACGACATCGTGCAACTGCGCTGGAGCATCCAAGGCGACAACACTCCGCCCGACGCCTCGCTGTCCGAGGTGGTGAAGAACTGGAACGCGAAGCACGAATATCCTAAGATGATTATCGCCACCGCCTCGGAGATGTTCCGCGAATTCGAGAAGCGGTACGGCGACAAGATTCCCAGTTTCCGCGGCGATTGGACGCCGTACTGGGAGGACGGTGCAGGCTCGTCGGCACGGGAGACCGCCATCAACCGCACGACCGCCGAGCGGCTCGTGCAGGCCGAAACCCTTTGGGCGATGCTCAACCCGGCCTGGTATCCCGTCGACCGGTTCTCCGCCGCGTGGCGCAACGTGATCCTCTACAACGAGCACACCTGGGGCAGTTGCTACAGCATCGAAAAACCTGACTGGCAGATCGTCAAGGATCAATGGAAGATCAAGCAGGCGTTCGCCATCGACGGAGACACCCAGTCGCGGGAACTACTGATTGTCGCCACGGCCGGCCGCGGCGCGGAACCGAAAATACCGGAACCGAGATGGGCGGCCGGCGTCGACGTGTTCAACACCTCTTCCTGGCCCCGCACCGACTTGGTGGTGCTGCCGAAGGGCAGCACGAAGCCGGGCGAGGTCGTGCTCGGACCCGATGGCCGGCCCGTTCCCTCGCAACGCCTTTCCACCGGCGAACTGGCCTTTCTGGCCAAGGACGTTCCGCCGCTGGCGGGCAAGCGGTTCTCGATCGCCGCCGGCAAAGCCCCGATGGAAGGCAAGGCCAAGGCCGAAGGAACGAGACTCAGCAGCCCGGCCGTCACGCTCCAAATCGATCCCCTCTCGGGCACAATCGTCAGCCTCCGCGGTAACGCGATCGACGCCGAACTCTGCGACACCGCCTCGGGTGTGGCTCTGAACCGCTACTACTACGTGCTTGGCGACAAGGTGAAAGAGGCGCAACAGGCGGGGCCGGCCAAGGTCTCCGTCAAGGAATCCGGCCCCCTGGTGGCCTCGCTACTGGTCGAGTCCGACGCGCCGGGCTGCGCGAAGTTCACCCGCGAGTACCGCGTCATCGACGGTCTGGACCGCGTGGACATCATCAACGTGCTCGACAAGAAGGCCGTGCGGCGGAAAGAAGGCGTGCATCTGGGCTTCGCCTTCAACGTGCCGGAGGGCGTGATGCGGATGGACATTCCCTGGGCCGTCATCCAGCCCGAAGTGGACCAGCTTCCCGGAGCCTGCAAAAACTGGTTCACTGTAGGACGTTGGGTGGACGTCTCGAACCAGGATTACGGCGTGACCTGGGCCACCCTCGACGCTCCGTTGGTGGAAGTCGGCGCGATCACCGCCGACAAAATCGGGATCAGACACCCGAACACGTGGCTCCGCAAACTGGAACCATCGCAAACCCTCTATTCCTGGGTGATGAACAATCACTGGTTTACGAACTACAGGGCCGAGCAGGAAGGGCCGACGACCTTCCGCTACGCCTTGCGGCCGCACAAGCAGTATGACCCGGTGGCGGCGCAGCGGTTTGGGATCGAGTGCAGCCAGCCGCTGGTGGCCGTACCGGCGCGCGGCGCGGCGCCCAGCGGACGCCCTTTCCTGGAACTGGACACCCCGGACGTAATCGTGGCCTCGATCAAACCCAGCGCGGACCGCAATGCCTGGATCATCCGTCTCTTCGGCGCCGCCGGCCGTCCGGCCGAGGTCGGCTTGCGTTGGGGCGATGCCACGCCGAAAGCCGTCTGGTTGAGCAATCTTGCCGAGGAACGAAGCAGGGCCGTTACCGGTCCGATCAGCGTGGCGGCTTGGGAAGTGGTCACTCTTCGGGCGGAGCGCCCGGCGCCGTGAGGACATTAACAGCCCGTTGAAAAAGTCGGTTCCCAAGAGTTTGGGTGCCACTGCTGGCTTGTCCAGCAGTGTTTTTCCGGGAGTTTTCCCCATGCACTGCTGGACAAGCCAGCAGTGGCACCCTTTTTCAACGGGCTGCTAAGCATACTGGAATTCCGGAACTGCTTGCGGAACTCAATTCGGCAGAACGGTGATTTTCAGCGGGTTGGCGGCCGCGCCGTCGCCCCGGACCACGATCACCTTGGCTTCCGCCATTCTGGCCGGCATGAGTTTCGGCATCGTGAAGCGGACGCCCAAGTCGTACCAGCCAAGAATCTCGGCGTCGATTTCCTCTCCGCCGACGACCAGCAGTATCCGCCCGGGCTGAGGCCCAAACCCCTCGCCCGCCAGGAGGACTTCGCTGCCTGATTTCGCGGCGATAGGCTCCAACTCGAAGGCCGCCGGATCGATCGGCAAGACGTCGGCCGGGGCCAGGCTCGCGCCGTTGTTGGCCTTCGTGGTCTCCGCAATCTCCTCGGCGGCATCGACCAACACTTGGAGCACGGAGAACGGCGTCGGATTGCCTTGCGCGTCGCGTCCGGTCGCATAGACCTCGATCGGAAGCCGGATGTCTACGCTTTGCACTTCGCCCGCTCCGATAGCCGTGACCCGCACTCCGGCCTGCGGCATGTCCGCCGCTAGCCGCTCCTCGTTGCCCGCGAAAAGCATCACGTCGAACGGACGCGAGATCGGCCGGTTGCCGTTGTTGCGGAACCAGACGCGGTATCGCGGCCCAAGTTTTTTATCGGGATGTCCGGGATCGACGAACCGCACGGCCACCAGTTGCAGATCGGAGCGAGGATCGGAAATCATCACCGGCGGCAGATCGACCCATGTGCCGCTGGCCACCACCGGCAGCGGCGTCCAGACCGGAGTTTCCCAATAGACCCACGCCGGAGCCGGAGCGTAGAATACCGGCCGGCAGTAGATCGGCCGCGGATCCCAATAGGGATTGCAACCGTATCCCCACGACCATTGAACCCACGGACTCCACCTCGGATACCAGTGTATGCCGGCGAACAGCGACGGCCCCCAATACCGGTGCTTGAAACAATGATGCGTGTATTTCGGACTGACGCGGCCGCGGTGGAAGTTCGGATGATGGCCGCGCTTGTGCAATCCCATCCGGCGTGCCACGTCGCCGTGCCGGACCATGCGGTACTGATCGGCCAGTCTGAGCGATCGGGCCGTCTTGCCCGCGGTCAGCCGATCCAGCGAGCTGTTTTTCAGCCGATTGTGGTGCCGCGTCATTGACGTATTGCGGCCGGCGCGGGGAACCGCGCGTGCATGAGCGTGTTTTTGCGGGACCAGCCGTTTGTGAACGTCCTTGATCTTCGAGCGGTTGTATTCGCCGTACCTGGGGCCGGCTTTGCCGGCGTGAGTCTTCGGGATTGGTTTCTTGCCGATATTTGAACGGCCTCCGTGTTTCGGGAAACTTCGGTAATTGGCGTGCTGTTTTTTCTTTGGCCCCTTGCCGAACTGCGAACCTGTTTTCCGCTGCGTGGTTGCTTGATGATGTGGCCGGAACCGCTGTTGAGTCGAGTTCGGCCCGGCTTTCTTGCGTGGTGTTTGGGGACTTATCCGCCGGGGCGCGTGGTTGGGACTGGATATTCTGCCTCTTTCCATACCCCCGAGATGTTGTCTGGCGTCCGACGTCCTCGGCTGCTTGCGGGTGGACGCCGGCGCCTTTCGCCGATCGGCCGCGGTCGATCGATTTCTGTTTGCCCTCGAATAGCTTTTATGGCGGTTCGGCTGGCTTCTTGTCGATCCAGCGGACGATCTCTCCCGAGTCGAAGCCGACTGCCGTTGACGTGTCGCGGATCGGGCGTGAGACGGCCCGCCCCGGCCAGCTTGTGCCCGAGAGTGGCCTGCACGTGAGGAGACACCGGCTTTGCGGTCTCTCGCCGAATGGTTTCCGGCGCCTGCCTGTCGCTGGGCGGCCCATGCCGGTCCCGCGACGATCATCCACGCGCCCACCGCGACAATGAGCATCTTACCGAATGTGTTAATGTGAATACTCCTCATGGCTTTCTCCTTTCGCACATCACAAGTTTCGAGAACCGGATTTTCATAGATGCGATCTCCGTGCCAATCGCTGGAATCCTCGCCCAAGCGGGCCGGAGCGTTCCGTCCCGGAGTACGCTTCCACGACGAATATCCCTGAAATCCCGGGCATTTCGCCGTGACGGTGGTTTCCGAAGCCGCTGTTTGCGACTGGTTTTTCAGGCAACCGGAAAGCGATATTGAGTAGTCACTGTGACCACTAGTGAATCATAATGACTACACCAAAGGCTTGGAGAGTGTTCTAGGAATGGATTAAAACCACGTTTTTTGTATCCGGTAGCGCTCCTTCTCAACCTGCCTTTGAAACCCTATACTTGAAACTAAGAGCGTGTCCGAAAATTGAAACCACCGTATTTAGCCCCGGGTGAATACACCTGGGGCACCGTCTGGTATGAAGAACCACTTCCCCGCCGTGTATTCACGGCGGGCTAAATGGTATTCACGGCGGGCTAAATGAACTATTTCAGGACACGCTCTAAAAAGGCCTTTATGCTGCCTTTCCTCGGGCGGGGGGCCAAAGGGGGTAGAGTTTTTTACAGAACCGACGAAACATGACAGAACCGAACTCCTCAAAACATTGGGACTCGTTGATATCCGATCTTGGGGCGAAGCCGCCCGCCGAAGAGGAAAGCCTGCGGCAGCCCGGCCCCCAGCAACCTCAACCGGCCCGAACCAAGAAACCGGCGGCGGCACATCGTTCCCGGCCGGCGGCCGACTGGGACCTGATCGCCGGCAATCTGGGCGTAACGCCCGTAACGCCCGCAACGCAGCCGATCGAGCCGCCTCGAAAAATCGTCGAATCTTCCGTTGCTCCGGCGGAAGCGCCGCGGCATGTTTCCATCACGCCGGAGCGCGGCGAGGAGTCGCCCAATTTTTTCGACGAGCAGTTCGATTTCGAGGAGCCGTTCGACCTGCTGGAACCGGCCGACGGGAGCGCCGCGGCGCCGAAGGCGGAAGAGCCTGCGGAAAAGCGGCCCCGAAAACGCCGGCGCCGGCGTCGTCCGGCGAAGGGGTCCGAGGACCGAAAACCCAGCGGACCGGCGCCGGACGATGATTCGGACCGAGAGACCGCTGCCGAGGGAGTCGAAACCGCCGACGACAAACCGGCGTCGTCCGAGCAACGCCGCTCGAAACGCAGTCGTCCCCGCCGGGGGAAGAAACGCCAGCCGGGCGACGAGCAGAAGTCGGCGGAGCCGTGCGCCGAACGGGGCGATGGGGAACCGGATGAGCCGCGCGGCGAATCGGCTTCCCACGACGACTTCGACGCGGACGAGCGCGGCGGCGAGCGATCGGTTCGGGCCGGATTCCGCGGCATTCCCACCTGGGGAGAGACAGTAGGTATGATTATCGAGAAGAACCTCGAAAGCCGGGCGAAGCGCCCCGGCGGCACACAGCGCGACCGCGGCAAGAAACGCCGATCCTGACCCGAATGGAGCCGACAAAGAAACTCATCGACGAGTTGTACCGCGAGCGGGTGGAGGCCGCCCGGCGAATGTCGCCGGAGGACAAGCTGCTGGCCGGCGCTCGGCTGTTTGATCTGACCAGCAAGATCATGGCCGACGGCGTTCGCGGTCAATTTCCCGACGCCGACGAGCACCGAGTCCAGGAGATTCTTCGCCAGCGGCTCGACCTTATACGGCGCAGGGAGGATAACCAGTGACCCCTGAAGAAATTACGGTCTCGGTTATTGACGCGTTAAACACCGAAAAAATCCCCTACATGTTGGTCGGCTCATTTTCCAGCAACTATTACGCGATTCCCCGCGCAACGCAGGATGTGGATTTCGTCCTGCAACTGAAATCCGGGACGATTTCGTCGCTTGCGGAACGCCTTGGCCCGCGGTTTCAATTCGATCGGCAGATGTCGTTCGAGACGGTTACGGCCACGAAACGATACGTATTCCGGTTGGCCGACAATCCGTTTTTAGTCGAGTTGTTCCTCTTGAGCGACGATGCTCACGATCAGGAGCGGTTCGCCCGCCGCCGGCGCGAGCGGATTCTTGGCCGCGACGTCTTCATACCGACCGTGGAAGACGTAATTATCACGAAACTCCGTTGGTCGCGCGCCGGACGCAGGGTAAAGGATACCGAGGACGTCCAAAACGTAATCGCCGTGCAGGTTGACCGGATCAACTGGGATTACGTGACCTCGTGGTGCGACCGGCACGACACGCGAAAGCTTCTCGATCAAGTGCGGGCGTCGCAACGCTAGCACCCGCTCTCGTTCCCATGCTCTGCGTGAAAACAAGGTGTTGGCAGCCCGTTGAAAAAGGGTGCCACTGCTGGCTTGTCCAGCAGTGCGGGGAGATAACACCCGGAAAAACACTGCTGGACAAGCCAGCAGTGGCACCCAAACTTCCAAAATCCGACTTTTTCGACGGACTGTTAAGGTCCGGCTTTCTTCGCTTCCGGTCTTCCACTATAATTATCCTCCGACTATGGCAAGCGCCGAGACGGCTGCCGATGCGTCGGACCGGATGTTGGAGTTGGTCGGACGCCTGGAGCGAACGGAAGGCTTCGCCGAGGTCGTCGAGAGTATGCGGGGGGGACACGCGGCGACTCTGGACGGAGTCTGGGGATCGTCGTGCGCGCTGGCCGCGGCCGCTCTTGCCGCATACGCCCCCGCCACGCTGGTCATCGTTTGTCCGCTGGACGAGCAGGTCGATGAGTTGATCGACGATCTGGCATTGTTCACCCGTTTGAAACCCGAGCGGTTCCCCGCCTGCGAGTCGCCGGAGTCGGCGGTCCCCGACGAGGATTTTGGTCAGCGGGTGAGGCTGCTGAAACGGCTCGATGAGGTTAAGAATGTAGCACAGCCGCCCTCGGCTGTGCTGGGCGATTCTACACAGCCGGGGGCGGCTGTGCTACCGAAGATCATTGTCGCCGGCATCCAGGGTCTGCTGCAACCGGTTCCTAGCCGCGAGACGCTCGAGCGGCTGACCCGCACGTTCCGCGTGGGCGACACCGTGGCCATCGAGGATTTGCGCCGCTGGCTGGTGGAAAACGGTTTGGTGGGCACCCCCGCGGTCGAGCTTCCCGGCGAGTTCGCCGTCCGCGGCGGAATACTCGACGTTTTCGCACCCGACTGGGACGGGCCGGTTCGCATCGAGTTCTTCGGCGATCTGATCGAGTCGATCCGCCGGTTCGAGATCGCCAGCCAACGGAGCCTGGAATCGTTGAAAAACATCGACGTGACGATCGTCGGGTTGGAGGACGCCGACCGCGCCCATCTATCCGACCACCTGCCGCCGCAAAGTTGGTTCTTGCTCGTCGAGCCGATGGAATTGGAGCGGCAAGGGCGGCAGTACGTCGAGCGAATGGAATCGTCGCGGCTGCACACCGTTTCGGAAGTTCTGCGAGGCGCGTTCCGCTTCCCGTCGGTGACGGCCTCAGCCGTGGCTGCCGCGTCGCTGGAGACGACTTGCCGGCTGAGGATCGAGTCGGTCGAGCGTTTCAGCGGCGAGATCGGCCGGATTCGCGACGAATTGGACGAGGCCGCGGCGGGCCAGGAGGTGTTCGTCGTCTGCCAGACGGAGGCCGAAATCCGCCGGCTGCGTGAAATCTTCGCCTCGACCGCCGCCGCCCGCGATGGCCGGCTACACTTTCCCCTGGGCACTCTTTCGCACGGTTTCCGGTTGGTTTTGGAGCGGACCGTGGTTCTCGGCAGCGGCGAATTGTTCCATCGGACCGAGCTGCGCCGTCCGCCCGGCCGCCGTCTGTCGCGGGCCATCGACAGCTTCCTCGAACTCCACGAGGGAGAACTGGTGGTCCACGTCGGTCACGGCATTGCCCGCTACCGAGGGATGAAGCTGCTGGAAAAGAACGGGCAAGTCGAGGAACATCTGGAACTGGAGTTCCACGGCCGGACGAAGCTCTACGTGCCGACGACAAAGATCGGCCTGGTGCAGAAATACGTCGGCGGGTCGAAGGGCCGGGCAAAGCTGGCCAAGCTCGGCGGCCGACTCTGGGGAAGGCGCAAAGAGCGGGTAGAACGGTCAGTCGCCGATCTGGCCGCGGACATGCTCGACTTGCAGGCCGCACGGGCGTCGCGGCCGGGTATCGCCTACCCGCCGGACACCGAATGGCAGCGGGAGTTCGACGCCTCCTTCCCCTACCGGGAAACCGCCGATCAGTTGACCACCATCGACTCGATCAAGCGCGATATGTGTCTCTCGCGGCCGATGGACCGCCTGCTTTGCGGCGACGTGGGCTACGGGAAGACCGAACTGGCGATGCGGGCGGCGTTCAAGGTCGTCGACGCCGGATACCAGGCGGCCGTGCTCGTGCCGACTACGCTTCTTTGCGAGCAGCACCTGCGGACCTTCACGTCGCGGATGGCGGAGTTTCCGTTCGAGATCGCCGCGCTGTCCCGCTTCGCCACGCGGCGGCAACAGAGCGAAATCGTCCGCCGGCTGGAGGAAGGCTCGATCGACGTGGTGATCGGCACGCACCGGCTCGTCCAGCCCGACGTCAGGTTCCGCAACCTCGGCCTGGTCGTCATCGACGAGGAACAGCGGTTCGGCGTCGAGGTGAAGGAGCGGCTGAAGGCGCTGCGGCAAACGGTCGACGTGCTGACGATGACCGCCACGCCCATCCCGCGGACGCTCCACATGGGACTGTTGGGACTGCGCGACATATCAAACCTTCAGACACCGCCGGAAGACCGTCTGGCGGTCGAGACCCGCGTCGGAAGGTTCGACCCGGAGATGATCCGGCAGGCCGTCTTGAGGGAACTGAACCGAGGCGGGCAAATCTTCTTCGTCCACAACCGCATCGAGGACATCGAGCCCCTCGCCAAACGGCTGCGGCAGATCGTGCCCGAGGCCAATCTGGCCGTCGCGCACGGTCGGATGCACGAAAACGATCTGGAGCGGGTAATGCTCGATTTCCTCGATCGCCGCAGCGACCTGCTGCTGGCTACCACGATCATCGAGAGCGGGCTGGACATCCCCAACGCCAACACGATCTTCATCGACGAGGCCGACCGCTACGGACTGGCCGACTTGCACCAACTTCGCGGCCGAGTGGGGCGGTACAAACACCGCGCCTACTGTTATCTGTTGATCGACCCGAACAAAAACCTTTCGCCCAGCGCCGTCAAGCGGTTGCGGGCGATCGAGGAATACAGCCGCCTGGGCGCGGGATTCACTATCGCCATGCGCGACCTGGAAATCCGCGGGGCGGGCAACATCCTCGGCTCGGAACAGAGTGGGCACATCGCCGCGGTCGGATATGAGTTGTACTGCAACCTGCTGGAAAACGCCGTGCGGCGCCTGAAACGATTGCCGCCGCGAAGCACGATCGAGGTGAACGTTGATCTGCCCGGCGAGGGCTACATTCCCCGCTCCTACGTACCCGACATGCGGCTGAAGCTCGACCTTTATCGGCGCATGGAGCGGGTTTCGGACGGTTCGGAACTGGCGGACATCGAGGCCGAGTTAATGGACCGATTCGGAAATCCACCCCCGCCGGTGCGGCACTCGTTGCAATTGGCCGAGGTCCGCATCGCCGCCCATCGCTGGGGAATCACTTCGATCAATTTGGAGGACAATTACGTGGTATTTTGGTATTCGTCCGAGCAACGGATCCGCCGGTTGGCGGCCGCCGGCGGCGGCAGGCTTCGCATAGCCGATCGCCGCAGCGCCTATCTCCCGTTAGGGAAAGAAGTTACGGAACCGGCGGCAATTTTCGAGCGCGTGAAATCGCTGTTGCAGCGGGAGTGATACTGTGTCTATAATCCCGCCCGCCACCAGCCCGTTGAAAAAGTCGGTTTCCGAGAGTTCGGGTGCCACTGCTGGCTTGTCCAGCAGTGTTTCCCCGGGGATTTCTCCCCGCACTGCTGGGCAAGCCAGCAGTGGCGCCCTTTTTCAACGGGCTGCTACACCATTCCGAAAAATGCTTAATAGGTGAGATTCCGTGCGTCGCCATCATACATCTTCTCGGATATACTTCGTCGCGTTTCTGATTGCCGCATTCTCCGGGCAATGGTGCGCGGCCCAATCTTGGCCGAACACCGGACGGGAGAGCGACCAGCGCTCGGTTGTTCCCAAACCTCCCGAGCGGCCCGCGCCGGCGTCGCGGCCTCCCTCCTGGCCCGGCAGGAAAGGCGAATCGTCGCCGTGGGTTCCGCCCGAGAAGAGGATACGGCAGCCGCAAACCGAAACAACACCGGGAAACAATTTGAAGCCGTGTCCCGGCACGACGATTATTGCCCGCGTCGGTTCGGAGGTGATTTTGGAGAGCGACGTCCTCGGCGCGGTCAACGAAGTGATCGAAAAGAACAAGGACAGCATCCCGCCCGACCAATTGGAGGCGCAGCGCACGATGCTGATTATACAAAGGCTGAAAAGCCACATCGAGGCCAAGCTGATCCTTCAGGACGCCAAACGCACGATTCCGCCCGAGGGATGGGTGCGCGTCCAGGAACAATTGAAAAAGGAATTCGAGGAAAACCAATTAAAAAAGATGATCCAAAGCGCCGGGGTCAACACCCGGCACGAGTTGGATCTGAAGCTCCGTGCGCTGGGTACCTCGTTGGATCAGGAAAAGCGGGCCTTCTGCGAACGCACCTTGGCGCAGCAGTGGATCCAACAGCAAGTCAAACGCAACAAGGAAATCACCTACGAGCGGATGATCGGTTACTATCACACGCACCTGGACGAGTTCGCTCATCCGGCCAGGGCGCGGTGGGAAGAACTGATTGTCCGCTACTCGGATTGTCCCAGCAAGGCCGCGGCCCGTGATGCGCTGGCGCGGCTGGGCAACCAGGTGTTGGCCGGCGCGCCGCTGGCCGAAGTGGCCAAACGCGGCTCCGGCGGACCAACCGCGGCCGACGGCGGCCGACGCCGATGGACCACCAAGGGGAGCCTGGTCTGCGAAGAACTCGATCGGGCGCTGTTCAGTCTGCCGATCGGCCAGCTTAGCCCGATCATCGAAGGTTCCAGCGGGTGGCATATAGTCCGCGTGATCGAGCGCGAAGAGACGAGCGTCACGCCGTTCCGGGAGGCCCAGGTTGGAATCCGCGAAAAAATCGTCCGCAAGAAAACGGAAGAGCAGTTCCGCGAGTACATGGCCAAACTCAATGCCCAAACTCCGGTGTGGACGATCTTCGACAAAGCCGACGGCCAGCCGTTGATCTCCAATCGCAACGAGCAGCGCCGGTGACTATTCAGGGTGACGCTTTCCGCAACAGAAACTATTTAGCCCCGGGTGAATACACCCGGGGTACGGTGTAGTGTGTCCAACCGCTCTTCCCCGCCGTGTATTCACGGCGGGCTAAATGAATGATTTCAAAACACGCTCTGAGGGTCGCTACATCTTGCCGAGATGGAATCCACGACACCTTTCCAGGCAGATTTCTTGACCCATAAGCCCTTGTTGAGGTTTTTTCGCTAGTTTACCGTGCTTTTCCGATCCGATACATTCTGTGTGTATTGCCATGAACCGAGCAGGTGGTTCGGATCAATATCCGATCAACCGACACCGACAGAGGCCAACGCCCAACAATTCGGAAGGAGCCGCCGATGCTTGTTTTATCTCGACAGCGTGATGAAAGCATCGTGATCGGCGACAATGTCGTGGTGACGATCGTCGATATTCGGGGCGACAAGGTCCGCTTGGGAATCGATGCCCCCGGCGAGATCCCGGTCCACCGTCAGGAGGTATACGAGGCGATCCAGCGGGAAAATCGCAAGTCGGGCCAGCGGAGTGAATCACGGTGAGCTTGCCCGAACTGCAAATTCGCGTCGGCCATAGTCCCGACGCCGACGACGCATTCATGTTCTACGCCCTGGCAAAGGGCAAGATCGACACGGGTCGGTATCGCTTCGAGCATGAACTGGTCGACATCGAGACGCTCAACCGCCGGGCGCTTACTGGAGAGTTGGAACTTACGGCCGTCAGCCTTCACGCCTACGCTTATCTGGACGACATTTATACCCTTTGTTCGTGCGGGGCGAGCATGGGCGACCGATACGGCCCGATGGTCGTCGCACGGCGAAGTATGACGCTCGGCGAGTTGGCCGGAGCGGAAACGGCCGTGCCAGGGCTGCGCACCACCGCCTATCTCGCGCTGCGGCTTTGCCTGGGCGTCGATTTCCGGCACGTAGTCGTTCCCTTCGACCGGATCCTGGATGCCGTGGCCGAGGGCGAATATCAGGGGCGGCGCATCGACGCCGGACTGATAATCCACGAAGGCCAACTGACCTACGCCGACCAACGGCTCCAGTTGATCGTCGATACGGGCAAGTGGTGGTTCGAGCGGACCGGCCTGCCCTTGCCGCTGGGGGCGAACGCGATCCGCCGCGACCTGGGCGCGGAAGCGATTGGCGACGTACATCGACTGCTGCACGAAAGCATCGCGTATGGCCTGGAGCACCGCGAGGAGGCGTTGGATTACGCCATGAGTTTCTCGCGGGGGTTGGATCGCTCGAAGGCCGACCGATTCGTCGACATGTACGTCAACCAGTGGACGTTGGATCTCGGGCCGGTCGGCCGTCGGGCCGTCGCCCGATTGTTGGCCGAGGGGCACGCCGCCGGAGTCATTCCACGGCTCGTCGTGCCGGAGTTCGTGGAGTGATTGTCCGACAAACCGTTGCCGTCAGTCTAGCTGCGGGAGTCTGTGCAAGAGCACTTCCTGGATGAAGTCCCGTGCAATTTGCGCGGCCGGAACGTGGTTGTCTTGCGCTTCGCTGTTCAAACTCACGTCGTACCTTTTCCTTGCCAACCCGTCCTCGCGGATAATGATTTCCCGGAGCGTGGGGTACGTCACGTTCCCTCCCGAAAGCCGCTCTGCATCCTCGCCAGTCTGAGACTCGCTCACCAACAGACACACGCTGGGTTCGCCGCGTTCGTCGGGTTGGTCGAGATCCGACCAGAAATGCTTACCGAAGAAGAAGAAATAGGTCGGGCACCGCCGGCCCTTGTGGAAGCGGAGCGTAAAGAGCCATGTCTTGCTGACGCTGCTTCCGCTGCGGATCAGCTCCCAGCCGGACTCGTCGATCACTTCGTAACGCCGCGTCTGGATGTCTACATCGGTTGACATCCGCGTTATCAGCGCCGCACAACGTTCAAATTCATATCGCACTTCTTCAACCACTCTTAGCCAGCGAAGGTAGCTCAGACGTCGCCGCTCGGCAACCTGAGCGACCGTTTGGCCGACAAGTTCTACCGCCCACTGGCTTCTCGCATCCTCTTCTTGCTGCACGTTCAGATACTTATCGAGGGTGGATATTGCCCGCAACGTGACGAGTTGGATCAGCGGATTGAAGTCTCCTTCATCCGCTTGTTCCAATGCCGCCAGATAGTCCTTTCGGTCTTCGGGACGGATGATTGCGCAAGTCAGCCCGTGATGAAAGAGCAGCAGATCCTGCCACAAACGCGCCATGCGTCCGTTACCGTCCAGAAACGGGTGAATCCTCGCAATCGACCAATGCGCCCAACTGGCGAGCACCGTTGGGGCCACATTGCCGGGCTGCGCCAGTTGCCTGAAAAGGCAGTCTATCAGGTCCGGTACTTCAGCGTCGTCGGGAGGTTGATGCTTGGCGCCGCGGATCATCACCTGCTCGTCTCGAAACCGCCCGGCGGAATCGTCATTGATGCCAGTGAGCAGGGTGCGATGGACGACAAGAAACTTGGCGACGTCATGCGCGTCGGCCAGACCAAGGTTATTGAGTTCCTCGATTCCTTTTCCAAGGTTGATTGCCTCGGTAGCTTCACGTCTCCGGCGTGGCTCAGCGACGGCGTGTCCCACCTTCAAGATTTCGATCGTCTCCCGCAAGTCGAGCGTGTTTCCCTCGATCGCGTTGCTGGTGTAGACACGCTCGCCGAGAATATCACGGCGAACCCGCTCGACCACCTGCGAAGCTAGCGGCCGAATATCGTTGACCTTCCCGGCTGCCAGGCGGATATCCTCAAGCAATGCCTCGGTCGTTGCGTTGGTCTGTATGTCATCCAATTGGGTCAACTGCACGGTTTTCCTCCCAACGCCGCGCAAAGCGCTCCCATGGGCGACAACTGCGAGACGGCGTACTATACCGCAAGTGTCGCAAAACGGCAAGCGGGAATGCACCCCAGTTCCGGCTTGCCGGCTGCACTTACCCAAAATAATCCGGTTCGTTGCCCGACCGCCACTTGATGTTGCAGCCGAGGCTTGGCTTCTGATTGGCCGAGACAGGCCGGTTTTCCAACACGGCGTCCAAGGCCGCGCGGAGGTCCTCGCCGGTCACTTCGCCGCCGCCGGGCCGGCTCGAGTCCATCTGGCCACGGTAGACGAGCTTCCGCTGCCGGTCGAACACGTAGTAATCCGGAGTGCAGGCCGCTCGATACGCCTTGGCGACTTCCTGGCTCTCGTCGTACAGATAGGGGAAACTGTAGCGGCGACGCTTGACTTCCTTGGCCATATTTTCGGGTGAGTCCTCGGGATAGGCGGCCGTGTCGTTGGAATTGATCCCCACCACGGCCACTCCCCGCTGTTGATAATCCGCGGCCAGCCGGGCAAGGCCGTCGGCCACGTGGATCACGTAGGGGCAGTGGTTGCACATAAAGACGACCAAAAGCGCCGGCGAGTCGGCGAAATCGGACAGCGAAACCATTTTTCCGCTGACGTCGGGCAGCGAGAAATCGGGCGCCTTCACGCCCAAATCGACCATCGTACTGGCTGTTTTGACCATCACAAATCTCCTTGGTTATCTTGACTGATGGATTATACCGTCCATGGCAAGGGGCGCGTTCACGACAAGAGGATCAGAACGGCAGGTAAGCGATGGTGTTTTTCCACTCCTCCGGTTCCGACGCCCGAGCGATCAACTCGATATCCTTGACATACTGCCCAATTGAGCCGCGAAGCTGATGGCCGAAGACAAGTCCGATAAACGGCCGCCCTTGACGCTGCCAAGATTCAGCAAGGGCTTTGAACCGGATGTCCTGAGTAAAGACTACCCGTCCGAGTTCATTTGCCCTTTGCAGAAGGTCATGGTCCGGCAGTTCTTCGGCGCGATCTTCGATTGCCGTTAGGACGTCGATCCCACGGCGACGAAGCTGGTCGGTAATCGGCCAAGGAACATGAACATCCATGTACAAGGCAACGGCCATCTACATCAGTCCCTTGGCTCTCATACGGACCACGAACGGCGGGGGAGGGGAATGAGTTGCTGCCGTTTCAACTTGCTTTAGTTCGGCCGCAATCTCCCGGTCGATTTCCTCCTGATGATCGAAATAGTAGGCCATCGCCGCATGGGCCTCCGCGGGGGTCAGATACGGATGTTGACGACACATCTCATCGACCGACCAGCCGTAGGCCAAATAGTCCATGGCTATCTGAGCCACCCGCACCCTGGACGTCCGCCGCAGATATGCCGGCGCGCCTTCCGGCTTCTCGATATGAACAGACGCCACGTCCACGGACATTGCTTTGTCTCCATGCGGAGCACTCTAATCGCTAAAATTCCTTACTGACGTAGTGTACCTCATTTTTGCTCCACCGGCAATCGGAACAGCCGCCGGGCGTTGGCCGTCGTGGCGGCCGCCAATTGTTCCACCGACACCCCGCGAAGCTCGGCCAAAAACGTCGCCGTTTGGACCACGTGGGCCGGCTCGTTGCGCTTCTCCCGCCCGCGAAACGGTTGCGGCACAAGATAGGGGCTGTCGGTCTCGATCAACAGCCGGTCCTCGGGAATCTCTCGGGCAACGTCTCTCAAGTAGTCGTTTTTTCGGTTCGAGTAAGTCACGTTGCCGGCGAAGCCGACATGCAGTCCTAGGGACAAGCACTCGGCGGCGAAATCGGCCGTGCCGCTGAAGGCGTGCAAGACGCCGACCAACGGACCTTCTGCCGCCGCCGCGCGGAGCATCGGCAACATGTCCTCCCGCGCGTCGCGGCAATGGATGATTACCGGCAAGTCGCGCGAACGGGCCAATTGGAGATGGCGGTCGAAATACTCTTGTTGAAGCCTAAGCGGTGAGTAATCCCGATAGCGGTCTAAACCGGTCTCGCCGATCGCCACAACACGAGGATTGCCGGCCAACTCGACGATCCGGTCCCAATCGTCCGGTGCGGCTTCGGCCGTGTAATTCGGATGTATTCCCACGGCGGCCCATAGCTCGTGCTCCTCGGCCAATCGGACCACGGTCTCCGCCGAAGCGACCGAGACGGCTGGACAGACAATCGTCTCCACTCCCGCCTCACGCGCCCGAGCGATCACCGCGGCACGGTCGGCGTCGAATTCCTCTTGGTCGAGATGGGCGTGGGAGTCGAAAAATGTAGAATGATGAATGATGAATGATGAATTGTGTTCGGCAATAGTCAATTCATCATTCATCATTCTACATTCATCATTCCCTTTAGAACGTCCAAGTGTCCCTTGACGTTGCCGAGGATTTCCTCGGCTAGGGCGTGCGCCGTCGGGATGTTTTCGAGCTGGGCGGCAATGCGCTCGATCGACGCCGCGTCTCGATCGAGATAGTCGATGATCTCGCCGAGGAGGAATTGGACGGCCAGATCGTTTTTCGCGGTGAACTCCGTGGGAAAGACGCAGGAATCGGGGCATCCGCCGAGCGAGTCGATCTGCTCGGCCACGCGCCGGACGTACATCCGCAGATCGGCCACCAGCCGGTCGATCGCCGTCTGAGCTTTCCAGCTTCCCAACCGCGACCAGGGCCGCGCGTCGGACAGATAGGCCGGCAACGAACGGCAAAGAACGCCGAGCAGTTGGTTGAGCGTCGAGATGGCTTCGTGGTTCTTCATGTGATCAATTAAAGAGAGTGTGGGCGGCCGCCCTGGCCAAATCAAGCATCCCGCCCAACAGGAAAAACAACGCTACCACCGGCACGGTCAGCAACGCACAATAGAAACCTACCAGTGAAGTCAAAGGGATCGTCGGTGCCTCGCGGTGCAAAGGTTCGGGCGAGAGAGCCATCACCTTCACGACTCGCAGATAGTAGAACAGGCTCAGCAGGGTGTTCAGCGCGCCGATAAACAGCAGCGTCCAGAGTTTCGCGTCGATCAGGGCGAGAAAGACGGTCATCTTGGCCAGAAAACCGGCCAGCGGCGGCAGGCCGACCAGACTGAACATCACGATCGCCATGCAAACGGTAAGCCCCGGCGAGCGGCGGGCCAGACCGGCGTAGTCGGCTATTTCCTCGCTGCCGGTGGCGTTGCGCAGGAAGGCCACGATGGCGAATGCCGCCAGATTCATGAACAGGTAGATTGCGATGTAGACCACCAGGGCGGCCACGGCTTCGCGTGCTCCCAGCACGTCACTGCCGACCAACGCGGCGGCGGCCGCCACCGGCATCATCATGTATCCGGCGTGTGCGATGGTCGAATAGGCCAGCAGCCGCTTCATGTTCGTCTGTCCGTAAGCGGCCAGATTGCCGAACGTGCAGGTCACGGCCGCCAACAGCGAGACGATCGCCACGATGTACTGCCGCACGGCGCCCAGGTCGGCGACCGCCGCCAACTGATCGGGAGGCAGCGAAATCCCCTCGGGAAACGTCAGGCCGGAGGGCATCGAGAACACGGCGACCAGCCGGACCAGTAGGCCGAGCGCGGCGGCCTTCGAGGCGACCGAGATGAACGCGGCCACTTCGGCCGTGGCCCCCTCGAAAACGTCCGGCGCCCAGAAGTGGAAGGGGACGGCCGAGAGCTTGAATGCCACGCCGACCATCAGCATCAACCCGCCCAGGGACAAGACCAGGGTCTGATCGGGCGAAACGCCTTGGTGGATGATCTGTATGAGCCGGGCGGTCATGGTCGGCAACTGAGCGGAGCCGAGCACGCCGGCCAGGAGACTTAGCCCAAAGAGCATCACGCCGGCCGCGCCTGCGCCGAAGACCGCGTATTTCAGGGCCGCTTCGCTGCTTACGGGCTGGTTCCGTTTCATGCCGGCCAGCACGTAACAGGGGACGCTGGCCATCTCGACGCCCAGCATCACGATCAGGATGTGGTTTGCCGAGATCATCAGGCACATGCCCACCAGCGAGCCGAGCATCAGCACGAAGAACTCCGCCTGGTCGTCGCGGTCCCAGACGCCGGTCATTTGAGTGAACGTGGCGAAGAGGACCGCGAACCCCAGCAGCATCCCTCGCACCACCACGGTGAAGCTGTCGGCGATCAGCATGCCGGTGAAGATCGTCTTTGCGGCCGGCATATCTCCTTGCTGCCAACTCCAGGGAAATGCGAAGAAGCAGGCCGCCAGAAGTCCCAGTAATGTGATGTAGTAAGCGCTGGACTTCCAGCCGGGCAAAATGATTTTGGCCAGCAGCACGGCGATGATCGTCGCGCACAGCGTCATCTCGGGCCGGAACGCCCAGAGCGAACCGCCAGGGCCGATCGTATCACCAACGACGTTTTGGAGCAGTTGATCGAAGTTCACGGCTGTTCGGTCTCCTGCGAATCGGCCGACGGTTGTTCAGACCACTCAGCAAGTAGGGTGGGACAAGCGGAGCGCGGTCCCACCACATTTTCAGCAGTAATTGGTGGGACTGTGCTCCGCTTGTCCCACCCTACTTTCTCCGGCTGTGCTACATTCTGAGACCAGTCCTTCATCTCAACCACCGTCTTCTCGACGGTCGGGGTCACGTAGTCGAACAGTACCTTCGGATAGACGCCAAAGAGGATCGCCAGCGCCACCAGCGGGGCGGCGATGTATTTTTCGCGGCGGGTCATGGGCGTCAGGGCGTCGCCGTGCGGTCCCTTGTACTCCGGCCCCAGATAGACCCGTTGGATCGTCCAAAGGATGTAACCGGCGGTTAGAATCACCACCGACGCCGCCACCACGGCCAGCACCTTGCTAAAGCTCCACGCGCCCAGGATGACGAACAACTCGCCCCAGAAGCCGCACAAGCCCGGCAGTCCCAGGGCGGCGAAGAAAATTATCATCGAGATTCCGCTGAAGACGGGCATTCGCGCGAACAGCCCGCCGTACTGGTCGAGGTTTCGGTGATGAACCCGTTCGTACAAGACGCCGACCAGGAAGAACATGCCGGCGGAGCTGATACCGTGGGCGATCATCTGGAACATGGCCCCGCTCATGCCCATCGTCCAATAGTCGGTATTGTATTGGAACTCGGCCGTGGCGCTCCACACCCCCAGTCCCAGCAGCACGTAGCCCATGTGGCTGACCGAACTGTAGGCCACCAGCCGCTTGAAGTCCTTTTGGGCCATCGCGGCCAGCGCCCCGTAAACCATGCTGACCGTACCCAGTCCGCAGACCCACCAGGCCAACTCGTAGCCGGCGGCGGGACAGATCGGGTAACAGATGCGGATGATGCCGTATCCGCCCATCTTCAGCAGCACGCCGGCCAGGATCATCGAGACCGGCGTGGGGGCCTCGACGTGGGCGTCGGGCAACCAGGTATGGACCGGCACCGCCGGCAGCTTGACCGCGAACCCGATAAACAGCAGCACAAACGCCCACCAAGAGACCGACTTGCCCCAAAGCAGCGTTTGGTGGAACGGCGAGTCGGGCATTTGTCCGATCTCGGCCAAACGCAGCATATTAAACGTGTGCGGGTTGCTGGTGAAGTAAAGCACGAGTATGGCAATCAGGATCAGTACGCTGCCGGCCAGTGTGAACAGGAAGAACTTTATCGCGGCGTACTCGCGTCTCGGCCCGCCCCAGACGCCGATCAGGAAGTACATCGGCAGCAACATCACTTCCCAGAACACGTAGAACAGGAAGAAATCCAGGGACATGAAGACGCCCAACATGCCGGTCTCCAGCAACAAGAACAGGGCGCAATACGCGCGGACGCTCTTGTCGATCGACCAGCTTGCCCACATCGCCAGCATACTCAAAAAAGAGGTCAAAACGACCAGCGGCAGGCTGATGCCGTCCACGCCGAGAAAGTAGCGGATGTTGAACGAGGGTATCCACTCGTGGTCCACGACGTTCTGCATTCCGGCGAATCCGAGCGCGAAATGTCCCACGGCCGACGAATCGCCAGCCGGCATCGCCAGCCAAACGGTCAGCAGAAAAACCAGCACGGTGACCGCCAGCGAAAAGCGTTTGAGGCACTGGTCGCCACGTACCGGCAACACGCACAGCACCCCCGCTCCGAGCGCCGGCAGGAAAATTATCAGGCTCAGCAGCCAGGTCCGAAGGACTTCGGGATCGTGGAGATTGAACATAGTGGTTAGTGGTTAGTGGCTAGTGGTTAGTGGACAGCGGGCCGCTTGCGGTTTCGCAAGCCGGCGGCCGCCACTCTCACCCTCCCGCCATTGCGTAATTCCAATACAAACTCATCAGCACGAACAGTCCCACGAGTCCGGCGCCGAGCCACATCACGTACTGACGGATGTTGCCGGTCTGTATCCGACGCAGCGAAACGCCCGTCGCGTATGTCCATCGGGCAAGTAGGTTCACCGTGTTGTCGACGAAAATCCGATCGATCCAGTCGTCCAGCCGCGCGATGGCCGCAACGGACCGGGCCGAGTTGTCGGCCAGCCAGTCGATCACCCGCTTGTCGATCGCTTCGACCAAAGCAGAAATCCACAACACCGGACGGATCAACAGCAGCGCGTACAATTCGTCGAACCACCACTTGTGTAGGAACAGCTTGTACAATGGTGAAAACGTCCGTCGGGCGTCGGCCGGATCGAGCTTCCGCAGTCCGTAAAACGCCGTGGCCAGCAGGAACCCCAGCAGCGCGACGGCGAAGGCGGACCACTCGGCCTTGACGGCGTTCGAGTGTTCGTGCGCAAGATGCTCGGCCGGCATGGTCACGTTCGGCAAAAGCATTCCGCCGGCGACGCCTTCGGCCGTTCCCACGGGCCGGGCCTGCTCCAGAAGCGGTTCCAATCCCAATTTGTAAATCGGAAGGTTCCAGGCCGCGACCACCGCCAAAATAGCCAAAACCATCAACGGGCCGGTCATCGACAGCGGCGATTCGTGGGCGTGGCCGTATACGTGTTCGTCGCGAGGGCTGCCGGCGAACGTCATGTACCACATCCGGAACATATAGAAACTCGTCATCCCCGCGCCGATCAACGCGACATAGAAAAATATCGAACCAAAACCCGGGTTGGCCGTGCCGAACAACAGCCCCTGGGCCATGATGTAGTCTTTGGAGTGGAACCCACTCAGGCCGATAAGCGTCGGAATGCCTGCCCCGGCGATGGCCAGACAGCCGATCAGCATGGTGATCGCCGTGATGGGCATTTTACGCCGCAGTCCGCCCATTTCCGGCATCTCGTTCGTCCCGCAGGCGTGAATCACCGAGCCGGAACAGAGGAACAGCAGCGACTTGAAACAGGCGTGGGTGAACAAGTGGAGCATGCCGGCCAGCCAGCCGCCAAGACCCAGGGCCAGCATCATGAAGCCCAACTGGCTGACGGTCGAATAGGCCAGCACCCGTTTGATGTCGGTGGCCGTGATGGCGATCGTCGCCGCCAGGAACAACGTTATGCAGCCGACCACGGCGATTACCAGCAGCACCTCGGGCGTAAAGACCGGGAAAAACCGACCGACCAGATACACGCCGGCGGCGACCATCGTGGCGGCGTGGATCAACGCGCTGACCGGTGTGGGGCCTTCCATCGCGTCGGGCAACCAGACGTGCAGCGGGAACTGCGCGCTCTTGCCCACGCACCCGCAGAAAATGCCCAGCCCGGCGACGACCAGCAGCCAGTAGCCGTAGCCCTGTGCTCGCCAGTCTGGAACAGCCATCGTTGTTGTCACCAACACATTTAGTTGTGCCCAACGAGGATCATCATTTGGCATATGATAGTATTCGTCAATTTTCCTGATCTCATTCTGAGCGGAAGACTGAACCATACCGTCGGGAACACAAAGTTGATGGTCGTTTTCGACTGTAAAAATCACACGGTGGGATGCATCCTGTTTATCTGTTTCGCAGACTTCAATTCTCGCCGGGCGAACTTGGCTGAAGATGCCGGGGCGTGTTTGCATTTTTCCGTCGCTGTTGCGGATGGAGTAATCGCCGAACGAAAACGTTCCCAGCGTGGACCATATCGCCATCATGCCGATAATCATGCCGAAATCGCCGACGCGGTTGACGATGAACGCCTTGTTGCCCGCGTTGCTGGCGCTGCGGCGCTCGTGGTAGAAGCCGATCAGCAGGTAGGAGCAGATGCCCACCAGTTCCCAGAAGACGAAGACCATCGCCACGTTGCCGGCGATGACCAGTCCCAACATGCTGAAACAGAAAAGCGAAAAATACTGGAAAAAGCGGCAATACCGGCCGGGACGCCGCAGCGGCTGGCCGTTGGCCAACGGCGCCAGCGGGTCGGTCACGTCCGATAGCTCTTCGCGCATGTAGCCAAACGAATAGACGTGGATGCACGAGCCTACCAGCGTGACCATGCAGAACATGGCCAGCGTCAGCGCGTCGATGTAGTAGCCGATCGTCAGCCGCAACCGGCCGAACTCGGCCAGCGTGTACCACTCGCCGCTGATCGGCTGCACGGCGGCGACTGACTCGTGGCCGTGGGCGCCGTGGGCGACGGCGTGGGGAAAATGCTCCGTCAACCAGAAGCCCAAGGCCGCGAACGAAAGGACGCACGAGACGACGATCGCGCCGGTGGCCAGGTATGCGGAGTATCGACCGGCGCGGCCCATTCGCGGACCGAACAGTAAAATCAGCGCGAACGAACCTAGCGGCAACAACCAAGCCAGGGCCAACAGCAGCGGTATTATGGAATTGATGTCCATGTATGCTTATGGTGTTGGGGCGGCAGTTGCACTGCCGACACAACAAGTCATTTATCCTCTTAATTCAACTCCCCGATCCACGTCCACGGTGGCGTGGGCGTGGTAGTAGCTCAACGCAATCGCCAGCGCCACGGCCGCCTCGGCCGCCGCCAACACGATTACGAACAACGCGATCATCTGGCCGTCCATCCCGATGCCGTCCGTGCCGGGAGGACGCAGCACCGAACTGCCGAAGGCCACGAAATTCAAGTTCGCCCCATTCAGCACCAACTCGATCCCCATCAGCACACCCAACACGTTCCGCTTCGTGGCCATGCAAATAATGCCGCAAACGAACAGCACGGCGCCGACCACCAGGAAGTGCGAAAGTCCAACAGGTTCGGTGAATATGTTCATGGGGATTCGGGTTTCGGGGAGCGGGGATCGGGGAGCGGGGATCGGGATTCGGGATTCCGACCCCTTCTTCGTGCCCTGGCCAGATACGCCGCTCCGACCAGCACCACGACCAGATGTACGGAAATAATCTCGAAGACCAGCAGGTAGCCGGACATACCGCCTAGCAGCACCGGCTTGTCCTGCCGGCGGAGCCGGTCTTCACGTACTCCGAGCAACCCCAGGCCGAGTTGCCCGGCGGCGTCTTGGGAGTCACCTTCAACTGCCCTCACCCCCGGCCCCTCTCCCGCTTGCGGAAGAGGGGAGTTATTGGCCGCCGGCACGGCGGCCTGATCGTTCGCTTTCGGACCGTTCCAAGCTGATGTACTTGTCGCGGCCTGAAGCAGCACGGCAAAAAGCGCGACGCCGATCACGATTGCCAGCACCCATTGTCCCCCGCCGGTCTTCATCGAGACGAACGGTCCTCGGGCGGTGAGCATCACGCCGAAGATCAGCAGCACCATCGTGCCGCCGACGTAGACCATCAATTGCGCCGCGCCGAGGAACTCGGCCTCGGCGAGGAAGAATAATCCCGCCACCGCCGCCAACGAGACGACCAGACAGCAGGCCATCCGCACGATGTCGCCGACGACGACCACCGCCACGGCGAACCCGCAGGCGATCGCCGCGAACAGCAGGAAGAAACAGCTATGCCAGTTGATCGCGTCCATAGTTGAATTAGCGTATATCCATCGTGTTACGTGTAGCACAGCCGCCCTCGGCTGTGATGGAAGATTCCGCGCGACTCTGCACAGCCGAGGGTGGCTGTGCTACATACCGAGAGCGAACATGCAAAATCAGTCCCCCGGGCAGGAAGAAGCTCCACAACATCACGCCGGCCAACATTGCCGAAACGATCGGCACGCAGTATTTCAGACAGGTGGTGATTACCTGGTCGATCCGCAGCCGGGGCAGCGTCCAGCGGAGCCAGATCATAAAGGTCATACCGGCAAAGGCCTTGGCGATAAAGTTGCACATCCCCAGCAGGTTGCCGATCCAACCGAAGACGTCGCCGCCGTCGGGCGTCAGTCCCAGCAGCGAGGCAATCGGGATCGGCCCGTTCCATCCGCCCAGGAACAGCAGCGCCCCGAGCCCGCTGACGACGAACATCGACGCGTATTCGCCCATGAAGAAGAATACCCAGCGGAAGCCCGAATATTCGGTCAGGAATCCGGCCACCAATTCGCTTTCGGCCTCGGGCAGGTCGAACGGAGCGCGGTTGGAGCTGGCCACCGCGCAAGTGACGTAGACCCAAAACACGACGAACGTGAACGGATCGTGAAAGATATGCCAGTTGAAGAACCAGCCCGCCTGTTGGTTGCCGATTTCGACCAGGTTCATCGTGCCGGTCAGGATGACGACAACCACAACGCACAGGCCCAGGGGGATTTCATAGCTGACCACCTGTGCGGCCTCGCGCATTGCCCCGTAGAGCGACCATTTCGACCCCGAGGCATATCCGCCCAGTATCACGCCGAAAATCTCCAGCCCCGCCACGGCCAGCAAGAAGAACGCGCCCGCGTTCAACTCGACGGCGACCCAGCCGTTGGCGAACGGCAGCGCGAGAAACACGCAAAACGTGGCACAGAAGCAGACATACGGCGCGATGCGGAATAGGATATGGTCGGCCGCAGCAGGGATGATGTCTTCCTTGCAGATCAGTTTCAAACCGTCGGCCGGCGGTTGCAGCCATCCGAACTTTCCGCCCACGCGGGTCGGCCCCAATCGGTCTTGAATCCGCGCCGAGACCTTTCGTTCCAACCAGATGCCCACCGCCGCCGAACAGAGCGCGATCGCCAACAACAATCCGCATTGGACCAGCGCGGCGATGGTGTGCGCCAGCCAATCGGGAATCGAGATGGAAATCAGTAGTTCGGCCACGGTGCTTTTGTAGGACAGGTTGTTAACCTGTCCTGTATGGTATTTGGACAGGTTAACAACCTGTCCTACATGGATTAGCGGTCAATTTCTCCCAACACGATGTCCAACGAGGCGAGGATCGCCGGCATGTCGGCGATCAACACGCCGCGGCAAAGCTCGGGCAGGGGCGAGATGTTGCAAAAACTGCTGCTGCGGATCCGCACCCGCCACGGAACGGCCGAGCCGTCGCCGACGATCATAAATCCCATTTGCCCCTTGGGCGCCTCGGTTTCGAGATACGCTTCGCCTTTGGGGAGCTTTTCCTTTATTTTGATCGGCTTGTCCAGTTCGCCGTCGTCGGCGGAGTATTTTTCGATCCCCTGACGGATCAAATACATCGACTGCACCACTTCGAGCATCCGCACGAAGAAGCGGTGCCAAGAGTCGCCCACCACGGCCTCCGGCGGAACCGGCGGATAGGGATGGTCGTCGGGATAACGGCCACCGGTCGGCGCGATTACCTGCCAGGTGTAGCCGTCGTACATTTCAGTGCAAATCGGCTCGCCGTCGCGGCGGAGGTCCCAATCGACGCCGCTCGCCCGCAACACCGGCCCCGTGCAACCGTAGTCGATGGCCATTTCCGGCGGCAGCACGCCGACGTCGGCCGTGCGCTTGATAAAGATAGCGTTGCTGGTCAACAGTGCGTGCAGTTCGTCGATCACCGGATCGAACTGATCGAGAAACGCCTCGCAGCGGCCGAACCAGCCGTCCGGCGGCCCGGCCGTCACGCCGCCCGGCAGAAGGTAGCTGTACGTCAGCCGGGCGCCGCAGATTTCCTCGAAGAGATCGACGATCTTTTCCCGTTCGCGAAAGGTCCACATAAAGGGCGTGAAGCTACCCAGGTCCAACCCAAAACACCCCGCCGCGACCAGATGGCTGGCGATGCGATTCAACTCGGCGATGATTACCCGCAGGTGCCGCGTCTTTTCCGAAACCCGTCGGCCGAGCAGCTTCTCGACCGTCAGCGCCCAGCCGAGGTTCATGTTCATGGCGGCCAGGTAGTCGAGCCGGTCGGTGTAGGGGAGATACTGGCGCACGGTGAGTTTTTCGGCGATCTTCTCCGCGCTCCGATGCAGGTATCCGATATGGGGCGTGACTTCGGAAACCACTTCGCCGTCGGTCCGCAACACCACGCGCAACACGCCGTGCGTGCTGGGATGCTGCGGTCCCATGTTGATCAGCATCTCGTCCGTGCGGACGTCGAACTCGACCGTATCGGACTGTGCGCGCTCGGCTTGCATTGGTCTATCTCGTCTGTATCCCGTGATACTCGGTCGGCATCTGGTAATCTTTTCGCAACGGGTGGCCTTCCCAATCCTCGGGGCAAAGGATGCGCCGCGGATCGGGATGGCCCAGGAAACGGACGCCCATCAGGTCGAACACCTCCCGCTCGTGCCAATCGGCCGTGCTCCACACTCCGCTGACGCTGGGAACCTCGGGCAGTTCGCCGGGCCGATCGTCCTTCCATCGGGGCAGCTTCACCTTCAAGACCAGCCGATGCCGCCGCTTGGTGCTCGAAAGGTGATAGATCAACTCCAGGTACGGCTGCCACTGAACCTTGGCCGCTTTTTTCTCGTCCGGCTCGAAATAGTCCACCGCCGTAACGCAGTGGAGCATGTCGAAGGCCAATTCGTCTTGATCGCGCAGGAATCGGGCGATTTCCGGCAAACCCTCGCCGCCGACCTCGATCCACGGATCGATCGCCTCAAAATCGTGGCCGGTCAACCACGGTTTGAAAGGCTGGAGCAGCAGGTCGTATATGTTCCGTGCATTCATCGTTGGTAATCGCCCCGATGCAGTCTTGCCGCCAACGCGACGGTTTCGCCCGGAGTCGTCGGATGACGCACCGCGCGGACCCAATCCAGATCGCCGCGTCTCCAGAGAAAGGCGAACCCAACCAGCAGCACGGCGAAGAATATGCCCATGTCGATCAGCGAAACAAGAGCCAACGTGTAAGCCGTACTTTCATTTCCCCCAACAGTCCGTTGAGAAAGAGTGCCACTGCCGGCTTGCCCAGCAGTGCGGGGAGAAACACCCGGAAAAACACTGCTGGACAAGCCAGCAGTGGCACCCAAACTTCCGGAAACCGACTTTTTCAACGGACTGTTAACGACTCCCGCCGTCGGCCGCTGGGAAGCCTCGATCGTCGCTCCGCCGGCTTGATCCCCAACGTCGGATTGAACCGCTCGTTCCCGAGCGAGCAAGCGGGTAGCCTGCCCGAAAATCGTGGCCGGCGGAAAGAACAGGACCACCTCGACCTCGAAAATCAGAAACAGCAGCGCTACGACGTAAAACCGCAAATCGAACTGGACCGATCCCGATCCCACCGCCGGCTCACCGCACTCGTATGTCTCCAGCTTCTGGGCGGTCGGCGCATGGGCGCGCAAAAACTTGCCCAGAAGAAGGCAGGCAAACACAAACAGAAACCCAACCGTGGCGAATAATGCCAAGTAGGCGACTATTGCGGTCGGCGACATCGGCGCTGGAGAAATATCAACCTCCCCTGGAGAAACAGGCCTCGGAAACACGGAGCCTGAAAGGACACTATCTTATGGCATGAAGTGGGTTTTGCAATGTGGCACAGCCGCCCTCGGCTGTGATCGAGAACTCACGGTTAATCACACAGCCGAGGGCGGCTGTGCTACAAATAATTCCTAAAACAGCTTCTAAGCGTTAGGGCCGCCGTGAACCGGCTCCACAACGACTTTCGAGCAGGCCACCGCCGTGGGGTTCAATGTCGCTCGACCCCAGGCTACCTCGACCGGAAGACGAGCGAAATCAACGACGCATCCCTCCCGGCTGTAGCAACTCAGGTCGTACGACGAACCCATGTAAATACAATCGGCGGGACAGTTCTCGGTGCAGATCGCACAGAACATGCACCTTCCATAGTCGATCGTGTAACTCGTTACCTGGAAGCCTTTTTTCCCTTCCACTCGCCGCTTGCCGATAGAGATGCAGCCCGCCGGGCAGTCCCTCGCACAGCGCTCGCAGGCAATGCACGTGGTCAGGTTGAAGCGGTGAAAACCGCGGAAACGAGGAAATATCTCCAGCGGCAATTCCGGGTACTCATAGTGTTCGGTGAACGTCTTGCGACGCGGATTGTAGGTGCGGAACCAGTATCGCAAGCAGACCCAAAGGGCCAGCGACACCGTAACCACCGCCTGATACACGTTCCGAAACCAGTTTCGCATGGGGGCCTCGTCGCGGTCGAACCCTTCAGCGTCCCCGGATCGCTCCCCGCCGAAAAGCCCAAAAGCACGATTATAGGCGACTTGGCCTGGGCTGCAAGCCATAGGAAGATTCGGATAGATGAGGCATTCCGGGAATTGTTGCACAAAAAAACAGCTATTTAGCCCCGGGTGAATACACCCGGGGCAATGTGCGGGAGATGAAACCACAACTCCCCACCGTGTATTCACGACGGGCTAAATGGAACAATTCCCGAAAGATTCAGACAAATGGATACTTCACGACAAAACCGCCGGCCATGTTAGAGTGTTCAATGGAACGTGGTTGTCCGTAGGAAAATAGGTAATCTCGATGCGTACCTTTGTATTTGTCCGATCGTGCTGGTTTTCGGTATCTTGTTTCATGGAAAGACTTTACGGATTGCGTGCAGGAGGGCGGACGACCGGGAATATGAATCCAAACACCACACAAGAGGGGTAAAGTCGCTAGTCTTGTGCCAACCTACCGTAAAAACGGACCGAAAACCCATCAAACGGCCAAAAATTTGCTTGACATCACCCAATTCCATCGTATCGTAAAATATATGGAGGTGTGTCCGCACACGCGCTGCGGTTGTTTTTTGCAGGGTATCGAGGACTGGGAACCCTGGCAAGCGGTCGAAGGAACGAGCTATGTTGGTGCTGTCACGTAAAAAGAACGAGAGTATTGTCATCAATGATGACATTACCATCGTGGTTGTGGAAATCCGGGGGGACAAGGTACGCCTGGGGGTCGAGGCCCCGAAGGAAGTGCCTGTGCATCGCCGCGAAGTGTTCGACGCGATCCAGCGCGACGCAGCCGCCTCCGGCCACCGCACGGCGAGCAAGGTCGATTCCCCTGCCGGCAACGGCGGGCGATCCTAAGTAGCCTACCATCTTTGGCCGGATGCTCCGGCTCATTGTTGATCTTCCGCCAGCCGCGGTCTTCAATCGTCGATTCGCGTTGTGGTTCTCGGTCAGCGCCCCTTGACGCCCCCTCCTCCCAAAGGGTATATAGAGATGTTTTGGCCCCGTCGTCTAGTGGTTAGGACACAGGCCTTTCACGCCTGCAGCACGGGTTCGAGTCCCGTCGGGGTCACTGAGTAAAGGATGAAGGATGAAGGATGAAGGATGAAGGATGAAGGATGAAGGATGAAGGATGAATAACGGCGCGACGGGCGCCGTGGCGGATTCCGTGCCGCTATTGTGCCGGATTCCGTGCCGCGCTTGCTTGTCCGGTTGTGAAGGCGTAGGGCAACGGCCTATTGCTTTCATTCGCCCAGTGGTTGCGTTAAAATGTGATATTGGGTGTTCTTTCTCGCCCGGAAAGGAATTACAACGTGACCACCCTTACCACAACCGAGGCATCCAAACGCCTGGACGAGGTCCTCGACAAGCTGGCCGAATCCCATGAGGTCGTTCAGATTGCCGGCCAGCGTCATTGCGGGGTGTTGGTGTCCGAGGACGACTGGCGGGCCATCCAAGAGACGCTCTACCTCACATCCGTCCCAGGGATGAAGGAGTCGATTGTCGAGGGACTGCGGACGCCGGTTGAGCAGTGCAGCAAGGAGCTTGACTGGTGAACTGGACCTTGGTGTTCACCGCACAGGCGAAGAAGGACGCCAAGAAGCTCGCGTCCTCCGGGCTGAAGGCCCAAGCCCAGCGCCTTCTCGACGTGCTGGCGGCGAACCCCTATCAGACGCCTCCGCGTTACGAAAAGCTGGTCGGCAATCTGGCTGGGGCATACTCCCGACGAATCAACATTTAGCATCCGTAGCCCGAGCGGCGCCCGTAGCGTTGACAAACCCATGTCAGTTTACTACAATGACTTATGTTGCGATCGGGAGTTTTCGCCATGCAAGAGCAAATCATAGTTCAGTTGCCGAGCGAATTGAAGCTGGCATTGGACGAAATGACTCGCAGCGCAGGCGAGTCGTCTGACGAATTGGTCGGCGAAGCGATCAAGCAATATCTCTTCATGCGCCGCTTCCGCACGTTGCGCGAGCGGATGACGCCCAAAGCGCGGGCGCAAGGAATCTTCACCGATCAGGATGTTTTCGACCGCGTCTCATGAGAGTGGTGCTGGACACTAACGTACTGATTTCGGCGTTCATCGCGCAGGGACTTTGCAGCGAACTCTTGGAACATTGTGGGTGTTTGCACCAAGTGATAGTATCCGATTTTATTCTGCGCGAATTCCAAGAGCGGCTTGTCGTCAAATTCAAGTACTCGGAACACGAGGCTGCTCAGGCGGAAGCGCTCATCCACTCCGTTGCCAACTCTGTTGCGCCATTTGCCTTGAAATCTCCGGTCTGCCGAGACCGTGACGATGACGCCGTTTTGGGAACGGCAGTTGCCGGAAACGCGGCTTGCATCGTCACGGGCGACGCGGACCTGCTGGTATTGAGGGAATACCGGGGAATCAGGATAATCCGTCCAGCAGAATTCATTGAGTTTGAGGTGAGATTTAAGCAGAATTCGTAAATTGCCTTTTATTCAACATTTTCTTCAACTGCGGCCAGGGGCGGGTGTTGGCCACGTCGGGGGCCGTTAGGCCGCCGCGACGGGCCTGCTGAACCCCGCAACGCATCGCGTCCAAGCCGTCGGGTGAATGGGCGTCGGTCGAGATAACGACCGGTACCCCAAAACCCTTCGCCATCGCACAGGCCACGTCGTCCAGATCGAGCCGCACCGGATGGGCGTTCAGCTCCAGCATCTTTCCGTTGTCGCGGGCGGCCTTCATCACCGCCTCAAGGTCGATCTCGTATGGCTTCCGCTGTAAAAGCATCCGTCCGGTTGGATGGCCGATCGCCGAGACATAATGATTCTCCAACGCCTCGATCACGCGGCGGGTAATCCGCTCGCGCGATTGCTGCTGGCCGTAGTGGATGCTGGCCACGACCCAATCGGCCTCGGCCAGCACGTCGTCGGGCAGGTCCAGCCCGCCGCGCTCGAGAATATCGACCTCAATCCCCTTCAACACGGTGAAGCCGCGGAGCCGTCGGTTGAGCAGGTCGATTTCGGCCCATTGCCGGCGCAACTTTTGTGCGTCCAAACCGCCGACCATCGAGACCCGCTTCGAGTGGTCGGTAATGGCGATGTATTTCAGCCCGCGTTCTCCGGCCGCCGCGGCCATCTCCTCGATCGTCGCGGCGCCGTCGGTCCACGTACTATGGGTATGAAGATCGCCGCGGATTTCGGACAGCTCAACCAGTTTCGGCAACTGGCCGGCCTCGGCCCAATCGAACTCCCGCCGGGCCTCGCGCAGCTCGGGCGGAAAGCAGGGGAGATTCAACGCCGCGTAGACCTCTTCTTCCGTGCGGCCGGCAATGGCGTGGGCCGCCGTTCCGGCGGCCGCTAAACGGTCTTTGTCCGCCCGATCAGCGACGGAATCCTCGCCCCGAAAGACGCCGTACTCGTTGATCTTCAGCCCTTGCGACTTCGCCCGGCCGCGGAGCATGATGTTGTGCTCCTTCGATCCGGTGAAGTATTGCAGCGCCGCGCCGAACGATTCGGCGGCGACCGCGCGGAGATCGACCTGAAGGCCGGATTTCAACCGCAGCGACATTTTCGTTTTGCCGCGAACGATGATCGACTCGACCGAGTCGAACGACGCGAGGTGGTCCATTGCGGCATCGGCGTTCGTAGCGACGACGAGGAAATCCAGGTCGCCGACCGTGTCTTTACCGCGCCGATAGCTGCCGGCGGCGGCGATATTTTTCACTTCGGGACACTGCTTCATATAGCCGAGAATCTCTTGCACCTGCCGGTCGGCTTCGATCCAGAGGATTCGTCGATCGGCCTGGTCGGCGATATCGAGTCCTTCCAGGATGGCATCCTCGGTTTTCGCGCCGAAGCCTTTCAGTTCGCGTACTTTGTGCGACCGGCAGGCTTCGCGCAGTTGTTCGAGCGAGGCGACGTTCAACTCGCGGTAGAGAATCGCGGCCCGTTTTGGTCCCAGGCCCGGCACGCGGAGAATGGCCAGCACGCTTTCGGGCACTTCGGCCAACAGTTCCTTGAGCATCGGCAGCGAGCCGGTCTCGACCAGCGTGGCCACTTTCCCGGCCAGGTCCTTGCCGATGCCCTCGAATTGGTCGAGCGACTGCTCCGGGTCGGCCGCGATGTCGGCCGCCGATTCGGGCAGGTCATGGATCGTCCGCGCGGCGTTGCGATAGGCGCGTACCCGAAACGGATTCGCGCCCTGGAACTCCAGCAGATCGGCGATCCGGTCGAAGACGGCGGCGATTTCGTGGTTGGTCATGGGAGGGGCGAGGGACTGGGGGATCGGGGGTTCGGGGGTGCGGGGGTTCGGGGTTCGGGGGTTCGGGGGTTCGGGGGTTCGGGGTTCGCGCTGTTTTCCCGAATCCCCAAGCCCCGAATCCCCCAGCCCCCCTTCACAGATGCAACTCCACCACGTCCTGGTCGTGCAACACGTAATCTCCTTTTACTTGGGTTCCGTCATGGACGGCGGATCCCCAGACGCGGGCAAACTTCAAACCGGAAAGGAAATCCTTGTGGACCATGCCTGCCATCTCGATCAAGGTGCCGCCGCGTCGAAGCGTAAAGGGACGATCGCGGTCCGGCTCCTTGGCCGAAGGGAGCTTCGAGTAGACACGGACCACGTCCATCGCCCGATAGATGGCTTCCCGCAGCGGCTCCAGGCCCGTGCCGTGTTGGCCGGATATTACAAACTCGGGGAAATCCATCGGAATCAGTTCGTGCAACAGTTCCAGCCGCTCGGTCGCGCCGGGGGCGTCGATCTTGTTCGGCGCGAGAAACGTGCGGGTGTAGGATAGCCCGACGTCCTGCTCGTCGAGGCGCGATTCCTTGCCCAAGTGGGTCTTCGTTTGCGAAAGGCGATCGAGCAACTCTTGGCACTGCTCGATCCCGCCGTCGCCTTCCAAATCGACCAACAGCAGGGCCAGGTCGGCCGCGCGGATCAGCCCGTGAAGGTGCGAATCCATATAGTCGGCGGTGATCGGGGGCGTATCGATCAACTGCACCACCACGTCCTCCCAAGGCATCATGGCCGGGGCGGGAACGGTAGTCGTGAACGGATACGGCGCAACCTCGGGGGTCGCGCGGGTCAGGCCGGCGACCAACCGGCTCTTGCCCGAGTTCGGGCCGCCGAGCAGGATCGCGGTGCCGGCCCCTTGTCTGGGGATTCTCAGGCCGCGTGTCCGCTTACCGCCGCTCTTTTCGGAGGCCAGTTCCTTCCTGGTCCTCGATATTTTGCTCTTCAGTTCCGCTTGAAGGTGGTCGGTCCCCTTGTGTTTGGGGATTTCCTTCATCATCGCCTGAAGGCATACCAACTCCTCTTCGAGGGTTGTTGCCCGACGATAGTCCTCTTCCGCTTTCAGGTATTGGTGAGTTAGATTGGCCGGCATATGCAAGGCCTCGACCCGTGGCCACGGCGTAAAATAACCTTCATCGAGCGTTGTTTCGCGTGCCTCAGTGTATCCGAATTGGGGGGATTCCGCCAGCCGTTGGATTGCCGAAGGAAGGCGACGGCCGCGGCGGAGTTCCGTTTCGTTCCGTCTATTGACGTGGACGGTCCCACTATCCACACCGTATGGAATCCGGTAGAATTAACCGTTTGTATACGTTGCACGGAAAGTAATGCAACATTCTTTTCGGACGAAAAAGAGTGTTGCACTTCAAGCTGCTCACCGTATAGTTTCCCCCCGCCGGTAGGCGGCATGGGGTCCGTATTTACTCAATCCTTGCATATTTCAACCGATGGAGAGCGACGGCATGTCAGCAGGAAAACCGATGAATCGATGGCTGGTGGTAGTGGGGGCGTTGTTGATTCAAATCTGCCTGGGTGCGATATACGCCTGGGGTACGTTCACCCCCGCCTTGCAGGCCCGCCGATCGGAATTGATCGCAACCCTTTCTCCTGAGTTGCTCAACATCGAACCGACCAAACACCAAGAACTAGTGACGGAATACAAGGATTCTCTCAAGGGCAAAATCGACAAGTTGAACAAGGAGTTGAAATCGCTTCCTGAAACAGACCCTGCAAAAGCGGCGAAACTGGCTGAAATCGAGGCCCTTGACGATGAGTTTACCGCTCGCGCCGGAGTTTCCGAGCAAGTTTGGGCGAAACAGTTTTTCGGCTTTAACGCCAAACAGACCCAACTGATCTTCGCCGCGGGTTTATTTACGTTCGCTTTAGTAATGATCGTGGCGGGACGATGGCAAGACCGATTCGGCCCTCGAATCGTCGCTCTGATCGGCGGCGTGTTGCTGGGAGCGGGGTACATCGCCGCATCGTTCGTCGGAACCAGCTTTTGGCCGATGTTCTTTTGTATCGGCATCGTCGGCGGCGCCGGGATCGGCATGGGCTACGTTTGCCCGATCGCGGCGTGCGTGAAGTGGTTTCCCGACATGAAAGGCTTCATTACCGGCCTCGCCGTGGCGGGTTTCGGCGCCGGTGCGTTCATTTTCATCAAGCTTGGCGGTGCCTGGGCAAATCTGGTCGCCGCGCATGGCGTCGGCGGCACCTATCTCGTGTTCGGAATCATTTTCCTCATAACGGTCGTAATCGGGGCGCTGTTGCTCTCGAATCCACCCGCCGGATGGAAGCCGGCCGGATGGCAACCGCCCGCGCCAAAGAGCGGCGCCGCGCCGGCCAAAGCGGTCGATCTTACCCAAGGAGAATGTGTGCGGACCCGGCAGTTCTGGATGATCTGGCTGTCATTCGCTTTCTCGGCGGGCTGCGGTTTGATGGTGATCGGGTGCCTGAAGGATTTCGGCATCAAGCAAGGCGGTTTGTCGGCCGAGGCCGCCGGAACGGCCCTTGGCCTGTTGGCGTTGTTCAACGGCTTGGGACGCGTCGCCTGGGGAACCGCGTCGCAAAAGCTCGGCGCGCGAGGCGCGCTTATCATTATGACGCTTCTGCAAGCCGTCATGATGTTCGTCCTGTTGGGTATGGGGGCCGAGACCGTTACCCTGGCGATTGCCGCCTGCTGGATCGGTTTCAACTTCGGCGGCAACTTCGCGCTGTTCCCTCTACTCACCGCGGAAGCCTTCGGAACTAAGAACCTCGGCGCAAACTACGGGGCCGTTTTTACCGCCTACGGAATCGGTGGAATCGCCGGCCCAATGCTCAGCGGCGGTGTTTGGGACGCGCTGGGATCGTACCAATGGGCCTTCATTCCGGCTGGAGCGGCCTGTTTGTTGGCAATGATCCTGGCAATTATGTTGCGGCCACCCAAAGCAGGACACGCATAAAGCGCCCGATCCCCCCCCGGCGACTACAGTCGCGGGGCGTTTGGAAGATGTGGCAATGAGTCGCACTGACATAACTGATTGTTGAGAGAAAACCAAAACGCTTCTTGTTGAGAGAAAACCAAAACGCCCCCGGACTGCGGTCCGGGGGGGAGCATTGACATAGCGGCCGGTTGAGACAAACAAATAAAACGCCCCCGGACTGCGGTCCGGGGGGGAGCCAGGTCAAACGGAGATTCACCCCCATGCCCGCCTGGAACGGCTGGTATCATGTGAACGGCAATTCATACGGCACCTGGCTGCCCGGCGATCCACGCGGCTGGAGAGAGCGAAAACACAAAAAGCACGTCGGCGGCGATTACAAGAATCCGCCGCCGCTCGGGTCGGGCAATGCCCTACTCCACCACGCCACAAAACTGTTGAAACAACCACCCGTCCATTTGACCACCGCACAGCGACCGATCGTCGGCCGCGCTCTGGTTGAGATGCTGTCCATGCAGGGGATCGAACTGTTGGTTCTCTCCTTGGACGCCATCCATTATCATTTGTTGGGAAGGTTTCAGGACTCGCAGGTACGGCCGATCGTCGGCCGGGCAAAGAAACACGCTTACTTCGTGTTGCGGGACGCGGGCTTCGTCGGCCACTTGTGGGGAAGCAGTTCAAACGTCGTTCCAATCACCGGCAGGAAACACCAACTCAACGTTTTTGATTACGTGCGTCGACACGTGGACGAGGGAGCTTGGGTGTGGACGTTCCGCGAGGGGATATACTGGCGAGAAGATAATGGCGGCATTATGCCGTGAGTTAGCGTTCCGGCCGACCCCCGCGACCGCAGTCGCGGGGCGTTTTGTCCGAAAGTGGATCATTTTACAATACAGTATAAAAACGCCCCCGGACTGCGGTTCGGGGGGAGACCGGAGAACCACGCCATGTACATCAGGCAAAAACATACTGCACCAATATTCCTCGTAACGTTTCTCGCGGCGGGGTGGTCCTCCCCGCTTCACGCGCAAAGCATCCTGGAGGTCGAGGCCGTCTCCGGTGGGCCGTTCGGCGTGGGTCGGATCGTCTGCGATTTCCCCCAAAACAGCCTACCCAAGCCGCTGGGTATCGAGGGGATCGGGCTGACTGAGAAGGACGGCCGCGTGCTCTATCCGGCGATCAACAACCCCGCCTTAGGCAAGTTGATGAAGGAATTGCTCCGGGAGGGTACGCCGCTGATCAGCGGCGGGCCGGTTCGCAGGGAAATCGGCGGTCTGCTGCGCGGCATACTAGACCGCCCGCCGAGAACGACGATCCTCTTCCTCTTTCACGGCGACGGGCCGCTGAACTTGACTCTACAAGCGGGAACGGACATCCCATTGAAGGTTGTTCCGCGCGACGACACGGCCGCCCATCGGCGGCTGTTGAACCTGTGGTGGAAGCAGTACGCCGCGCCGCCCGCGCTATTGGCGCCGGAGCCGGACTTCCCGCCGGTGGTGGACAATTATCTGACCACGATGCTCGCCAGGCGTCTGAATCTCCGCTTGCCGGAGGAAAAGCAGACGCCGTTGGCCTACGCCACGCTCCGAAAGGAGTTGGGGTTCAACCTGGGAACCGAGTCGGTGCGGATGGCGATGATGCAAGACCGCATCCTGGGGCTGAACAACCTTGGCCAACCGGCCGACCAACCGTTGCCCGAGCCGCTCGCTTTGCCGGAAGACGCAACCCCCGAGCCTGCGTCGGAGGTGGAGGTCGAGCCGATCGCCATGCGCGTTCCGGCGTCGTGTTTTTACGTCCGCTTCGGCAGCTTCGCCAATTTCCTCTGGCTGCAAGACACGCTTGCCCGCTGGGGCGGCGACGCACAGAACCTGATCGCCCTGCGGGGGCTGGACCGCGACCTGAGCGGGCGAATGGAGCGGCAGCTCGTGCTCAAGCAGACGGTTCTCTCGCGGCTGTTGGGCAACACGGTCATCTCCGACGTGGCCATCATCGGCACCGACATGTTCTTCCGCGAGGGGGCCTCTTACGGAATCCTCTTCCAGGCCCGAAACAACCTGGCGCTGTCGGCCAGCTTGACGCAGCAGCGGACGGAGCGGCTCGCTCAAGGAGGCGTAAAGGAAGAGGAAATCACGGTCAACGATCATCCGGTGTCATTTTTGACCTCGCCCGACGGGACCGTCCGCTCGTACTATGTTTCCGACGGCGATTTTCATTTCATTACCACGTCGAAGGCGTTGGCCGCGCGGTTTTTGGAGACGGCCTCGGGCGACGGATCGCTGGGCGCGTCGAAGGAGTTTCGCCACGCCCGGTCCGTCATGCCGCTTAGCCGCGAGGACACGATCTGGCTCTATCTGTCCGACGCCTTTTTCCGCAACATCACCGGGCCGCGCTACCGGGTGGAAATGGTTCGGCGGTTGCAAGCGGTGGCCGACGTCGAGTTGGTCGAGTTGGCCCGATTGGCGGCCGCCGCCGAGGGCCGGCCCGGCGAGACGATCGAGCAGCTTACCTCCGCCGGTCTGTTGCCGCCGGAGTTCGGTCCCCTGCCCGACGGCAGCCGCACGGTGATCGGAGACGATAGCGAAGTTTTCGACAATATGCGCGGACGGCGCGGTTCGTTCCTGCCGGTGGCCGACGTGGACGTGGAAAAAATCACGCCAGCGGAATCGTCCGAGTACGCCAAGTTCGCCGAGTTCTACCAAGCCGAGTGGGGACGGATGGACCCGATCATCGCCGCGGTGAAGCGGACCCCGTTGAGAGGCAACCGGGAACACGTGGCGGTCGACGTACTGATGAGTCCCTTCGCCCCGCAACATTTCACCGTGTTGAAACAATGGCTCGGCCCGGCCGACGCCCGGCGTTTGGCGCCCATCCCCGGCGACATGGCCGCGATGGAGTTGGTGATGACCGAGCAGCGCATCTTCGCCGGCCTCCGCGACGTGGGGCCGCCGGTCCAAGGCGGAGCGACCGGTTGGCTGCCCCTCGGAAGGTTGCGCGACTTCCTGGTGGGCTACGTGGGCACGACCGACAAACTGGGATTGCTGAGCTTTCTGAACATCGGCATCCCTCCACATTCAGACCCCGCCGGATACACCGTCTCGCTGCTGGGCGGATGGCGGCGGCTATACGGTCGGTTCATCGTCTTCTCGTTCCAACATGAGGTGCTCGAAACGGTAGTGCCGCAACTCCGCTTCGAGCAGGCGAAACGGCCGGCCCAGGTCCGTTTGCACGTCGGCGACGTATCCAACGCCCGGATCACACCGGCGCTGAACGACCTCGGCTACGCCCGAACGCGGGAGACCTCGCTGGGCAACCTCCGCTTCCTGCACGCGCTTGGCCAGCAGCTTCACGTTCCACCGGCGAAGCGGCTGGAAACCGCCGAGTTCCTGCTGGACGCCAAGATGATATGTCCCCTGGGCGGCAAATACGTTTTGCAACGCGGCAGAGCGAAGCATTGGACCTCGACCGCGCTGAAAAACGGTCCGCCGGGCGGGTTCCTGAAAGTCCACGCCCCGAAAGGATACCTGTCGCCGCCGTTGAATTGGTTCCGCGGCCTCGACCTGGAAGCGACGATGACCGAAAAGACGGTCTCCGCGCATGCCGAGGTCATCATGCAGATGCCGCCGAAAAACAAATGAAAATCATCTCCGGCGGGCAAACGGGCGTCGATCGCGGCGCGCTCGACGCGGCCATCGAGCTTGGAATGAACCACGGCGGCTGGTGCCCCCAAGGACGGCCGGCCGAGGACGGACGCATCCCCGACCGATATGAACTCCGCGAGACCGATTCGTCGGACTACCCGGCGCGAACCGAACGGAACGTACTCGACGGCGACGCCACGCTGATTCTCTGCCGCGGTCCGCTCTCGGGCGGCACGGAACTGACGCTCCGTCTGGCGGAACGACATCGGCGGCCTCGCTTGGTCGTCGATCTCGACGGCGGCGTCGAGCCGGCCGAGGTCCGCCGCTGGCTGGAAGACAACGGGGTGGCGGTCCTCAACGTCGCCGGTCCCCGCGAGAGCCAAAGCCCCGGCATCGCCGATCTGGCGCGAGAGTTTCTCGTCGGCATGTTTCGCGGGTAGCGGTGGCAGGGGACTGTCCCAATTTTCGCGGCGTGGCAGATGTTGCGTAGCCAATCCACGTATCAGCCGCGAAAATGGGACTGTCCCCCTTGCGCCGCGGGAAGGGGACAGGTCCATGTTTTCGGCCAACCGTTTGCCCGCAAAATGCGTTTTTCGGCCGAAAAATGGACCAGTCCCCAGCCATCCGTCACCGCAAACCGATCAACCTTCGGACGATCCAATCGCGGAGCCGGTCGGAGATCACCCTGAGGCACTTGAAACAAATCCGCACGTCCCAGCCGAGAAAATAGTGTGTTTTCGGCCGCTTGGCAGTCAGCGCATGGACCACCGCCCGGACCACGCGCTCGACCGGCGCCGCGCCGCGGGCTGACCGTTCCGCAATCCGGCGTATGGCCTCCATATCGGATTGGTAAAGCTCGAACACCTCAGGGCTGGCGTCGGCCGACAACTGCTCGGCCAAAGCCGTGGATTTGTCCCAGATCGGCGTGTCGATTGCGCCCGGCTCGACGGCCGAGACGCGGATGCCGAAATTGCGCAGCTCCGTGCGCAATGTATCGGTGAACACTTCCAAGGCAAACTTCGACGCCGAATACGCCCCCAGATAAGGCACGGCCAACCCGCCGTTGATCGAACCGATGTTGACCACTCTTCCGCGAGCCTTCCGCAGCAGCGGCAGAAAGGCCCGAGTGACCGCCACATGGCCGATTACGTTCACTTCAAACTGTTTGCGGATTGCCTCGGTCGACAGGATTTCCCACGGGCCGGGCACCGCGATCCCGGCGTTGTTTACCAGGCCGGCCAGACCGGCCTCGCCCACGGCCGCGGATACTTCCTCGACGGCGGCGGCGATCTCCGCGGCGTCGGTCACGTCGATCCGCACGGGCGTAAGCCGGTCGGACGCCTCGGACTGCAATCGCCGCGCGGCCTCGTCTGACCTCACGCCGGCGAAGACGCGAAATCCGCGGCGGTCCAATTCAATCGCGCAAGCCTTGCCGATGCCGGTCGAAGCGCCGGTAATGAAAAATAAACATTCGGATTCAGACTCGAAATGTTCGCTTTTCATTTTTTGCAAGAGAATAGCCCCCGGCTATTTTGACGTAAATGAAACCCCCAGCAATATAGCGGTCCACCCCGCCGGCGACAACGCCGATTTCCCCGCCAATAAAGCACAAATCAGCCTTGACCGGCTTGCTGGAAATCCCTACCCTCCCGCGTGTTATGCTTGCCCAAATTATGCGAACCGCCGTTGCGACCGCGATCGTTGTTTTCGGGACGTCCCGCGTGCCGGGGGCGGAGGTTTCGCCCGCCGCGCCGCCGGTCCGGCAAATGCTACTGCTCCGCAACGGCGAGGTCATCGAGGGGCGAATTTCGTGGGCCGATGATTATTACGTGATCGATCTTTCCGACGGACAAATCCGCGTAAAACAATCCAACGTGGAATTGGTCTGCAACGGCCTCGATGACGGCTATCGTCGGAAACGGGCGCAGATCCAAGTCGGAAACGTTTACCACCACCTCAAACTTGCCCGCTGGTGTTTGCGGCACGATCTGTTCGGCCGCGCGGCCGTGGAGTTGGCCGACGCGATAGTCGTCGACGCGGATAATCCGATGATCGGTCTGCTGCGTCACCGGCTGAAAATGGCGATGGAACCGCCGCCGCCGAAAGCGGCAAACCTTCCGGCCCGGGGACCGTCCAACGAGGAGTTGGACCGGATGGTCCGCAACTTGCCGTACAAGGCGGTCGAGACGTTCACGCAATCGATCCAGCCGGTGTTGATGAACAATTGCCTTGGGTCGGGCTGCCACGGCCCGTTGTCGGACGCGCCCATGCGGCTGTTCCGCGTTTCCAGGGACAAATCTCCTTCGCGCCGGATGACCCAGCGGAACTTGCATTCCGTGCTGCAATTTGTCGACCGCGAAAATCCGATGGCAAGCCGATTGATTAAGGCCTGCAATGGTCCGCACGGCACGACCCAGCACTCCGTTTTCAACGAACGTCAAGTCAACCAATATCGGCGGCTGCTAATCTGGACGCTCTTGCTTGCCGAGCGTCCGGCGGCCCGATCGCCCGCTACCGTTTCGAGGCCACCGCAATCGCCCGGCAAGACGTCGGCACAGGCGTCGATCGACCAGTCGGCCGACCCGTTTGACGCGGAGGTTTTCAATCGCCGTTACGCGCCCGCGGAGCCGTAGCAGCCTGTTGGAATAGTCGGTTTTCGATAATCTGGGTGCCACTGCTGGACAAGCCAGCAGTGTTTTCCCGGGTGTTTCTCTCATGCACTGCTGGACAAGCCAGCAGTGGCACCCTTTTTCAACGGGCCGATAGCCGGGATTATTCATAAAGGGAGGGCCGATTAGCGCGACGGACGTTTACCTCTATAATGCATGGTTGGCGAGGAATTCAACGATGCCCAACCATGCGGAATCGACGTTGGAATCATACCTACCCCGATTCGGGCTAAGCTCGTTCCGTGAGGGGCAGGAGCGGGTAATCTCCACTGTGCTGGCCGGGCAGGACTGCCTGTGCGTGATGCCCACCGGCGGCGGAAAAAGCCTCTGCTACCAGTTGCCGGCCGTGGCCATCGACGGTCTGACGCTGGTCGTCTCGCCGCTGATCGCCCTGATGAAGGATCAGGTGGATCAACTCCAGAAGTTGGGCCTGCCGGTCAGTTTTATCAACAGCACGCTGTCGGCCGCCGAACAGTACGACCGGCTCGACCGGATGGCCGCCGGCGAGTTTCAACTGGTCTACGTGGTGCCCGAGCGGTTCCGCAGCGGTCGGTTTCTCGACGCGGTCCGCGCGGTGGGGATCAAGCTGCTGGCGATCGACGAGGCTCATTGCGTCAGCGAGTGGGGGCACGATTTTCGCCCCGACTACGCCCGGCTGGGTTATTTTCGCCGCATCCTGGGCAACCCGACCACGATCGCCCTGACCGCCACGGCCACCGGCCGGGTTCGCGACGACATCGTCAAGATGCTCGACTTGCGCGATCCGATGAAGTTAATTACCGGCTTCGCGCGGCCGAACCTGTTCTACGAGGTCCAATCGCCGTCGAGCGAACGGCGGAAGCCCGATAAGCTCATCGAGTTTCTTGAGAAAACGCCCGGCTCGGGCATCATCTACACATCGACCCGCAAACGGGCCGAGGAGGTCGCCGCATTAGTCGCCGAGCGGACCAAACGCCGCACGGCCGTCTACCACGCCGGGCTGTTGCCCGACCAGCGAAAAAAAGCCCAAGAAGACTTCATGCACGGGCGGCGCGAGATCGTCGTGGCCACCAACGCCTTCGGCATGGGCATCGACAAGGCCGACGTCCGCTTCGTCGTCCACTACAACATTCCCGGCAGCGTCGAGGCGTACTATCAGGAGGCGGGCCGAGCCGGACGCGACGGACTACAGTCGCACTGCATGATGCTCTACCACGCCTCGGACCGATATATCCAGGAGTATTTCATCGAAACCGCGTATCCCGACCGGGAGCACGTCCGCGCGGTCCACGACTTCCTCCGCGAACGCGAGGAAAACCCCATCGAGATGACCCAGGACGAGGTGAAGCAGGCGCTCGGCCTGCCGATCGGCGGCGACGGGGTGGGTAACTGCGAGCAACTGCTCGAAAGCGCCGGCGTGTTGGAACGCATGATCGCCTCGCACAACATGGCCTCGGTGCGGATCGACAGCGACCTGCCCACCCTGGTCGATCTATTGCCCCAGCAGGCCAAGACGCAGCGAAAGGTGATGCAATCGGTCCAGCGGCTGGTCGGCCCGCGGCGGCAGGAACTCGTCCAGTTCCATTTCCGCAGTTTGTCGGTCCACGACGAGATGGACCATACGTCGCTTACCCGCGCTCTGCACGAGTTGAACAAGCTGCAATCGTTTACTTACGTACCTCCGTTCCGCGGTCGGGCGATACGCATGATCCGCCGCGACCTGGACTTCGACCGGTTGGAGATCGACTTCGAGGCCATCGAGCGGCGCAAAAAGATGGAGCAAGATAAACTAGAGTGGGTGATCCGCTTCGCGCGCGGGGGTTCATGCCGGCAGAGGGAGATTTTGCGCTACTTCGGCGAGGAGAACGCGGCGGCTTGCGGCCACTGCGACAACTGCCGGCTACGCGAGGCTGGGCGAGGGCTGGCCGGTTCACCGGCCAGTGAATCCTATCGAGGGCTGGCCGGTTCACCGGCCATTGATGGAAAGGTTCTCGAAACGGTCCGCATGGTTCTCAGCGGAGTGGCACGCACCCAGGTCAGCATTTCATGCGGGAAAAACCTGATCGCAAAGATGCTTTGCGGCTCGAACGACTCGAAGATAAAAAAGCTGCGGCTGAACAAACTCAGCACCTTCGGTTTGTTGGAGCATCTGAGGCAGCAAGAGGTATTGGAGATCATTGACGCTCTGTTTTCGGCGCGGTGTTTGCAGCAGGTGGACGTGGACCGCTATCGGCCGGTGGTTGAACTAACCGACTTCGGCGGAGAGGTGATGCGCGGCCAGGCGACGCTAAATTGTAACCTGTCGTTGCCGGAGTATCTTCTGCGAAAGCTGGCGGGAAACGGAGAGAGAAGAGAGAAGAGAGAAGAGAGAGGAGAGGAGAGTGAAGGGCGGGGGAATAGCTCTTCTCCCTCTTCTCCCTTCACTCCTCTCTCTTCCGATCCCGACCCCGACCCCGAACTGCTCGACGCCCTGAAACGCTGGCGGGAGGAGATATCCGACGAGGCGGGCGTTCCGGCTTACTACATCTTCACCAACGACACGCTTGTGGAGTTGGCCCGCCATCGACCGGCCGACCGTGAGACGCTGCTTTCGATCCGCGGCATCAGCCCGGCAAAGGCCGCACGCTACGGCGTCACGCTGCTGGAGATCGTGGCCGAAGCGGGAGGACAAGGAGACAAGGAGATGGGGAGACAAGGAGATGTCGATTTGTCGGCCCCCTCCTTGTCTCCTTGTCTTCCCGTCTCCCCATCTCCTTGTCCCCCCACCCCCGATTCCCGCCACTGGACCCGTCGGCTATTGTCGGCTGGATTTTCGATCGAGCAGTAGGCCGGTTCGTGACCCGGCAAGTAAAATGATCGCCGAGTTGCAACCTTGCCGTTACCCACATTTTGTCCCGGAGGGACGTTTCGATAATAGCCCAGCAGTGTACTGCTGGGATGACGGGATGTTCCGCTTGATCCTCAGAAGTCCCGTAGGGACGGTCGAAAATAGCCATCACGGTTCGACCGTCCCTACGGGACGGATTATGGACTTGGCCTCCTTCCTTTCCCAGCGATAAATCGCTGGGCTATTGTCAAACGACCCTATGGGTCGAAATCGCCGCTGTTTCCGAAGTATCGCAATCAAAAAAATGTGGATAAGGACAAGGGTTGCAATCCGGCCTGCATTTTCTATTGTCCCAGCTTTTGCAGAGTATTTGCCGCCGCTTCGCGGATCGTGGGTGAATCGGATTTCAGTAGTTTTCGGACGTGGGAAATCGCCGGCTCGGCACTGCCGTCGAGTTTTGCCAGCGACAAGAGGGCCGCGTGACGGACCCGGTTTGAGGGGTCGTCCAATGCCTCGATCAGCAGCGGAACGGCTCCGGGGAAACCGCCCAACACTTCAACCGCTCCGCAACGGAGCAATGTATTCGGATTTTTCAGCGCCGCCAGCAGTGGGGCTGAGTTCTCGGATGCGATTTTTTGCAACGCCACAACGGCCTCCTTGCGCAATCTGTCCCAATAGTAAGATTCAGCGAGCAGATCGAGCAATGCGGGGATTGCGCTCTTGGCATCGAGGCCAAAGATTGCCAACGTGCGAGCGGCGTTCTCCTGATCCTTCGAGATGTCCTTAACTATCTCGATCAATATCGGAATCGCCGGGCGGGAGCGAGCGCCCGCCTTCAGCAGCGCGGTACGCAACATGTCCCATTCATCATCGTCCCACGAAAAATTAAAATGATCGGACGATAAGCCATCAAGAATCACTTGCATAGCCGGCGCATAGTCCGGCTCAATTACACCAACGGCACAGGCAAAATTCGAGGCGCAGGCATACGGGGGATCGGAGTCAATCAAGCGAACGAGCAACGGAACCGAGCTCTTGGCTTTCGGGCCGATCAGGGCCAGGGCCACGGCGGCCTTGCTTCTGCCCAGTTCATCTTCCTCAAGCGATCGACTGAGCACGCGCACCAATTCAACGCTATGGGGATCGATCCGCGCGGCGGCAATCGCCGCCTCGGCGCGGGCCTCATGGTTGTCCTCGGCAATGCCAATGTTATCAAAAGTCCCCTTTGTGTCGCGTATGAGATCAAGCAGCGCGGGCATGGCTTTTTTTGCCCGTGGCCCCAAGGTTCCCAAGGTTCTCGCGGCGGTTCCCGCCACCGGCCGCCAAGTGACTGGATGACCGTAGCGATACGCCTTTCGGCTTTTCAGTGTCTCGATAAGCGCGGGAATCGCGGGCGCGGCATCGGCACCGAGCTTTCCCAGAGCATCCGCCGCCTCGTGCTGCACGTCGCCCTTTTTGTCGCGTAGTGCATGGATCAACCCCTCGACGGCAACTTGCGTCGTCGGGCGAATCGATCCCAAAGCCTTGGCTGCAGCGACACGGACAAAATCTTTATCGTCTTTCAGGCTATCCACGAGCATTGGAATGGCGGGAGTTGCGTTAGGACCAATTTGACCAAGTGCCCAGACCGCCTCCCGGCGCACCGGCCAGTCACGGTCCTTCAATCGCCGGACCAAGGATGGGATGGCCGCTTTTGCGACGGGACCGATCTCTCCCAAAGCGAACGCGGCATGGCCTCGCACACCCGGTCTCTTGTCCGCCAAACACCGTTCCAGCGGCCCGACCGTATCTTCGCCCATCCTCCCCAGCGCTACTGCCGCACTCAGGGCCACGTCAGTGACCGGCGTTTCAAACGCGGACCGACGTGGTTCCGGCTCGCCGAGCCGCTCGACGAGCTTGGGGATCGCCTCCGTCGCGTCCTTGCCGATCGCGCCCAAGGCGTACGCGGCCGCTTGACGGGTGTGGTCATCTCGGGCGTCCAGCAAGCGAATCAGTCGCGGCACGGCGGGCGCCGCGTCAATACCATGCTCTTCCAATTCACAGATTGCCCTGAGTTGAGTCTTTTCAACCTCCAGGGCCTTGAGCAACTCGGCAACGCTGCGAGTCTCTTCGCCGAGCAGGCAGTGGGACTGAATCAGGATGAGTGACAGAATCGCCAGGAAAATGGTTTTCATGGGTCAATCTCCGGTTCGTCGTTCCCGCTCCACCATTATCCCTTCCTGCCCTGTCCCCGCAAGATGGATGCCGGGGCTGTGCCGGTTGTGTTGGAGATCGGGGCATTGCCGGCTCGGGAGCGACGACGCCCCGGTCGCCAAACGCCCTTGCGTCAGATATACTTGTTGGATGGGAGACTATATCGTCCCGCCGTTCTGGTGGGTAGGGAGTGTTTGGAAAGAAGTGATTCATGCCTGATCCGTCAGAGAGCAACGAGAAGAAATCGCCGCCGCCGAGGAAGCCACACCCGAGTCCGCTGGCCGGCGCGTCCACCTGGTGGTTTCTGCTGGCGCTGGCGGTGGTGGCGGCGTTCATTTATTATTACAAGAGCCAAAACAACCGTTCGCAAATCACCTACGGCTTCTTCCGCCGCCAGTTGGAAGAGGACAAAAACGTCGCCGGCGTCGAGGTGCAAGGGGCGAAGGTATTCGGCGAGTTCAAGGTGGCCCCGATCGACCCCGACGCAAAACCCGGCGCCGACGGGACCTCTCCCAGGCTGAACAAGAAGTTCGCCGTCGTCCTGCCGCCGATGGCACTGACCGATCCAAAATTAGACGAGGTCTTGCGCAAACACCTCAAGCGGGACTATCGGGCGTCGGAGCCGCGCGACAACACCGTCCTGGTTTTGACGGTCTACATGCTCATCACGGTCGGCTTGTTCGTCGGCCTGTGGATACTGTTCCGCAAGGCCCGCGATTCGTTCTTCTCCGGCGGTCTGACCGGAGGGTTCGCCAAGAGCGGCGCGCGGCGATACGATGGGAGCGACAAACCGGTCACCTTCGAGGACATCGCCGGATTGGAGAACGTCAAGCACGAGTTGCAGGAGATCGTCGAGTTCCTCCGCAACCCGGAAAAGTTCCAGCGGCTCGGCGCGCGGGTGCCTAAGGGTATCCTGCTGATGGGCGCCCCCGGCACGGGCAAGACGCTGTTGGCCCGCGCCGTGGCCGGCGAGGCGGGCGTACCCTTTTTCTCGATCAACGGCTCCGAGTTCATACAGATGTTCGTGGGCGTCGGCGCCGGACGGGTACGCGACCTGTTCAAGACCACCAAGGAAAACGCGCCGGCCATCCTGTTCATCGACGAAATCGACGCGGTGGGCCGCCACCGCGGAACGGGCGTCGGCGGCGGTCACGACGAACGCGAGCAGACGCTGAACCAAATCCTCAGCGAGATGGACGGCTTCACGCAGAACGAGTCGGTCATCGTCATGGCCGCCACGAACCGCCCCGACGTGCTCGATCCGGCGCTGCTGCGCCCGGGGAGGTTCGACCGCCACGTCACCGTCGATCGCCCCAGTCTCAAGGGCCGTCTGGCGATCTTCGAGGTCCACAGCCGCGACGTGCCGCTGGACATCGACGTCGATCTGGAGCAGTTGGCCGCCGGCACCGTCGGCCTGACCGGCGCCGACATCCGCAACCTGGTCAACGAGGCCGCGCTGTGGGCCAGCCGGCACGATAAAGACTACGTCGACATGTCCGACTTCGACTATGCCCGAGACAAGCTCTTGATGGGCGCGAAGCGCGAGGACGTCCTTTCCGATCAGGAGAAGTCGATGACGGCTTATCACGAGTCGGGCCACGCCTTGCTGGCCTGGCTGGTGCCCAGCATCGACAAGCTGCACAAGGTCTCGATCGTCCCCCGCGGCCGTTCGCTCGGCGCCACGCAGTTGTTGCCCGAGGAAGACCGCGTAAACATCAGCGAAAGCGAGTTGCACACTCGGCTGCTGTTCCTGCTGGGCGGTCGGGCGGCCGAGAAGCTGGTATTCGATCAGTACAGCGCCGGGGCCGAGGACGATTTGAGCAAGGCCACGCAACTGGCCCGGCGGATGGTTACGCACTGGGGTATGAGCGATCGGCTCGGCCCGGTCGCCTTCCGCGACAGCGAGGACCATCCCTTCCTGGGGCGCGAGATGGCCGAGCCGCGCCGCTTCAGCGAGCACACCGCGCAGGTGATCGACGAGGAGGTCTCGCGGATGCTGCGCGACGCCGCGGACCGAGCGACCTCGATGCTTCAGGAACACCGCGACAAGCTCGACACGATGGCCAAACGGCTCAAGGAAGTTGAAACGCTCGACGAGCCGGAGATCAAGAAACTGATCGGCCCGTCGCCCGACAGGCCGGCCGTGAAATCTCCTTCATAAAGCCGCGACCGTTGGTCGCGCCTGGGTGGCACGGGCATCTTGCCCGTGTTCTGCTCAGAAGTAGAGTCGAGCGAAGCGAGCCTCACCACTGTTGGACTGTTCGTTTGGTGGGGCTCGCTTCGCTCGCCCCACCCTACATCTTGGGGGGAGTCGGCGTCGGTTCCAAACGACCTGAATGTAGGATATACTAAAGCGTTTGCGGCCACGACGGCGTAAGGAATCAGATAATGGCACAACCTTGGATTGAAGGACGGTTTGAAGAGGGCGTATTGGTCGCAACCCTGGAACAGACGATCAATTGGGCACGCCAGAGCAGCCTCTGGCCGCTGACGTTCGGGGTGGCTTGTTGCGCGATCGAGATGATGACGGCCGGGGCTTGCCGCTTCGATATAGACCGGTTTGGGGCCGGAGCGTTTCGACCCAGCCCGCGACAGGCCGACCTGATGATCGTCGCCGGCACGGTCACTTTCAAGATGTCCAGCCGCATCCGACGGCTTTACGAGCAGATGGCCGATCCGAAATACGTGATCGCCATGGGGGCGTGCGCAATCGCCGGCGGGCCGTACTTCGAGCACGGTTACCACGTGGTCCGCGGCGTGGACCTGGTGGTCCCGGTCGACGTCTACATCCCCGGCTGTCCGCCCCGGCCCGAATCGCTGCTCGAGGGCTTGATGCGGCTGCAAGACAAAATCCGCGGCAAGCGGCTCGCTCGGGAAAAGGACGGCCACGGTATGTTGAGCCATCTTTTCCAGCGTGGCGAAAAGGTCGAAGACGAGTTGCCCGTGCCGATCCAGAGCGGGTATGTGCGGGTGGATGAGATACAATCACTCGCTCGGCAAGGTGATGGGGCGAAGGTTGCGGGAGAATGAATAGATTGACGCCTGGTGTATAATATTCTATGATCTAAGGGCGTTGAGGAGTTCACAAAATGCGTCTTCTCGTCAATTTAATCTACGATCAAGAATACAAGGGCTATGTGGCCGACGTGCCGGAATTGCCCGGCTGTATGAGCCAGGGCAAAACGGTCGAGGCCGCCCTGAAAAACGTCAAGGAAGCCATCTCGCTCTACGTCGAGACGGTTCCGCCGAAAAAGCTAAAGAGCGAGCGGCCTGCGATCACGACAACCGTGGAGGTGTAGGTTGGGACGGTTGGCGGGTATTTCCGGGTGAGCGGCGGTGGCGGTCTTCGTGCGGGCCGGCTACCACGTTGTTCGGCAAAAGGGGAGTCACGCTGTTCTCGGCAAGCGTGGACGCCCCAATCTCGTGATACCAATGCACCGGTCCGTCGCACCTTTCCTGTTGCGAAGTCAAATACGGCGTGCCGGATTGACAGAAGATTGTTTTCTCGAATTGCTGTAATGATGCCAAGACAGGGAGATTGCGCTCGGGGACGTGCCTCCCCGCCGTCCGGCACAGCCGAGGGCGGCTGTGCTACAGAGTTTACGGCCTCAGCATCGGCACGCCCACCACGGCCATGCCGAACTTCTGCGTCAGTTGCTCGGGCGTGACGCCGTAGGACTTCTTCAGCGCGTCCTCCCATTTCTCGCCCGACTTGATGCCGTCGATCATCGCGCGGAAGGCCTTCGGGTTTGAGCGGAGCATGAAATCGACCATTGCCGTGGCGATTCCGTATTGATTGGCGGCGATGTGGCTGGCGGTGAAGAAGTCGCCGCCGAGGGTGCCGGTCCTGCGCATTTGTTTGAGGGCGCGTTTTACCTTGCGCTTGACGCCCTTGTCTTTCTGGACGACGGTCATGGAGACCCATTCGGCGATTCCCTCGTTGAACCAGTTGGGGACCACTTGCGGCGACTTGTAGCGATGGATAAATCCGTGGGTCGTCTCGTGAACGATCACGGCGGCGAAATAGTAGGGGTCTTTGCCGCAGTGGCAACTGATGACCACCTCGCCCGTGGAGACCTGATGGGCAAGCCCTTGCGCGGCCTGATGGTTCACCTGATGATTGAAAAACGCCTTCTCGAACTCGGCAAAGTGCTCGCCGTGAACGAAGGCGATAACGGGCACCTTGCCGCCCAGCCATACGCCGTCCTTGTTCTTTACCCCGAACGCCTTGCACAACTGCTCGTGCATTTGGTCGAGGCAAGACGTGTAGAGCGAGGCCACTTGCGGGGGCAGGTCGCTGAGGAACAGATAATACCGCGTCTCGTAAAGACGCATGTTCAGCGGGGCGAACTTCTCCGCGATTTTGGCGACGTATGCTTTTCCTTTCGCCAACGCCTTTTCCTGCTGCTCGTCGGTCAACTCAGGCCAGAGCCAGACGCCGGTCTTATCGAAAAACTCTTTTCGCTTCTGTTTGTTCCGCTTGCGTCGTGCATCCTCGTCGTTGTCAGAGCCGGTCTTTCGCGCCGCGCCCGGCTTGGCCTTCCGGCCGGGGCGCGGTTTACGCGAGGCGAACGGCCCCTTTTTCGACTCGGCCGCCCGGCGTATCTCGGCTAGCTTTTGCTCGTCCGGGGGCGCGAGACATTTCGACTTCTCCTCGAAGACGAGAAGCTCCTTGCCGTCGGGGGCCGTTATCCGTTTGACGGCCGAAGCGCCCAGGGTCGGCCGCGAGCCGGTCGCCGGATCGAGGATTCTCAACCGGGAGATTGTGTCCGGGATATTCCCGGTCACGACTTTCTCGACGACCATGTTCTTCAAGGTTTTGCCCGAGCGGAGTTGGACGATTACGGTTTTTCCGATCAGGGGATGCTCTTGCGACTTGGTGTCTTCCGAGCCGACGGCGTGAAGCGACGCCGCGCCGAACAACACGAGCAACACTAACGTAGACAATGGAGATGATCGACTGGACATGAAACTGTTTTATCGGGTTGAAAAAAACGGCGAGGCAAGCGGCGGGGTTGTCGGCGGCGGAGAACGCGCGATGTTGCCGCCGTATTAGCGGAATTATATCCCCTTTCGGTCGGCATGGCAAGCGACCGGGGACGGTGTGTGCGGCCAGATTTTCCGGTAGGTTCGGTCATTCTGAGCGCAGCGAAGAATCTCGCCGACGCTGCCGGAAAAGCGAGATTCTT
>JAUWNG010000047.1 GCA_030612765.1 Planctomycetota bacterium
CAAAGGCACGGCCCCGAGAGGGCATCGAAAAGATCGGCATCGCAATGGACGCACCGCGGCGGAAACAGCAGCCCGAAGCCGGCCCGCCGAAGGCCGCAGATTCCATCCCGCAAACCGCGAACCAAGCCAATCATGCGGTCAGTGTACCGTCTGGTGGGAATCTGTTCCAGCCGACGAAACATGAGTTTTAGTCCGCATTTCTCACCATGGTGGGGCACACTGTTGTCGATTTGCCCCGAGTGGGTAGAGTCGAGATGTGGCGCGGTGGTTTAGCAGCCCGTTGAAAAAGTCGGTTTCCGAGAGTTCGGGTGCCACTGCTGGCTTGTCCAGCAGTGTTTTTCCGGGTGTTTCTCCCCGCACTGCTGGACAAGCCAGCAGTGGCACCCTTTTTCAACGGGCTGATAAGGGACTTCAGTTTGACCAAAGCCATCAAGAATTACAGGAAATATCCACCCGAACCCCGAGTCCCCAATCCCCGGTCCCTTCGTCAGCACACTCAGAACAACTCGGCCGGGTCGGCGGCCAGAACTTTCCGCATCGCCAGACAGCCGGAAACGACACACATCGCCAATGTCAATAAATAGACCGACGCCGCGCGGGGGACGTTCAGGATCATCGGCAACCCGGTCCAGTGGGCCAACGCCGCGTACAACCCAAGACTGAGAAGCATGCCTGGGATGAAACTCAGCAGCGAAAGATAGACCGATTCGGCGAGTACGAAGCCGACGAAGTAGCGGTTCGGATAGCCCATCGCTTTGAGCGTGGCGAACTCGGCCAGATGGTCGCCGACGTCGGCGTGGATGATCTGATAGCAGATGACCACTCCGACCAGGAATCCGATCAGCGTGCCGATCGTGAAAATGTAACCGATCGGAGTGCTGCGTCGCCAGAAGTTCCGCTCCCGAGCGACCATCTCCGCCTTGGTCAGCACGGCCACGTCGTTGGGCAACCGCTCGATCAGCCGCGTTTTGACCTCTTGCGGGTCGGCGTCCCGTTGGAGTTTGACGACGCCCAGATCGACGACTTCCAGCGGATCGCCGCCGGCAAAGCGACTGGGGAAGAACTTGGCGAAGTTCTCGGTGTTCATAAACAGGTTGCCGTCGTTGGCGAAGTCGGTGCCGAGTCGAAACCCGCCCACCAAACGAAGCGACCGGCCGGCCAGCGTCACGTCGCGCCATTGGTTCCAAGGCGTGCGCTGCCCGGGCGGGCCATAGACCGACTTGTTCTTCTCGTCGTACAAAGCCGCGCCTGGCCGCTTCAGCGCCTCGGAATACGCCGCCAACTCGGGAATCAACAGCACCGGCTCAGTCGGATCGCAGGCCAACACGCGGATCGGATAGCCGCGGGCGCCGGGCTGTTTCCAGACCGCACGGGGACGCTCGATGTAGAAGGGATACGCCGCGCGGACTCCTTCGCACGCCCGGGCCTGATATAACCGCCCGATGTTGAACGTCTGGTTGGCCGGCAGAGCGTAGCGCGCTCGAGCCACCAGCACCAGATCGGCGTCGAGTTTTTCGAGCACCTGCACGGTGCTGTCGAACAGCGCGTTCTTGAAGCCGGTTTGCATGAACATCAAGACCACGGCGAAGCCGATGCCGGCGACCGCCGCCAGCAACCGCCGCCAGTCGTGAGTCAGGTTTTTCCAGGCCAGGGGGACGCGCATGGGACGGGGAGAGGTCAGAGGTCAGAGGTCAGAAATATTTTTGTGGGATGGTTCGGCTGCAAGAGGTTGAATCCCGCTTGCGGTTTCGCAATTCCAGATATTATCGACAAACTTTTTCCGTCTTTTAGAACAAATCGGCCGGGTCGGCGGAGCGGACTTTTCGCAGCGCGCCAAGGCCGGAAATGGTACACATCAACACGGACAGACCGAGCACGAAAAACACGCGGCCGGCCGTCATCTCGATCGGCACGTGGGCCATGGCCCGCGTCAGCCAGTACAAGACCGCCGAAATTGCCACTCCGGGCAGGAAACCCAACACGGCCAGCATCGCGGCCTGCTGCAAGACCACTCCGGCCAGAAAGCCGCCGGATTGTCTGTTGATCAGATAGTCGCCCCTTGACGCTTCGCGTCGGATTGCTAGAATAGTAAATGAGTATGATAAGCATTCGGTCAGGCCTTCCCTTCCGACGTGGTGGCCCTTCGTTAACGTTGGGCTCTGCTGCTCGCCTAATTGGATAGACGTTCCTTCCCGCATTCATACCAAACAGCGTACCTGATTGCTTCCGCTGTACCCGCCTTGATTTTCCAGCTTTTTCCAGCTTTACGAACTATACATCCTGAACCGTAACTAAGTTTCGGGACAGGAAGAAATAGGACGGTACCGTCTGAGTTGTGCCCGATACCCTCCGCTTTTCGCGCGGGCGGCAGGGAGTAGGGAGCGTGTTGCCTCGCGATGGGGCAGCAACCATTACTACCGGACCCTATTTTCGAGAAAAGGAGTTGCTACGATGTCAAGTCTCAAACAAAGTGTCCAACTGTTTCTGATTATTTTGTTGAGTGCCACGACCGTGGGTTCCGCAACCGCCGCGCCTCCCTCGCAGGCGATGGACGCTTACGTGAAGGCTTACACCAAGATGGCTAAGGCCGCGGCGCTGATGTCTAACAACAATAAGATCCAGGCCAATGCCCGCAACGCAATGATCACCGCGTTGGCTGATGCACAGTCCAAGATGATCAAGGCACGGGCTGCGTGGATCACTGCGGTGGCCAACGCCAAAGCGACCAATGCCAAGACACTGCAAACCCTCCAGGAAGTCCGCAGCAAGGCGCTGGACAACAACCTGAAAATGGCCAAGACATTTTACGACAAGCGGGCGTTGTACGACGTTTATAAGGGGTCGCACAGCCGCAAGCGGCCCACCCAAGAGGATCTGAGCCGCTACAGCAAGGCATCGGTTCCCGAACGGCCGGCCAATTTTCAGATTGGCAGCAATATCTGCTGGCCCGAAGTCTTACTGCAGGACGAGTTTTCCGATTATCGCATGTGGCTCGACTGCCTATTTGCCGAACGCAAGAGCCCCCACAGCCTATTGGGAAGCGACGCGTGCTACCAAGTGCGGGTGGTGGTGGAGAAAATGCGTGAGGAGTTGCGGTCGAAGATCCGCGAGATGAATCCGGCCGAGTACGTGGCCGCCCGCAAGTTTCTCGAAAGCGTGGCCTACGAGGCCCGCTTTCCGACGTTGAACCAGAGTTGGGCTGCCAACTGAGGCCGAATTGGGTTCCGACACGCCGAAATCCTGTCCGGCGTCCCACAATGGGGGCGCCGGGCAGGAAAAAACCTCCCCTTGTGTGTGATAGTTGTTCATCGACAATCGCTTGTCGGGATACGTAAACGTTCGTCCAACCCGCTCTTGGCGGGGTTGGCGGGGTTATTATCCTAGAAAACCCCCGGCTTTGCCGGGGGACTGGCATAGTTTGACAGTTCCGTAGTCGTTGCCCGCCGTTCGGTTCGATACAGCGTCGGGGGGCGTACACAACTGAACATGCGAGCGGCGTTGTGAGGAAACTTCAGCAATTGGACAGGAACGACCGAAAACCGAACCAACAGAGTTGTTTTGATACCAGAATAAATGTAACCACCTGAACTACCGCTTTGAGCGGTTCACAATGGAAGCCTCCGGCTTTGCCGGAGGTTCCTCGGTTCCTCACTGATAGGAATTTGATCTGGCATGAAAGCTGGATAATGGGTAAAATATGGCTTTCATGGTGCCACGCTACTGAATTTTCCACCGACAAGATTCGGTTCCGATCGTGAATCTGAACTCGCGGCGTTGGTCCGCTCGTTGCGACCGCTGAGCGTGGGAACAAGGTTTACCGCTCCGGCAACTTCATGCCCAGGTTTTTCACCAGAAACGCCCACTTGTCGGCGAGTTCCTCGATCTTCTTGCCGATGGGCTTTCCGCCGCCGTGTCCGGCGCGGGTCGAAATGCGAATCAGCACCGGCGCCCGGCACGTCTGGGCGCGTTGCAGCGCGGCGGCGAACTTGAAGCTGTGCCCCGGCACGACCCGATCGTCGGTGTCGGCCGTGGTGACCAAGGTGGCCGGATAGCAGGTGCCCGGCTTGATGTTGTGATAGGGCGAATAGGCCAGCAGCGTCTTGAACTCCGCGGGGTCTTCGGCCGAGCCGTAGTCGTCCACCCAGCACCGGCCCTCGGTGAACTTGTGAAAGCGGAGCATGTCCATCACGCCGACCGCCGGCAAGCAGGCACCGAACAACTCGGGACGCTGCGTCATCACGGCGCCGACCAACAATCCTCCATTGCTGCCCCCCTCGATTGCCAGTTTTTCGGGCCGGGTATATTTGTTGGCGATGAGCCACTCGGCGGCGGCGATGAAGTCGTCGAAGACGTTTTGTTTTTCCAGTTTCGTACCCGCCTCGTGCCATGCCTCGCCGTATTCGCCGCCGCCGCGGAGGTTCGGTTGTGCGTAGACGCCGCCCATTTCCATCCACGCCGCCCGGGCGATCGAAAACCTCGGCAACAGTGAGACATTGAACCCGCCGTAGCCGTACAACAGGGTCGGGTTCGAGCCGTCCAGCTTGATTCCCTTCCGATGAGCGATAAACATGGGCACCCGCGTGCCGTCTTTGCTGCGATAGAAAACCTGCCGGAGCTGGTAATCCTCCGGGTTGAACTTCACTTCGGCCCGGCGGATCAGCCGGCTCGCGCCGGTCGCCACGTCATAGTGATAAATTGTCGGCGGGGTGACGATGCTCGAGAAGCTATAAAAGGTCTCGGTGTCGGTCCGCCGGCCGCCGAAGCCGGCCGCCGTGCCGACGCCCGGCAGGTCCACGTGGCGAATAAACCGCCCAGCCGGCGAGAAGACCTTCACCCGGGCGGCGACGTCCTTCACGTATTTGGCGATTAGCCGGTCGCCGACCAGGCTGACGCCCGCGAGCGTCGCGTCGGTCTGCGGGATGATCTCGCGCCAGTGGCTCCGCTGCGGCTTTCGCAGGTCGATGGCCACCAGCCGCCGGCGAGGCGCGTCCAGATCGGTCTTGAAAAAGAGCGTCGGGCCGTCGTTGCCCACGAACGTGTATTCGTGCTCGAAATTGTCGATCAGCTCGACGGGCATGGCGTACGGCTCGGTCAGGTCGCGGACCAGCACGCGATTCCGCTCATCGGTCCCCACGCCGACCGAAATGACCAGGTATCGGCCGTCGTCGGACACTGTTCCTTGATAGAGCCACTCGGGGTGTTCGGGCCTCCAGTAGACCAAAACGTCTTCGGACTGCGGCGTATCGACGCGGTGGTAGCAGAGCTTGTTGTTGAAGTTCGGGGCCTGATACTCCGCGCCCCGGGCCGGTTCATCGTACCGGGTGTAGAAAAATCCTCGGCCGTCCTTGGTCCACGAAGCGCCGGTGAACTTGGTCCATTTCAGTTCGTCGGGCAGAAGCTTTCCCGTGGCGATCTCCAGCACGCGCCAGGTGGACCAATCGGAGCCGGCATCGGATCGGGCATACGCCGCATACCGGCCGTCGTCGCTGAAGTCCAGGCCGGTCAGGGCGATCGTGCCGTCGGGCGACCAGGTGTTCGGGTCCAGCAACACCCGCGACGCACCATCCAGCGTGTCGGTCACGTACAGCACGGATTGGTTCTGTAGCCCGTCGTTCTTAAGGTAATAGTACCGCCCTCCTTTTTTCATCGGCGAGGAGTATTTGGCGTAGTTCCACAGTTCGGTCAGTCGGCGGAGGATCGTCTCCCGCTGTGGAATCGAGTCGAGATAGGCGTCGGTCAGTTTGTTCTCGGCGGCCACCCACTCGGCCACTTCCGGCGAGGTGCGGACATCGGCCTCGAGCCAGCGGTAGGGATCGGCCACCTTGACGCCGTGCAGGACGTCGATCTGATCGACTTGCCGTGTTTGGGGATATTCGAGCCGGGCGTTTTCGGCCGCCGTCACAATCGTTGCCGAAATCGCAATCGCCGCCAACCCGCCGCGCACAGCGTTGACAAACATTTTGTACTCCTCATTGATAGTTGAAAGTTCTCGGGTATCCGAACGTCAACGTTGCAATAACGCCCCCCGCGACCGCAGTCGCGGGGCGTTTGGCTATTGTTGCTGGATTTCCGATAGTCAACAAACTCACATTTTCGGTCCCGTGTCATCCAAAGCTGGGATTCTACCAGTGCGCCATTTCGCCCGTCAACAATGGTTCCGGCACCCCCCTCACTGGCGGCAGCAAGGGGGCCACGGCGCCGCATGGCATATTGACGGCCTAATAATCCGTTGCCATGCGCCGTAATTATCATAGAGAGTGGGGACGTGGGTTTGTGCGCCTTCTCTAAATTATCGGGAGTTTCTTCGATCGTGGACGTCACCCCGGACAAAGACGTTTGGTTCGTGCAACGGCTGGCCGACGCTCAGCGGAGGCTGTACGCCTACATCCTCCAGTTGTTGCCCAACCGCGCCGACGCCGACGACGTGCTGCAAGCGACCAACCTGGTCATGTGGAGCAAGCGATTGCAATTCGTCGAGGGGAGCAATTTCGCGGCCTGGGCGGCGCGAATCGCATATTACGAAGTGCTGACGTTCCGCAAACAGAAGGGCCGCGACCGGCTCCGATTCGACGATTCGCTGGTCGAACAACTCGCTCAAGAGGCGGTCGCCGAGTCCGGCCAGATCGACGCCGTACTGCAAACGCTCCGCCTCTGCATGGAGAAGCTGAGCCAGCCGGATCGAGAGTTGTTGCAGATGCAGTACGCCGACGATCTCCGCCCGCGCCAGATCGCCGAGCGCTTGGGCCGCTCTCCCGGCGCGATCTCCGTGGCCATGCACCGCATCCGCATGTCGTTGCTGAAGTGCATCGACGAGCACGAACGATCCGTGCGGGAGGATGCCCGATGAGCCAATCCCGCCTGATTCCCGAGCCGGACCGCTTGCTCGCCAAGTTGTTGGAGGGCGAACTCCCCGAGGCCGAACGAGAGGAATTGAACCGGCTGCTGCGCGACGACGCCTCGCTGCGGCGGCTTTACCGCGAATACATGATCCTCGACGCCCTGTTGCGCTGGGAGATCGCTCCTCCGTTGATGCGGGTAGGCGACCAGCGGCGAGGGGCGAGGGGCGAGGGGCGAGAGATGGCAGGTTCACCGGCCATTGATCTTCCCGCTGGTGCGGCAGTTGAACATCCCGTTGGCGCGACAGTTGAACTGCCGTCAGGCCAATGGTCCCAAATCCCGAACCCCGAACCCCCAATCCCGCCGATCGTCCTCGATCTTTCCTCCACTACCCACTATCCACTACCCACCAGCCACTTTTCCGTCGGCAGTTGGGCGTTCTCCTATACGGTCGCCACGGTAATCATGGGCGTGATGCTACTGGGGTTTTGGGCCATAAAAGTCACTCACCATCAGCATATCGCCGAGGCGCCGTCGCAGTCGGTTCCGTCGGACGCCATGCCGGAGATGGTGTTCGTCGGCCGGATCACCGGCATGGTCGATGTAAAATGGTCGGACGATCCCCGCTATTCGCCGCCGATGGGGTTTGCCCACGTTCCCTTGGGCCGCAAATACATCCTTGATTCCGGCCTGATGGAAATCACTTACGACACCGGCGCGAAGGTCATACTCCAGGGGCCTTGCTCTTACGAAGTGGAATCCACCGCCAGCGGCTATCTCTCGTTAGGTAAACTGACCGCGCGGGTGGAGGCGGTTAAAGGAAAAGGTTCAAGGTCCAAGGTTCAAGGTTCAAGGTCCAAGGCCGAGCCTTCATCCTTCATCCTTCATCCTTCATCCTTATTTTCCGTCCGCACTCCCACCGCCGTCGTCACCGACCTGGGCACCGAGTTCGGCGTCGAAGTGGACCGCTCGGGCGTTACCGAGTCGCATGTCTTCCGCCGCTCGGTGAGGGTGCAAGTAGTCGGCAACGGTCTCCCCTCTCCTTCCGGGAGAGGGGCAGGGGGTGAGGGCAGTGGGCGTGAATTGATTTTGCGCGAGAATGAATCGGCGCGGGTGCAACACGGCAAGGGCGGCCAGGACCGACTGGTCATTGTGCGTGGCACGGCCGACATGGCGGGTTTCGTCCGCGTTGGGCAATTGGCGAAGCTGGCGGAACAGTTGCATCCGACACCGCTGCGCCGTTGGCAGGCGTGGAGCAAGGAACTTCGCAATCGCGACGATCTGCTGGCGTATTACGATTTCCAGCGCGACGATAGCGACCGCTCGGTGCTGCGGAACCGTGCCGCGACGGGCAAGCAATTCGACGGCCGGATCGAGAGCCCGGCCTGGGTGCCGGGTCGTTTTCCGGGCAAACACGCGCTGCGGTTCGGCTGGCCCGGCAACGGCGTCCGCGTCAACATCCCCATCGAGTGCAAGCAGTTAACATTGCTCGCCTGGGTGAACTTGGATTCCTTGCCGAGCCCCCCGGAATGCGGCGGCCTGCTGCTGTCGGACGGTTGGAACAGGGTCGGTTTCAGCCGGGCGAACTTCGCGGGCCGAATCCACTGGCAGATACGCTACGATGGCACGATAAGCTTTACCTTGGACAACAGGAGTGGCAATATGCGCTCCCGGCCGGTGTTCGACAACGCCGAGACGCTGGGCCATTGGTGCCACCTTGCCGCAGTGTACGTCCACGGCCCCGAGGCGAGCCGCGCAGCCCTCTATCTTGACGGCGAACACGTGGGCGACCGAGAGAACATAACCGCCGCCGCTCAGTCGACAATGGCGGCCAAGATCGGGCCGGCGATGATCGGCGCGTGGTGGGATTCACGGGACGCCGACTGCACCTGCGCCAGCTATCCGCTTGGCGGCCGAATCGACGAATTGATGATCTTTCGCTCAGCGCTGGGGGCCAAGGAAATCCACGACGTGTATGAATCCACTAGACCCCTAAACCCTAAACGACACTACGTCTGGAAAGGAGGTCAACCGATGAATGGTCCATAACTATTTTAGATGTTTAGCGGCCGTCGGCACGACGGCCCGACAGCGCTGACATTTTGTCGGTGTTCGTGTTTGTGAGTTGGCACTGACATTTTGCCGGTGCCCAAACGGGGTGCTGGCAAGCCGCCAGTGCCGCCCAGTCGCGATTTCGTAATCGAACTGTATGTGAAACAGATGGAGTGCTGCTCGTTTATCTGAGGCCCAGGCACGTCATGGGACAACCGTCCTGACGCCTCGTATTTCAATTGTTGTCCCAAGATGGAGATTTTCCAATGAACCGTTCAGTAAAACATCTGGTTTTCGCCGCCATTCTGGTTTTGTTCGGCGCAACATTGGCCAACGCCACTATTGTTGAGAATAATTATTGGCGTTTAGGCGAAACCGACACCGGCGCGGCAATCGGAAACCTGGGCAATGATCCCACCATCGATTCCGTCGGCGGTTTGGATCTGACCCGATACGGCGGGCCTTCCTACGTCGCAGGGGGCACATCTGGATCTACGCTCGGCATGGATTTCGACAACGCCTACGGCGCATGGCCGACCACGGCAACTGAGTATTATGCCGGCGGCGCGGGATCGAGCTACCTCTTTTCCGCTTCAAATAACTGGGGAATCGAATTTTGGGCAAGGGTTGACTCACTACCCAACCCCTCGACTCAGGACAAGGAGGCAGTGCTCATTTCCGTCGGTAAAAACTCGACAAACTCCAATGCGATGATTGAGATCAAGGAGGGCAAGCTGCGCGTGTCGCGAATTCTCGTCGATAGCTGGATGAGCGATTACACCGTTACGGCAGGCCAGTGGTTCCACGCGGCCTACGTCAACAACGGAGGAGTGGGAGAGTTGTATGTGGACGGCGTTAAGAGAGGTGCCGATCCGAGTCAAGCCACAACGTTTGCGCCAGCGCCGAACCTTTACGATAAAGTCTCGCTGGCGGCTATCACCGGAGCGTGGGGGCAATCGGGTTACGTCCGCGGAATCGATGCCGCACTCGACGAAGTCCGGTTGTTCACCTTCGCGGCGGGAGAGTTTAGCATTCAGGACACGTTTTACAATGGCGTTCCCGAACCCGGAACATTGGCGTTGTTGGCCACCGGCTTGATCGGGTTGCTCTGCTACGCATGGAGGAAGCGAAAGTAAAGTTTAGTGGCCAGTGGCCAGTAAACGAGAAAAACTCCCCTCTCCCTTTGGGAGAGGGGCTGGGGGTGAGGGCGGTTGGCGGTATGGATGAACGTGCCGAACGTCGCCTTCACCCTAACCCCAATCTTCTCCCTTTGGGAGAGGGGACAAATGGATTCGTTGGGGTGGCAGTTTAACTGCCATCCCAACATGGATGGTGGATAGCGGATGTGTCGTGGTAGGCGCATCCACCATCCAAAACCCGCCGTCGAACGAGTGTTTATTGAGAAAGGTAATGTCGTGGGTGGGCATCATGGGTATAGCTTCGCCTATCCATGATGTCCACTCTAGCACGACATTAGACATTACACGGTATTTCCGCATCCAAAGAAAGGTATTCATTCATGTCGGTCAGCCGGTGCCCCGCCAAGTGTGGTTGTTGTGGATCGTCGATCAGTCGCAGGAAGTTCGTTGCCGCGGCTTCGACGTCGCTGCTTTCCGCGTCCATGTTGGGCGGGTGGTTGCCGGGGCGGTTCGCGCTGGCGGGCAAAATCGAACAAAAAGGGCCGGCCGCAAGTTGTGTGCCCACGATCAAGGCATGCTTCGTGCGCCGACGGGGTGAATACGGTATGTGGTGGCCAGGGCAAATCTACGACGGTGAAGCAGCGCGGAAAAAGTACACCGAACAGATTATCGAGACCGCCAAGAAGCTCAACGTGAAGCTCGATCTGGCACCCAAACCGATCCACGGCGGGAACGAAGCAGATGCCTGGGTCGCCGAGGCAACCGCCGCAAAACCCGACGGCCTGCTGGTCGTCCTGCTCGACCGCCAGCAACATGCCTGGCCAACCGCCTATAAGGCCGTCGACAGCAAGATTCCGACGGTCGTCTTTTCGCCCGTGGGAAGTTCGTTCACCACGAACACGAAACCGCTGGCGGGAAAGCCGGGCTGCTTCGTCTGCTCGACCGACGATTTCCGCCAGGTGCAATACGGTATGAAGATGCTCCATGCGCGGGCCAAGATGCGGGCTACCCGTTGCCTGGTGATCGCCGGCTCGCGGAGGCACGACACCGAGATTCCGCAACTGGGCATCAAACTCCGCTACATTCCCGCCGCGGCCTTCCTCGACGAGTACAACAAAACACTTGTCAACGAGGAAATCCAAGCGATGGCCGGCGAGTTGATCCGAGGGGCGCGCCAACAGCGCGGCGCGACGGACCAGGACGTCATCAACGGGATCAAGAGCTACGTCGTCGCGCGGACGCTCCTGGAGCGAGAGAACGCCGACGCGATCACGATGGACTGCCTCGGCGCGCTGGCCAGAAGCAAAATCAGCTTGCCCTGCATCGCCTGGTCGAAAATGAACGACGACGGCATCCCGGCCGCTTGCGAGGCCGATCTCGGCGCGGTGGCCAGCCACGTCATGGTGCAATACCTGTTCGACCGGCCAGGATTTCAGCAGGATCCCGTCGCCGAGACCGTAAGGCAGGCGATTATCGGGGCGCATTGTAGCTGTCCGACGAAGCTGGGCGGCTTCTCCGCGCCGTCGGAGCCGTACGACATCGTGCATCACCACGGCGCGCGAGACGCCACCAGACGGACACTTTGGAAGAAAGGGCAGCGAGTCACTTCCGTCGACGTGATAATGGATGAAGGGGACAAGAGCCTGCCCTCGCACGCGCTCATTTCCGCCGGAGAGGTGTTGGAAAACGTTTCCGCTCCGCCCGCCGGCGGTTGCGTCGTTTCCGTGATGGTCAAGTTCGACGGCGACACGAACGTGTTGGCGTATCCTGGCTTTCATCAAGTATGGTTTTACGGCGATTACAAGCAAGAGTTGGTGGATTTCTGCCAACTCCTGAACGTTAAGTCAACCATTGTCTGAAATGGAGCAGTATCATGGACTCAAATCCACCATCCGAAATCCACCATCCAAAATCCCCTCACGGTTTTACACTTGTCGAGCTTTTGGTCGTGATCACGATCATAGGGATATTGATCGCGTTGTTGCTGCCGGCGGTCCAAGCGGCCCGCGAGGCGGCACGTCAGGTGCAGTGCAAGAACAACCTCAAGCAACTCGCGCTGGCATGCTTGAACCACGAACAATTCCTCGGTTATTTGCCCTCCGGCGGATGGGGCTACCTGTGGTCCGGTGATCCGAACCGCGGCAACGACAAGCGACAGCCCGGCGGATGGATTTACAACGCTCTGCCGTACATGGAGCAGCAGGCGTTGCATGACCTGGGACTGGACGGCACGGAGGCTCAACGCCCCGAATTGTTGGCTCACATGGCCCAAACAATCCTGCCGGGTTTGCTTTGTCCATCTCGCCGTTCCGCGGTACTATACCCTTATATATATCCCGCGCCGTTCTATAACTTGCCTTCTTCGCTGAATCAAATTGCCAGGACTGATTACGCAGGCAATGGCGGAACGCTGTTATCTGCAAATATGTTCATATGGGAGGGACCGTCCTCCTTAGCGCAAGGAGACGCCATGACCGATAGCCATTGGGCGAATGAGAAGGCCATCGGCGCGAAGTATGCAACCGGTATATTTTGGCTTTGCAGCCAGTGCAAACTTTGTGACATTTCAGACGGCACAAGCAACACTTACCTTTGCGGCGAAAAATCCCTCGGTGAAGATTGGTACGAGACCGGCACGGCGGGTGGCGACGACCAGGGCTGGTCGATCGGATTAGATCTCGACATAGTCCGCTTCGTCGGCGCCGACCGGAATAATGACACCTACAACGCATATTTCGTGCCATCTCAGGACCAAGCGGGATATAACATCTCTTATAGATACGGTAGCCCGCACTCAAACGGATTTCACATGGCAAAGTGCGACGGCTCGGTGGACACCGCGTCTTACTCGATTGATATACAGGTTTACCGCTGCTTGGGCATCCGCAACGACGGCGTAGTGCTGGACGGTAAAGACTATTAAACTTCTGCCGCGGGAAGGGGGAATGCAGGAGAGGGTAAGCGGATCGCAGCCCCACTGTCAACATGCCTTTGGCAAGAAAGAAGGCGGGGCTACTTTGCTTGCTCCGCCTTGTACAGACAAAAAGTGAAACATTCTTCACGGGAAAACACATGTATCACAGTAAACACAACAATAAGCACACACGTCGCGATGTCTTGAAAACCGGCGCGGCATTGACCGCTGCGGGAATGGCGATGCCATATTTCTTCACCGGTGCCGTGGCTGGCGAGCCGAACGGCCATAGGCCCACTATTGCCTCCATCGGCGTGGGTGGACGCGGCTCGGACATCGGCCGACAGGCCGCTAGATTTGGCAACATGGTCGCTTGCGCCGACGTACACCAAGGAAATGCCGACAAGTTCGCCGCCGATTTCGACGGTAAGTGCCGGGTCTATCGGGACTACCGCCAAGTACTCGACCGGAATGACGTGGAAGCCGTCACGATCGGAACGCCAGACCATTGGCACGTGAAAATCGCCATCGACGCAATGAAGGCAGGCAAGGACGTCTATTGCGAAAAGCCGCTGACGCTTACGATCGACGAAAGCCAACTCGTCTGCAAGGTGGCGAAGGAAACCGACCGGGTTTTTCAAGTCGGTACGCAACAGCGAAGCGAATTCCGCGGGGCCTTCCTCGAAGCGGTGGCCATTGCCCGCAGCGGACGCTTGGGTGACAAACTCAAAGCGAGGGCGTCGATGGGACCGGGTAAAACGGGCGGACCCTTCAAAACCCAAAAACCGCCGAAGGAGCTGGATTGGGACTTCTGGCTGGGGCAAACGCCCAAAGTTCCATTCTGTCAGAACCGTTGCGTTTATTTTTTCCGCTACTGGTTCGAGTATTCCGGCGGCATGGTGACCGATTGGGGTGTCCACCACACCGACATTGCGTTATGGGCGTTGGGCGGCGAACACACCGGCCCGATCGAAGTCGAGGGCAAGGGTGATTTCCCGTTGGGGCGCGAACTCGTACTCGGCTACCTGCTGGGCAAAAAGTCCGCCGCCGATCTGCCCAACAGCTACAACACGGTTCGATCGTTCGACTGCACGATGCACTTGCCGAACGGCAACGTCATTAGGCTCAACAGTCGACAAAACAACCGGGACGGCAATGGCGTGTTCATCACCGGCGATAAAGGCGAGGTGATTGTCAACCGGAGAGGCATCGGCGGAAAGTTCGTCGAGGAGTTGAAAAGGAGTCCCGCAGACAAACAGTGGCTCGAAGAGGAAGTATCCAAACTCTACGGTGGAAAACCGATTCGTCCGGTTCGCGGCCACATGGCCAATTTTTTTGACTGCGTGAAGGATCGCTCACAGCCCATCTCCGACGTTTTCACTCACTGCAACTCGGCGAACGCCTGCCACATGGCCAACATCGCAATGTTATTGGGACGAAAAATGCGGTGGGACTCGCGGAATCAGGAGTTCATCGGTGACGACGAGGCCAACCGGCTGACCTGCCGCAAGCAGCGCGAGCCATACGGCATCCAGGCGTGAAGCGGTTTTTCGTTCTTTCGCCAGGCGTCGGCCGCGAAATTGGGACTGTCGCCCAGACGCCCACGAAACCGGCGTTGACGACGCCGATGACCAAGGTTGAAACGCCGGTTATGACTACGACGTGTGTCGTTGGACAAGCTGCCACCAACCCCGGCCGGATACACCCGGTTTGCTCTACGGGCCTCGTTAGCAGCCTGTTGAAAAAAGCTGCTTGGGCCACACTGCCAAACGACTTCCCTGCGGCGTCCAATTGAATAATCGCGATCAGTTGTCTTCGATCGCGGTTCCCATGGCGTCGACCGGCTGTTCAATGGTGATTTTTTCGGCCAATGCCGCCGCCAGATCGGGTAGGTCGTAGTGTGCGAGGGCGCCGTGGACCGCGTTGACCATCTGGTTCCGGCTGAGGCGCTGGTGAATGATGTCCGCCCAGGCGCGAAGCGAACGCTTGATCCGCACCGAACGGAACAGTTGCGGCTCGAGGGCCGCCGCGTGCAGTGCCGGGACGCCGACGTTGCCGACGGCGATCAGATCGACGCTGCCCGGCCGACCGGCGGCGAACCGCTCGGCCGCGTATCGGGCACAGACCAGAATGTCCTCCGCCCTCATGCCGACGTATGAGCGACCCAACAGGTAGGCGATGTATGCGTCCTGCAACTCCTCCGAGTAGTATCCGCCGGGTGTTGGCTGGGTCTGGCCGGTCCCGCGAAGGTCCACCGCCAAGACGATTTGGCCGTCGAGAACAAGTTTTTCCATCGGTCCGCCGAGGTTTGCGTCCGCCGACTTGCCCGACTGATGCACGTAGAGCACGACGCGGTCGGAGCGGGGCTTCTCCGGCAGGAACAGCAGCGCCGGCAGCGTCACGCCCTGCTCGGGCCGGATCAGCAGCTTTTCGACGCGATAGGTTCCCTCCCCCTTTGGGAGAGGGTTAGGGTGAGGGCCTTTTTCGCCGCGAAAGCCCTCATCCCCGGCACCTCTCCCAAGGGGAGAGGGGAGTTCTTCGGTGCTACCCCCCAGAACTTCGACCTCCGGCCGAGGCAACTCCGAGAGCTTGCGAATGCCGGCCAACTGCCGCACCCGGTCGAGCAGCGCCGTCTTGTCTTCCTTCGCCCAGGCGGCGGCGCGATGGCCGGCCAACTCGTTCTCGTAGTCCTCGTTCAGGTCGTAGATCGAGCGTGCCCCGGGCAGCGACATTACCTTGCCGTCGGGCAGACAGCGGTATTCCTCTTCGCTGAGCAGTTCGATCTCCGGCTCGACTACGCGTTGGTCCTTGCCCAGCAGCCATCGGGCCATCCATCGGGCAGCGCCTTTGCGTTGGAGCGTGTCGTAGTTGTGTTCCGCGTCGTTTTCAAGGATGTCTACGTTGGCGGAAAACCCCATGCGGGAATAAAGCCGCTTGGCGTAGCGAAAGGTGTCCCAAGTGCCGCCGATGTCGAAGAAGTCCTTGGTGGCGGCACAGATGAGGACCGGCGACGGCGCCCGCATCATAATCCAGTCGGCATGGTCCGCGCCGAAGGCCAATTGGCCAAAGATGTTTTGCTCGGCGTCCTGGGGGCCGATCGTCGCCAGCAGTCGTGGAAAGCTCGTCAGATAGCAACTCGGGGCCGCGCAATGAATGCGGTCGTCCAGCGCCATCAAGTAGCTCGTCTGCGTGCCGCCGCCGCTGTTGCCGGTGCAACCGATCCGTCGCGGATCGACCTCCGGGCGGGACTGGAGATAGTCGATCGCCCGCATGCCGTCCCAGATTTCAAAGCGGGCCGTGTTGTGGCCCAGCAGGACACAACCTACGCCGACCATCAAGTGCGCCTTGACGCCCCAAAGTTCCGGCCAGCCGCCGGGGCCGAAGTATTGTCCCCGTTCGCCCTGGTCGATCGGGTCGAAGACCATCGCCGCCATGCCGTTAAGCGCCAGCAGAGCGCCCATGGTCTGATATTCGGGGTGTCCCTTGGCCGCTAAAGCGTGTCCGCAGGGGATCAGCACGCCGGGATACGGCGGCTCGAAACGCCCTGGATCCGGCAAGAACAGCAGCGCCGTGACGTAATGTTTCGGCTGGCTTTGGAACAGAATCTTCTCCACGCGGTAGCCGGGGCGTGAAACCGTACCGGTGACTTGTGGATTCAGCGGGGTCCATTGGGGGAGTCCGCCGATCGCCGCCAGACATTTTTCCCGCATCCGTTTTTGGTAAGCCGCGATTTCCGCCGGGGTCTTCCGCTTTTCAAAATCCTCTTTCCATTGCTCCGCCGTCCGATTCACTTGCCGCATCAGGTAGCGGCGCATCATTTTGCCCGGCGAACCTCCTTCGATTTTCTCCGGCGGCACGACCAATTCAGCTTCATTGCCGTTGCCCGGTTTTTCTTCCGAGAGCAACTCTCGCCAGGGTTTTTTCGCCTTGTAGCTCTCCAGTTCTTTCTTTATCTCGTCGCCGTGCTCCTTGTCGCCGAGTTCGACGGCCTTGGTCGACCACTTCACGGCGGAATCGAAATCTCCGGTCTCGGCGTAAGCGGCGGCCAGCGTGCTGAGGACGTGGGCGAGCTTATAGTCGGTCGCCTCGCAGGCCTCAGTCGCCAGGCGGATCGCTCGCTTTCCGTCGCGTAGCTTGTCGTCGGGCGAGGTGGCCAGGACCCAAGCGAGGTTGTTGAGGATACCGGACTCCTTCGGCTCGAGTTCCCGCGCTTTTTCATAGTCGGCGATGGCTTCGGCGTGTTTGCCGAGATTCAGATATGCGTCGCCGCGGCCGCGGAGCGCCTGCCACAGGTCCGCCTCGGCGGCCAGGATGGTCGAATAGGCCTCGATCGCCTTGTCGGATTCTTTCTGGACGCTGTAGATCATGCCCAATTGCAAGAGCGTGAGCAGGTCGTTCGGATCGTTTTCCCGCAACTTTTCCAGTTCGGCGACGGCCTCGTCCAACCGCTCGTCCTCGGCCAACAGCAAGGCCCGGGTGCGGATGGCCGCGATCAGTCCGGGCCTGATTTCAAGCGCTTTGTCCACGTCGGCCAGGGCCTTTTCTTTCTTGCCCATTTCCTGATATATACCTGCCCGCAATAATAGCACCATCACGTTGTCGGGCTGCAAAGCCAGCGCCTTGTCGAGATCCTCCAGCGCGGCGGCGGGCTTTTCCTGGGCCACGTGGACCCGCGCACGCTGCACCAGCGGCGCCACCGAACCGGGGTTGATCGCTTGAGCCCGTTCGAGCGCGGCCAGGGCCTCGTCATACTTCTTCAGCCGGGCCAAGACAATCGCCTTGGCCTCGTAAGTCGGGCCGTTGTCGGGGGCCAAGGCGATGGCCTTGTCCAGATCGGCCAGGGCCGGTTCGAGTTTGTCCATGTCGGCCAAGGCCAGGCCGCGGGCACGGACCACGGCGGCGCTGCCGGGCACCAGCCGGACGGCCTCGTCGAGATCGACCAGCTTCTTCTTCGGCTCCTCTTGCAGACCGGCCCGCATCACCAGCGCTTTGGCCCGTTCCAGCGGGTTTTCGATATCCAGGGCAAGCGCTTTGTCGAGGGCGCCGCGGGCAGCTTTCGCCCCGTCTCCGCCCGGCAGCAAACTCAACCGCGCGATCATCAGAAACGCTTGAGGCTGCTTCGGGTCCAGCTTCACGGCCTTTTCCAGATCGTCCAGGGCAAACCGGCGCCGGTGGCGGAAGTCGTCCATCGAAGCGACGTTGACGAACAGATTCTTGATCGTTATTTGAGCGCGTTGGATGAACGTCGAGGCCAAGAGTTTATTGGCGAAAGCGGCGTTGGATTCGTCGAGTCCCTTTTGCAGGGCGCTTTCGATCAGGCGGATGACTTCGCCCAGGTCGTCGATCGAGTCGGCGGTAAGTTTGGTTTCGGTGGCTTTATCCAGGTCTCCCTGTCCTTCGCCGGCGGCCAGCGCCGGGGCGGCCAGCGCGAGCGGCAACAGCAACAGAACCGCGATCCAAGTTTGGCGGAACATGAATAAGCTCCCTTTGATAAAGAACGGCCTGGTTTGCGCGAAAACGCCGACCTCGGCATATCCGCTGCTCAGCACAAAGATAGCAGGAAATCCCGCCTTGTTCAACTATAGAGTAGTATTCCGGCCGGCAAGACTAATTTCATTTATGTGTGCCCCCTTAACCAAATCTGCGTTCAGCCTGTATAATGGGATCGCGTTTTGCATTGAATACTTGCACGAGTTCGTCGGACAAGTTCACCCTTGGTTTTTTGACCGAGAAGACTCAAATGCCCAAACCGACCGACATATTTCTGCGGGAAGTGACCTCCGGCACGGAGCAGATCGACTTTCGGACGCCGATCAAATTCGGCGGCCGGGTGATGACCGAGGCCGTGCTGTTGAACGTGACCGTGGAAGTGGAGACCCGCGACGGCCGGCGCGGCCGCGGCTTCGGTTCGATGCCGATGGCCAGCGTCTGGGCCTGGCCGAGCAGTCTGGTCACCGCCGACAAGGCCCGAGCGGCGATGATCGAACTGGGCCGGCGGCTGGCCGAGGAAGCCAATCATTACGCGGAGTCCGGCCATCCGCTGGAGATCACGCACGATATCGAGCACTCTTATGAAAAGACCGCCGAGGATGTCGTCCTCGCCGCCGGACTGGCCGAACCGATGCCGCGGCTGGCCCAACTGGTGGCGGCCAGCCCGTTGGAGGCCGCCGTCCACGACGCCTACGGAAAAACGTTGGGAGAGAACTCGTACAACTTATTGGGGAGCGAGTTCGTTGCCCGCGATCTGGCCGCGTATTTGACCGAGGAGTTCGCCGGCGAGTATCTCGATCGGTACACGCTTCGCGTGCCCAAGCCGCGGATGCCGCTCTATCATCTAGTCGGCGCGTTGGATCCTCTGGCCGACGCCGACGTTTCCGAGCGGATCGACGACGGTCTGCCGGAAACCCTTGCGGAATGGATTCCACTGAACGGCTTGACGCATATAAAGATCAAGCTGGCCGGAGACGACCTGGCGTGGGACGTCGCGAGGGTGCTGGCCGTCGAACGGGTGGCGGCCCAGGCACAAGCCGCCCGCGGTTGCACGGACTGGCACTACTCGGCCGATTTCAACGAAAAATGCGCCAACGTCGATTACGTGCTCGATTTCCTGGCAAAAGTCGAAGAGGGTTCTCCGGTGGCGCTACGGCGGCTCCAGTACATCGAGCAGCCGACGCACCGTGACCTGAGGGCCAACACGGAGAACCGCATGCACCGCGCCGCCAAGATCAAGCCCGTGGTGATCGACGAATCGCTGGTCGATTTGGAAAGCCTGCAACTGAGCCGCGAGTTGGGATACTCGGGCGTGGCGCTGAAGGCGTGCAAGGGACACACCGGCGCGCTGCTGATGGCCGCGGCCGCGCAAAAATACGGCATGTTCCTCTGCGTGCAAGACCTGACTTGTCCGGGCGCGTCGTTTTTGCACTCGGCCAGTCTGGCGGCGCGCGTGCCAGGCGTGGCGGCCATCGAGGGGAACGGCCGGCAGTATTGCCCGGTCGGCAACCGAGGCTGGGACGAACGGTTCCCCACGATGTTCAACATCACCGACGGGGTGCTGGGCACCGCCGCGCTCGACGGACCGGGACTGGGGTTCTAATCAATCGCGGAAAATCCCTGTCCGTGACGATTTAATCGCGACCGCTGGTTTTCCGGGCCTTTGTCAAAGCACGGTCGATTCGGTCCACGGTGGCTACGCTGGGGGCATGCTTGCCTTTCTCGATACGATTCAAGGTTTCTGGGCGAATCTCCGCCATCCGAGTCAATTCCACTTGAGTCAATCCGGCCGCCCGCCGTTCGCGCAAGATCGATCTGGCGATGGAAACCTGTAACGCTTCCGCGGCGGGATAATTCCCTCGGGCATCGCGCGGCGGCATGGGAAGCTTTCCGCTATCACGTGCCAGACGGCGGAACTCGGCCTCCGGAACAATGACAAATCGTTGGCCCGCCAGTGTCACCGTCTGAAAGTTCGTCGCCATCAATCCATTCCAGAAATATATTGACACATGTGTGAAAAATCCCGATATGTCGAGGCGACGATGTTTTACCGCACGGATCGTCAATAGGACAACCCTGCAAAGAGTTTTCTTCATCCGTGATTACCTCAACCTACGCTCGATCAATCGTCGCGTAAGCTCTTCCACGACATCAATGCTAATCTCATATCCGTCGAAAGCCGCAAAAAGCGGTTGGACCGCTTGGTGGACAAAGGCACCCAACGCCGATAGAGGCGTATCCAGCGGTACGTTGACATAAGAAGAAGCCTCGTCATTGTAAGCCTGCCATGGGTGAACATACATCCGCGGATTGGCCCAAGACAATAGATGCCGCGTTTGCAGTTTGTTCCACCTGAACGCGAAAGCAAGCTGTGTTGTCTCCGCAGCACATCCCATGACCTTGGCGAAGGCCAAGCCAACCGCTATCGCCTCCGCGCTGCGAATAATAGGAAGGCCGAAATCAAGATTAGTCATTGGGGGAATGATGTCGGAGTGAAGATCGTCTTCTAACGCTCGACGGAGATAAAAACGCCCTTGGGGATCCATACGCCAGAAGTCGATGGCATATACATTCGGAGAAAAAATAAACGCTTCCCACACACCTTGATATACATGGGGTCGCGCATTTTTATCCGCAAATCTGTTGCTATCTGCCCAAACAGGCCATCCAGTGTAGTTGGGGTTGCTTGTGCCGAGAAGTTGAAGAAATGACCGAATAGCTGAATGTTTGGGAATATCACCGATCAAGAGTAATGCGACTTCCCAAGAGCCGTGTTCCGGCAACGTAACATTTCGTTCTCCGACCACCGTTTGGAATCGCTTTTCGCACTCCTGTAAATATGACTGCAAGAACTCTTCCGGATCGACGTGAGTCTCGATGCCTTTTGTTATTGACGAGGCAATCTCTCGCACGGTTTCCGACGTAAGCCCGCCGAGATGGCGCCGAAGAAAACGGCCGATGTCGGCTTCCCGATTTTCAAAACATACCTCGACAATGTTTGGCCAGTCTTTCCAGCCGGCTTTAGTGGTGCTCGGCGTGTTGTTCGATTGCAACGACCGCACGTACACGTCGCCGACTGAAATATTGCCTCCCTCGAACGGCAATTCAGACTTCGCCGCCACTGGAGTTTTGACGCCCGGCGGAATGACGATAACAGGGTAAAGCTGGCCGTCACGTTCGGGAAATTCAATGCCGATTTCAAACGTCTCGGACGCGAATTTTGTAATCAAGCTCTGAATCGTATCGACGTGAAATGCTGCCCTGACATCGGATGGGACATTATCTTTGTCCGGTTTCAGTGTCTTGTCATCGAAACCGACGACGAGATACCCACCGCCATGATTTCGGAACGCCAATGCGGCGCGGACGATCTTTTCCTTGCCTTCTGGGCTGTCGGGGTCAATCCATCTCTTAAGTTCGACCGAAAGGCTTTCGCCGGGTCTTTTTACAAGTTGCTCAATTTGCGAGAAATCCGTGTCCATGAGTGGCAATGCTCTGCTACGCTATTCTTTACACACCTCTTCTTTGCGCGGTTCGCATTGTACCGGCCGCTTGGGGAGCGAAACCGCCTGGACGCCGGATGCCTCTTGCTTCCGGCGAAGATCGCAGCATATCGCATCCAGGTCGAAATCGAATTGACGCGCGTAATCCTCGCGCGCCTTGCGAACTTCGTCCACAATGGCGTCACGCATCGGTCTCCCCTTTCTCTAACGATCCCAATTCTACAGCGTCCAGGGGGGCAGTCAACTACTCGTTTCCAGCGGTCAAGAAACGCGAACCGCCGGCATAAAGCCGGCGGTTTCGGCGACGCTCTCCCCGTGCCGCTCGCTTTTACGGAATCATGTACACCGCGCCGACCACCGCGCCGGCCTCGAACAACGCGGCGCGAACGCTTAACGGGATCGGATCGAACATGTACGGCGCGCAACTTCCAGGCCGGTAATAGCCCAAGGTGTACAGGCACTCGTTGGGCAATTCGAGTCCCATCTTGTACGGCAGGATGGGAATGGTGAGGAAGAAATGGGCGCCGGAGGCAAACGGCTGGACCCACGGCCCGGCCATGTGCCCGTAACGCTCCAATTGCACGTCCTCGAAGTACAACGGCTTGTGGCACAGCCCCGAGGCCGTCCAGGTGTAGGTGATCGGCGCGAACGCGCGCGGCCGGAACACCGCGTGCCCCAGCGGACAGTCGCGCGGCAGGTCGCCTTCCGAGGGCGTGATGTCCGTGCTCAGGTCGTCAATGTCCTTCAGATCGTCCGGCGAGGGACAACCTTCCTTGAGTTCAAATGGTCGGGCCGCAAACGACTCTTCCAGCAAAGGCTTCCGCGGGGCATCGCCGGTCGGCTTTTGGTTGAAAGAAGGAAAAGCGCCCGGCGGAGCATAAGGCTGTTCGGCGGCAATCGGCCCATCGGCCCCGAGGCCCGGCAGAGGGCTTGCCGGCCGAGGTTCCTCGGGCATCGCTGGCGGCATGTTCCCGTCGAAATTACTAGCCGGCGCGCTCTTTCGATCGCCGAACGGATCGCTAAACAAGCGGGAAGCCGGGGCCTGGCCCGTCGCGTCGCCGGCTTGCATCGCCGTCGAAGGCTCGGAATATTGAGTAGCGATCACTTTCGAGCCGCCGCGGGCCGACTTCGGCCGGCAGGAGAGCCATTTCAGCCGGCTACCCGAGTGTCCGGTGCTGTACTTGGCCTCGCCGACGGCGGCCTTATCGCCGATGGATCGATCGGTTGCCGCGCGAGCGGATTGAACTTCGGCCAACAGACCCGCGACAATCAACACCACTCCAAGTCTTAGCAAACCACTTCTTCCGACATACCACGAACCCGACGGTGAGCTAAGGATCGCCGTCAGTGTGCTCCGTGCTATAGTTGGGCGCTTCCTGCGTAATGGTAATGTCATGAGGATGGCTCTCCCGTACACTGGCTGGTGTGACTTTTATGAATCGCGCGTCTCGGCGCAACTCCTCGATGGTCCTTGTTCCGCAATACCCCATTCCCGCCCGCAACCCGCCCACGAATTGATACACGAACGGGCCTAATTGTCCCTTGAACGGCACTCTTCCTTCGACTCCCTCGGGCACCAACTTATCCGGCCCGCGCGAACCGGCCTGACGGTATCGTTCGCTGGAGCCTTGAACCATTGCTCCCAAGGAGCCCATACCTCGATAAACCTTGAAAGTTCGGCCTTGGAAGAGGATTTGTGCCCCAGGGCTTTCTTGCAGTCCCGCGAAAAGTCCTCCTATCATCACCACGTCGGCGCCGGCGGCGATTGCCTTGGTCAGATCGCCGGAGTAGCGGATTCCGCCGTCGGCGATGACGGGAATCCGGCTCTTTTCGGCGACCTCCGACACCTGGCGGATGGCGGTAATCTGTGGCATACCGACGCCGGAAATCACCCGTGTGGTGCAGATCGAACCGGGGCCAATGCCGACCTTGACGGCGTCGGCGCCGGCGGCGATCAAGTCCCTACACCCCTCGGCCGTGGCCACGTTCCCGGCCACGACGTCGATGTCCCACTGCTTTTTAATGCTCCTTAGGGTTTCAATGACGTTCGACGAATGTCCGTGGGCGCTGTCGACCACCAAAACGTCCACGCCTTTCCGAATAAGTGCTTCTACCCGTTGATAATCGTGAACTCCGACGGCGGCTCCCGCTCTCAGCCTACCCTGCCCATCCTTACAGGCTTGCGGATACCTCCGCATCATATCAATGTCTTTGATCGTAATTAGCCCGGTCAGTCTAGAATCTTCGTCAACCAGCAAAAGCTTCTCTACCTTTTTTGTCATTAAAATCTTCTCAGCTTCCGCAAGCGTTACAGTCCCGGTTGCAGTCACCAGGTTCTCAGCGGTCATAACCTCCGAGATAGGAACGTCCCAGTCTTCGAGGAACCGCAGATCGCGGCGGGTGATAATGCCGACCAGCCGGCCATCGCCGCCGGTTATCGGCAGGCCGGAGACGTTGTACTGGTCCATGATTTCCTTTGCTCGGCCCACGCTGGCGTCCGGCGGTAGCGTCTCTGGGTTGAAGATGATCCCGTTGGCGCTTCGTTTTACCTTTTCGACCTCTTCGGCCTGGCGTTCGACGGACATATTTTTGTGGATGACGCCAAGCCCCCCCTCTTGGGACAGTGCGATTGCCATGTCGCTTTCGGTGACGGTGTCCATCGGAGAACTGAGCATCGGGATGTTCAGGCGTATCCGCTCGGTCAGCCGGGTCGAGAGGTCGCAGTCGGCCGGCACGACTTCGCTATAGCGGGGTACGAGCAGCACGTCGTCGAAGGTCAAACCGTAATCTTCTTGAATCTTTTCGTTCATGGCGTCCGCTCCTTCGGGGGAGGGGGGCAGGTAATGGGAAACCTGTTATTATTGCCGTAGCGGCGGAAAATGCAAGGAGGCCGGTGTGCGGCCAGATTTCCTGGCAGGTTCGGTCATTCTGAGCGCAGCGAAGAATCTCGCCGACGCTGCCGGAAAAGCGAGATTCTTCGCTGCGCTCAGAATGACAAAATGGTATAGCCGCCAGAAAATCTTGCCACACACGAAAGCCGCGAGCGATTGGATAGCGTTCCCATCGGTGGTATAATCGCTTCGCAGATTATGAGCGTATCAATATCCCAAACGAGTTTTACCGATCTCGACGGGCACCTGCCATTGGAGTTGCAGGCACTGGAGAACCTCCAGACCGCGATTCCCGCTATCGCCAAGGACCGAAAGCTGCTTGCGATTATTGAACAAGCGGTTCAAGAGGTTACGACCTCGCACGATTTATATCTTGGCGATGCCCGCCGCATGTCTGGATTGGCGGCTGGGTCCGTCCATCTTGTTTTGACTTCGCCGCCGTACTGGACCCTGAAGGAGTACCGCGATACGGCGGGACAATTGGGACACGTGGCCGACTACGAGGAGTTTCTGCACGAGTTGGACAAAGTATGGAAGCTCTGCTTTCGCGCTTTGGCGCCAGGTGGTCGATTGATCTGCGTGGTGGGAGACGTCTGTCTCTCTCGGCGGAAGAACGACGGCCGGCACACCGTCGTGCCGCTGCACGCCTCGATCCAAGAGCATTGCCGCCGGATCGGTTTCGACAACCTAGCCCCAATAATTTGGCACAAAATCGCCAACGCCGTGTACGAGGTTGCCAACGGTTCGAGTTTTATGGGAAAGCCTTACGAGCCTAATACTACAACGCTAAGTCGAGTCCCAACAGCATCGTTTCAGTTGAGTCAATATGATGCCGAATTCCCGTAGTTTTCGCCGCTTTCGCTTGATGTGGCTCTTACGTGCTTTGGCGTTGTCTTGTTGGGTGGTTTGGATG
>JAUWNG010000011.1 GCA_030612765.1 Planctomycetota bacterium
CATCCAAACCACCCAACAAGACAACGCCAAAGCACGTAAGAGCCACATCAAGCGAAAGCGGCGAAAACTACGGGAATTCGGCATCATATTGACTCAACTGAAACGATGCTGTTGGGACTCGACTTAGCGTTGTAGTACTAAGGACCGGCCAAGAAATGTTTATTGGGTTCTCTCGTCGGTCCTAAGCACCCAAGCCATGCTCGGGATGGGAGCCACTCCCGGCTCGCCGCCGGTCGATCCGCCGAGGTCCACCGGCGGCATTCCGCCGTCCTGCCCTTCGGATAGTATTGGCGTGTCGATTTGTTGAATCACACACCGTTTTCCGGTTTTTTGGTTTCTTCCGGCCGGCCGCTCGATGCGGACATTGTCGGCATCAGTTCGCGGAAATGCCTATCTTCTTTCGACAAAAACATTTGCCCAGAAGAAAGCCTTTCGCCCATCCGCAGAAGCGGCGCGCGAACTTAAGAAAACAGGCCGATACCCTTGGAATTTCATGGAGTTGAGAGTCGGCAACCGCTAGAATCAGTAAGGGGCAGTGGTTCAAGGAAGATTTACCTGAATCTCTTTTCCGTTGAGCAAGGATTTGTTAGGGCTCCACCATGAGATCGAAGTCGCGACTGTTCGAGGATCACAAAATACCCACGGAAGGCAACGAAACGCTGTTTGCGAAGCTGTTGATGCCGAGACTGCCGATGCAGCCGCAACGCGTCGTGTTTTTTGCGCCACTGGTGGGCGCCGGGGCAAGACAGCAACTAATGACCGTTCGGAATTTTTCGCGGCGCGGCGCGATTGTTATCAGCTACGAGTACCGCGGCCACCCTCGGTCTACCGGGACATTTGATCTCGATTGTACGATCGTCGACACTCACCATGCACTGATTTGGGCATCGGATTATGCCAGTGAACTCGGACTTCCCTTGCATGGGTTTGCGACATGCTATGGTGTCATTCCGTTACTTGCCCAATTCAAAAAAGGAGGTTGCGGCCATCTTCTGCGGTCCATCAACACGATCTCGGGCCTGTATCATCTGAATCAGATTCTGCGGATTGAGGACTTCGCGCCAATTGTTTCCCGCTATCTTGGTCGAGAACTAGACGCTCCCTCGCTATTGGCGGGAATTGCCGAGGAAGTGTTGGATTGCGACGGACATGCGTTCAGACAAGCTTTGCGAGAATACTTATCGGAGTTGATGCCCGGTATTCGCGTGGGATTAGACTACTTTGAAGAACTCAATTATGAACGCGTCAAGACACGGCAGACTCTGTTGCAGTTCTCCCGAGGCGACTATCTTGACGGAGTGAATGTTCCGCCGTGGATACCGTGTACCGCCTACATCGGACTTCAAGATGAGCTTTTGTTTGCTCGTGCGCCCGCAGACCGCGAGACATACAAAAACTACGTCTTGTCCCTAGTTCCGCATGCGACAGTTCACGAATTCAAGATGGACCATTATGGCCGTGGACCAGATCGCGATCTGGTTATTGAATACGTCGGTGACGCCTTTGAACGGGCCGATACGTCTCCCGTTCCACCCCACCACGTTGATGCGATCCCTCATTATCAGAGTGTGCCACGATGAATCCCATACTTGAATTCTGGGACAAACGGTATTCTGTCGGTCGGCCGCTGGAAGTCGACTCGTGGCTCTGTCGTGCCGTCAACCGGCACGTGGTCGGCACGCTGCTGAATACTTTCCCGCGCGCGATGACGCGGATATTCGCCATGAGCCGGGGTGAATTGGCGCGAAGGCTGTGCGTCGACATGGAAGGCGGGTCATACCGAGTCCTTCGCGCGATGTACGAATTCAATGATCCCGGGCGCCGCGGCGACGTCCTCAACCGGGTGCTCATGCAGTCTCCCGCGGTCAAGGCCGCCAGAAACCGCCGCTCGATCGCCGAACGAATGCTCGACGTGTGCCTGAAAAACCAGCCGGCCGACTTGCCGATCCTCGTGCTGGCCCTCGGCGGCGGAGACGGGAACATCGAAGCCAGCGCCCTCTCTCGCTCGCCGAGGCGCGACGTCTACTATTGCTCGGTGGACAAAGACGAAAAGGCCATCGAAGAGAACCGGCGGGTCATGCAACGGCACGGACTGGCGGAACGGGGCTTCGTTTTCACCGGCGACGTTGCCGAAAAAAACGACTTGCAGGCGGTCCTCGACGCCGCCCGACGTCGGTTCGACGTCCCCTTCGACGGGGTCGGAATCGCCGTTTGCCACGGCATTGCCGAGTACATGGACCTCGGACTGCGCGGCAACGATACCCTTGCCCGGATGTTGACGGCCGTTCTTGCCTACACGCGCCCCGAAGGCAATCTCGTTATCAGCCACACCGACTTCCACGACCGCGTGAGATTCGTGGAGCGGGGATTGCACTGGCAAATGCGGCTCCGCAGCATGGAAGAATTGGCGGCGGAGATCGAAAAGGCCGGGTGGCGGATTGCCGTTTGCGAACACGAACCGATGAAGTTGATTACCATGTGTCTGGCTGTCAAATCCGACCGGCCGTACATGCGGACCGACAGCCCCAGCCAAGTTCGCCATCCTCGTGTAAAGCAGCGGGGTCGAGCAAATGCCCGCGCCGCGGCGGCGGGACGGTAATGATTGTGCGGATTCCGCCGAAAATACCGATTCGGCCATGCTCCCACGTCGGCGGGCACATTCACTAATACCGTCGTCGTTGCGGAAACTCCTCATTTCCACGGCAATTCCCCTGCCTTATCCGCAATGCGCCGGTTCGGTAAAAGCTAGGATTTCCTATAAACCTAAGTTTTGGATAAGGTCACATCATCAAAATAGCCGGGGGTTAACAGTCCGTTGAAAAAGGGTGCCACTGCTGGCTTGTCCAGCAGTGCGGGGAAAAACACCCGGAAAAACACTGCTGGACAAGCCAGCAGTGGCACCCAAACTCCCGAAATCCGACTTTTTCAACGGGCTGCTAAGCTATCCGGCCGGGAAAAACGTCCTCTTGCGAGAAGCCCGCCGATCCGCCATTGCAAGCAGATGAACGACACACTTGCCAATAACGCACACGTCGCAAACGAGACGCCGCTTCCGATGCCGGTTTCGGAAAGACGCTTCGGCGGACGTTATCGGGCCGTTAAACTGCTCAAGAAGGAACGGGCCGCCGAATATTTCCTGGCCGAGGACACACAAGGCGCCTCGGTCGTGGTCTGTTGCCGGGACTGGTCCAATCTCACCGCCGGCACAAGGCAACGCATCGAACGCGAAGCAAAAATCCTACAAGACCTCCAGTCTCCCGGGCTGGCCGGGGTGTTGGACATCGGCCAGGACGGCGACAGTCTCTACGTCGTGCGACCCCAAATCCCCGGCCTCACGCTCCGCCGGCGCCTGCTCGACGGGCCTCTCGATCTCCAAAATACCCTCGCCGTGGGGCAATCCTTATTTTCGGCACTGGTCGAGCTTCATTCACACGGCGTCCTGCACCACGACATTCGGCCGGCCAATTTGATCGTGGACGCGGAATCCCCGCTGCGCCGCGCCGTATTGACCGATTTCAGCGTCAATTGTTGTTTCCGTCCCGATGAGCTTTCGGCCGAGGAGTTGATCGAGGCGGCGATTTACCGTTCGCCCGAATACGCCGGATCGCTGAAATACGACGTCGCCGAACCCTCGGACCTGTACTCGGCGGGCATCGTGCTGTTCGAGTGTCTGGCGGGCCATCCGCCGTTCTCGGGCGACAACGTGGGCGACACGTTGCTGCGGCACATGACGGCCCGCGTTCCGGAGCTGCGCAACGTCGGCGGACATGTCCCCCGCGTCATGGACGAGCTGGTGCAACGGCTGTTGCACAAGGATCCGCGCGACCGCTACCAGAGCGCCGAGGCGGTGCTGATGGATTTGAATTCCATCATGGAGGCGGCGCGGAGCGGCAAGGCCGAGCCGTCGTGCGTGGTCGGATGTCACGATCACCGGACGACCTTGACCGAGCCTGCGTTCGTCGGTCGCCAGGGCGAGCTGGAGCAAATCGAGGAGCAGATTCGGCAGGTCGCTGTCCGGCAGACGGGCCTCGTGTTCTTGGAGGCCGAATCAGGCGGAGGCAAAACGCGGTTCCTGGCCGAAGTCGCCTTACGCGGCGTTCAAGCGAACATGTGGGTTTTGCATGGCCGCGGACTCGAAATGGTGGGTGGGCGGCCGTTCCAGGTACTCCACGGCATCGTCGAAGACATAGTCGCGGAAGCTCGATCCAATCCCTCCTTCGCCGAGACCTTGCACGAACGCCTGGGCGATCACGCCAATGCCGTTGGCGCCGTGTTGCCCGAATTGGCTCGGGCGTTGGGGTGGAAAGAGTCCGCGCCTGCGGGGCCGGAAGGATTTGCCGAGACTTGGAGTATTCAGGCATTGGCCGCCTTCCTCGACGCACTTGGCACCGAGGATCGCCCGGCCATGATCATCCTGGATGATTGCCAATGGGCCGACGCGACGACCGTCAAACTGATCGCACATTGGCGTTGGGAGCGGGATAATTCGGCCGAAGAAGGTTCGTCGACGTTGCTGATCGTCGCCTTCCGTTCGGAGGAAGTGGCGGCCGAGCACCCGCTCCGCAAGATTCGTCCCACGCTCCATCTGCGGCTGGCCCTTTTGGTGGCCGAGGAAATGCAGCACCTCTTGGAGTCCATGGCCGGGCCCCTGCCGGCCGAGGCCGCCGAGGTCGTCTACGGACTTTCCGAGGGTAGTCCGTTCATGGCGTCCGCCGTGTTGCGCGGGATGGTGGAGTCCGGGGCGCTGCTGGCCGAGCCGACGGGCTGGCGCATCGAGCCACTCGCCTTGGCAGACCTGCATTCTTCCAGCCGGGCCGCTGGGTTTTTGGCGCGGCGAATTGAGCTGTTGCCACAAGACACGCTGAAATTTTTGACGATCGGCGCCGTGCTGGGTAAGGAGTTCGACCTGAATCTTGCGGCCAAGTTCCTGTCATTATCCACCTCCCAAGCCGTCACCACGCTGGCCACGGCCCGCGAGCGGCATCTTGTCTGGATACGGCCGAATGGAGCGGAATGCATTTTCGTTCACGACAAGATACGCACCGCCCTGCTGGCTCGAGTCACGCCCAAAACCCGCCAAGACTTGCATCTCCGCGTTGCCCGCCACTTGCAGCAGAAAGATGTCGGCCGGATTTTCGACCTGGCCTACCATTTTGACGCCGGCGGCGACTACGAGTCGGCCTTGCCCTATGCGCTCCAGGCTGCGGAGCAGGCCCGATCCCAGTACGCCTTGGAAACTGCCGAGGGGCAATACCGGATTGCACTGCGAGGCGCCGATTCGGGTGACAGGGCGACGCGCTACGAGATCGCCAAAGGATTGGGCGACGTGCTGATGTTGAGGGGTCACTATAGCGAGGCAGGGGAAGCGTTCCAGACCGCCTTAGGGCTGGTGGACGGGACGTTTGCCGAGGCGGAGATCCGCGGCAAACTCGGCGAGCTGGATTTCAAACGCGGTGACATGGCCAATGCGGCTCTCGCCTACCAAGAGGCATTGCGGCTGCTGGGAAAACCCTTTCCCCAAAAAGCCGTCTTGTTTGTTCTCACGTTTCTATGGGAGTTGGTGGTCCAGGTAACTCATACTTTGTTTCCCCGTCTGTTCGTGAGCCGGCACAATCGAATACCGACGAAACCGGAATTGCTGCGTCTTCAACTGCGCACCCGGCTGGCGTTCGCCTACTGGTTCACGCGAGGTAAAGTGCAAGCGTTTTCGGCACACTTGGTGGACATGAACTTCGCCGAACGCTGTGCGCCAAGCCTGGAGTTGGCCCATATCTACTCCTCGCACGCCATGGCAATGACTCTGGTTGGCTGGTATAGCCGGGGGCTTGCTTACGCCCGGAAATCCCTGGACATTCGCCGCTCCTTGAGCGACCTCTGGGGCCAGGGGCAATCGCTGAGCTTCTATGGCTGTATACTGTATGCGGCCTCGCGGTTCAACGAGTGCATGGACAAGTGCCACGAAGCGATGCGCCTGCTCGAACGTACAGGCGACTATTGGGAGTGGCACATCGCGATGTACCAGATCGCCGCCTCTCTATACCGCCTGGGCGACATGCAAGGGGCCGTCCAAGCGGCCCAACGCATGCACAAATCCGGGCTGGACTTGGGCGACGAACAGGCATCCAGCATTAGCCTTGACATCTGGGCGTTGGCCACCAGAGGCATGGTGCCCGAGGATATCCTCGCGCAAGAGGTCAATCGTCAACAACCGGATGGCCAAACCAAGGCCCAGATCCTGCTGGCTCAAGGAGTCCAGTTGACGGAATCCGGCCTGCACGAGCAGGCAGTGGCCGTGTTCGAGCGGGGGGCGGCTAATGGCAAGCCGATTATGCTGATCAGCGCCTATGCGGCGCCCAATCTGGCATGGCTGGCCACGGCCCTGCGCCGCCAGGCGGAGAGCGAGACCCGGCTGACGCCCGCAAAACGCACCAAGTTGCTCAAGCGTGCCCAGACGGCCGCCCGTCGGGCTATACGCATCGGTCGCCGCCTCCAGAACGACCTTCCCCACGCGCTACGCGAATACGCACGGATTCTCGCTTTGCGCGGCAAGGTCGGGCGTTCATGCCGCCTCTTGGAGGAAAGCTTGGCGGTCGCCGAACGGCAGGACGCCAAGTACGAGTATGCTCAGACGCTGTTGTTCTACCATCGATTGCGGCGGGAGTTGGGCTGTCCTGGAGCGGAAGAGCAGATAGCGGCCGCGGAAACGGCTTTGCGAGAGATCGTCATTTCTCCGGAAGACGCTCAGGGTGCCCGCGACGACACGATGCCCACCCTTTCCTTGGCCGACCGGTTCGACACAGTGTTGGACGCGGGACGCACGATCGCTTCCGCTCTCTCCCCGGACGCCATCTACAAGGAAGCCTCCGCCGCCGCGATACGTATGCTCCGCGTGGAGCACTGTTCGGTGCTGGAGATCGTCCGGGAAAACGGCGAGGAGAAGTTTCGGCCCATTTCGGGGATGGCCGTGGAAGGGTTCCGCGTCGCGCGGCTGCGCGAGGCGTTGGAAGCGGGCAGGGCCATTACCTGCGCCGAGCCGGCCGGCGAGGAAGACACCAGCGCCACGACCGCACAAGAAGACCGTTCCGCTCTGTGCGTACCAGTGCTCGTCCGCGGCCGCGCCGTCGCTTGTCTGTACGTCGCCCACGAACAAATTCATGACTTGTTCGGCCCCGACGAGGAACGGCTGGCCGATTTCATTGCGACCATCGCCGGTGCCGCACTGGAAAACGCCGAAGGCTTTCAACAACTCCAAGATCTAAACGAAACCTTGGAAGCAAGGGTTGCCGAACGCACCGCCGCTGCGGAGGCCCGTGCCCGCGAGTTGGCGACGTCAAACCGGGAACTGGAACTGCTGACGACCGACCTGCAACGGACCGAAGAACAATTACGAGTGGCCAAGGAGGCGGCGGAAGCGGCCAACGAGGCCAAGAGCAAGTTCCTCGCCATGATGAGCCATGAGATTCGTACCCCCATGAACGGCATCGTGGGAATGACGGAACTGGCAATGGCGACTTCTCTTACACCCGAACAGCAACGCTATCTCAACGTCGTCAAGCTCTCGGCCGATTGCCTGCTGAACCTGATCAACGACATCCTCGACTTCTCCAAGATCGAGGCGGAAAAGATGGAACTGGAAAGCATCCCCTTCGACGTTCGGGAAGTCGTGGGAGATTCGGCCCAGTTGCTTACCATCCGCGCCGCCGAAAAAGGCGTCGATCTCTTCTTCCGCGTGGCGCCTGATGTGCCCGAGACTTTGGCCGGAGACCCAGGCCGAGTACGACAAATCCTGGTCAATCTGCTCGGAAACGCCATCAAGTTCACCGAGCACGGCGAGGTTTACGCAAACGTCTGGCTGGAAGAGCGGACCGAGCAATCCGTGCGTCTACATTGCGCGGTTCAGGACACGGGAATCGGCATCCCGGCCGACAAACTGGATTGCCTGTTCGAGTCGTTCAGCCAGGTCGACCGTTCGACCACGCGGCGCTTCGGCGGCACCGGGTTGGGACTGGCGATCTCCGCGAAGCTGGTCGACTTGATGCACGGGAAAATCTGGGCGGAAAGCGAACCGGGTAAAGGAAGCACGTTCCATTTCACGGCCGAGTTCGACGCGGCCGGCGACGAGGAGTCCGCCGCGCCCGCGCTGCCTCCCAAGCTCGAAGCATTGCCCGTCTTGCTCTTCGCCGATCATCCGCGGCGCCGGGCGATATACGAAGAGTCGTTGACTCGGCACGGAATGCGTCCGACCGCGATTGCCGACGTGGACGCGGCCCTGGCGGAAATAGACCGCGCCGCGGCGGCGGGTACGCCCTACCGCCTGACGGTTATCGACGCCGGCGCACACGGAGGGAATTGTTGGCCGCTAATCGACCGAATCCACGACGAACATTCCCAAGCCGAGTGCGCGGTCATTGCCCTGGTGGCCGCCGGTCAAGCCGAAATACCGGATCATTACCGCCACTTGTCGGGCATACAGTTCCTGACCAAGCCGGCCAAGTGCTCGGAATTGATCGACGCCGCGGCGCTGCTTCTCGGCGGCGGCCGCCAAAAAGCGTCCACCGGCGACGAGGCCGCTCGGAACGTCAGTCGGCTCCATATCCTGCTGGCGGAAGATGGATTGGTGAATCAAGAGGTCGCGGTCGGACTGCTCGAAATGCAAGGGCACAACATCGAGGTCGCCAACAACGGCCGAGAAGCGCTCGACGCGCTGGAGCGGCAAACCTTCGACGTCGTGCTCATGGACCTGGAAATGCCGGAAATGGACGGTATGGAAGCCACCGCGGCGATCCGCGAGAAGGAACTAACCAGCGGCGGCCACGTCCCAATCATTGCCATGACCGCTCACGCCATGAAGGGTATTCGCCAGCGCTGCTTACAATCGGGCATGGACGACTTCATCACGAAACCGATCAATCCCGAGGAATTGTATAAAGTCGTACAGGACGCCGCGGCGAGGCATCCGGCGTAAGGATGATGTCTCGGGAAGGCGATCGGTAGTTCGGCTTTTCAATCTTTTCCGGGGGTAGACCAGTTGCCGTCCGGACACAAGTTTGTCATATTTATCTTGGCGGCGAAAAGCAATTACATGCGAGAGTGGCGGAATTGGCAGACACGCCGATGAACCATTGCAGGGGCATGCGCTCTTGTCCAAACCGATAACGGAAGATGCTATTACAAAAACACTTGCGTCAAGTCAATAGATATCAAACAGTCGAAGTAATATGTAGTTTCTGTTGCGGAAAGGGTGGGTGGCATGGGTAAGCTTCGCTTACCCATGCCACCCATTCCGACAGCTTTCCGCAACAGAAGCTAAATAGCGATTTATGTCCTTCGTTACGACATGAAGCGTCTTTATCGAGAAGAAACCGGCGAGGGAACACGGCTTACGGCCCACCGGCGGGGCACTCCAAGCTACGCAAACCGTCTGTTTTGCCGGCAAATCTCCCAATTGCCCTTGAAAGTGGTGCCTAACCGCCTATAATCTCGTGATTCGGCACGGGGCCGGCATGGACGACCGTTGCACCCCCGTGGGCGGGTGTAGCTCAGTTGGTAGAGCACGACGTTGCCAACGTCGTTGTCGTGGGTTCGAACCCCATCACCCGCTCCTCGCGCACACGAACAAACTTCATAACGCCGCGGCACGATTATGCCTGAGAACGAGAACAAAGACCTCCCCGAAGCCGACGTGAACCCCACCGAAACCGCCATTGCGGAAGCCGAGCCGGAGACCCAACGACTTTCGCTGGAGGTGAAGGTTGACAGCCGCGGCACTTGCGAGCGCCACGTCACGGTGACGATTCCTCGCGAGGACATCGACCGGTTCTTCGACAAGGAGTTCACCGAATTGATGCCCACGGCGCACGTGCCGGGATTTCGTCAGGGCCATGCCCCGCGGAAGCTGATCGAGTCCCGCTTCCGCAAGGACATTGCGGACAAGGTCAAAGGCGAGTTGCTGATGGACAGTCTTGCCCAGGTGAATGAGGACGAGAAGCTGTCCGCGATCAGCGAGCCTGATTTCGACTTCGAGGCGATCGAGATGCCCGAGGACGGCTCGTTCACCTTCGAGTTCGACATCGAGGTCCGGCCGGAGTTTGATCTGCCCGAGTGGAAGGGTTTGAAGATCGAAAAGCCGGTCCGCGAGTTGAGCGAGAAGGACGTGGACGATACGCTGCAAGGCATTTTAGCCCGCCGCGGCCGGTTGGTCCCGTACGACGGGGCAGCCTCGCCGGGCGACTACATCACCACGAACTTGACCTTCAAGCACGACGGCAAAGAGCTGGCCGGCGCCGAGGAAGAGGTGATCCGCATCCGGCCGGTGCTCAGTTTCCGCGACGGCAACATCAAGGGGTTCGACAAGTTGATGGACGGCATCCGCGCGGGCGAGACGCGCGAAGGCGAGGCCGAACTGAGCGACGACGCCCCCAACGTAGCGCTGCGCGGACAAAAGGTGACGGCCGTTTTCAAGGTGTTGGAGGTCAAGAAGCTTGAAGTGCCCGAGTTGAACGCCGAATTGCTCGGGGAGTTGGGCGAGTTCCAGGACGAGGCCGAACTGCGCGACACGATTCGCGACCAACTCGGCCGGCAGTTGGAATACGAGCAGCACCGCCGCGCCCGCGAGCAGATCACGGCCGCTTTGACCGTGGCCGCCGATTGGGAGCTTCCGCCCGCGCTGTTGCAGCGTCAGAGCCGCCGCGAGTTGCAGCGTGCCGTGATGGAATTGCAGCGGAGCGGATTCAGCGAGGACGAGATCCGCGCCCACGAGAACTCCCTGCGTCAGAACAACACGGTCTCCACCGCCCGGGCGCTGAAGGAACACTTCATCCTCGAACGCATCGCCGAAGAAGAGAAGGTTGATGTCGATGAGCAGGACTACGAGAACGAAATCCGGCTGATCGCCAACCAGAGCGACGAGTCGCCGCGGCGTGTCCGGGCACGGCTGGAAAAATCCGGCTCGATGGACGTGTTGCGAAATCAGATAGTCGAGCGGAAGGTGATCGAGCGCATCCTTGAGCACGCCAGGTTCAACGAAGTGCCTTACTCGTTCCGCCAGACCAACGAGGAAGCGATCGACCAGACGGCCGGCGGCGGCGAGCAAGCCGACATCCCCGAGGCGAAGTACGACGAAGGAGAAGAGGTTCCCGAGGCGAAGACCGAGGGATCGGGAGCCAGGAGCGAGGGACGAGAGAATAGATAGTTTAGCCGCCGCGTCCACGCGGCGCGGAGTTGCACGTTCCCGGCGTGGACGCCGGGGCTAAACCTCACCTGTCGATGAAGGATCATCCATGAGCGAAATATACCGGCCGGCGGTCGTCGACCCGCTCTTGTCTTATCGCGACTACCAACGCCAGCGGCAGATGACGCTCGGCGATCTGTTGCTGGAAAATCGGGTCATTCTGCTGCAAGGCGAGATCCACGACGGCAACGCCAACGAGTTGGTGATGAAGCTGTTGTACTTGCAGAGCGAGAACCGCCGCAAGGACATCCACTTTTACATCAATTCGCCCGGCGGCAGCGTTACCGCAACGCTAGCCATTTACGACACGATGCAGGTGCTCAGTTGCCCGGTGGCTACGTACTGCGTCGGTTTGGCGGCCAGCGGGGGCGCGGTGCTGCTGGCCGGCGGCGCCAAAGGCAAACGGTTCGCCCTGCCGCACGCCAAGGTGATGATCCACCAGCCCTACGGCCAGGTGGGTGGACAGATTTCCGACATCGAAATCCAGGCCGAGGAAATCCTCCAAACCCGCGAAACGCTCAACGCGATCATCGCCGACCACACCGGCCAGCCGATCGAGCAAATTGCAAAGGACACCGACCGAGATTTTTACATGACCGCCAAACAGGCCAAGCAATACGGCATCGTCGACGACATCCTCACCAAGCATAAAGCGGAAGTGGAGGAAGATGAAGACAAATGACGAATGACGAAATCCAAATGTCGAATGAATGACGAAAACCAAATGACGAATGACGAAACGCACATAACATTCGACATTTAGACTCCGACATTTGGGTTTTGATATTCAACGTTTGGATTTTGGCATTCGACATTCCTTCGACATTTGAATTTCGACATTCGACATTCCCAAACGACCGGTATACCATGCCCTTAATACCCTACGTCATCGAAAAGAGCGGCCGCGAAGAGCGGGCGATGGACATCTACAGCCGCCTGCTGAAGGACCGCATCGTCTTCCTCGGCTCGCAGATAAACGACGAGGTGGCCAACGCGGTAGTCGCGCAAATGCTCTTTCTCCAGTCGGAAGACTCCAAGACCGACATCCATTTTTACATCAACTCGCCCGGCGGGAGCATCGCCGCCGGGCTGGCCATCTACGACACGATGCAGTTCGTCGATTGTCCCGTGGCGACGTACTGCATCGGTCAGGCCGCCTCGATGGGGGCCGTGCTGTTGGCCGCCGGCGCCGCCGGCAAGCGCAAGGCCCTGCCCAACTCGCGGATCATGATCCATCAGCCCCTGGCCGGCGCCGAAGGCACGGCCGAGGATATCCTCATCCACGCCAAGGAGTTCATCAAGGTCAAGGAGCGGCTCAATCGCATACTCATCAAGCACACCGGCCATCCGCTGGAAAAGATCGAACAAGACACCGACCGCGACCGCTTTATGTCGGCCGAGGAAGCCCTGGAATACGGACTGATAGATCACGTAATCGAACACGCGGGGCAGATTAAAAAAGTAGTGGATAGTGGATAGTGGATAGTCGGTAGTGGGTAGTGGATAGTGGGTAGTGGGTAGTGCGTGAGGGGTGAGCGGTTCACCGCCCACTGGAACCGTCGGGAATATCATTTCTATTGCGTCGTTGCTTTTCCGAGAGTAAACAACTACCGCGCCGCGGGGGGAGGCGCCCTGTCGCTACGCGCGAGGTCTTTATGAAAACGTGGCATTTCGCCGTCGTGGGTTTGCTCTTGCCGGCAATCGCCGGATGTCGGAGCGATCCGAACGTCGCCATCCTGGAGCGTGAACTGCGCCGCAAGGAAGACGAAATCTACCGTCTGCAGTGGGCGATCGAAGACTTAGAGGATACCAGCTCTTGCAGCGATAATTGGCGGCCGAGATCGTCGGAGCCGGAGGCCGCACCGCCGAGCGGAGCGACTCCGCCGGCGATTGAGTTGCCCTCGCGCCCGTCGAAGGGAGTGCCCGACTCGTTGGTGCCTCCCGGGGTGCCCGACGTGCCCGAACACTTGCGCGGACCGTCCGGTCCAGCGTTGGAGAAGGACGCCGAGGCGCCTTCCGCGCGGACGGACAACGTCGGCGTTTCGGCCGTTGTTCCGCTATTGGGCGCGCCGATCAGGCCGTCGGGCGACAGCCGACAGGCGACTACAATCGCCTTGAATCGCACGATGACCGGCGGGATCAGCGGCGGCGGCGCCGACGGCGACCAAGGGTTGATGGCGGTCGTCGAGCCGCGCGACTCCGCGGGCCGCCCGCTCGATGCCCCGGCGGAGATCAGCGTGGTGGTGCTCGATCCGGCCATTACCGACGCCGAGGGGAAAGCGATCTGCGTTGCCCGGTGGGAATACACGACGGCCGAAACCGCCGAGTTGTTCCGTCGCGCCGGCTCTTCTCTGGCGATCCATCTGATGATGGCCTGGCCCGACGAACGTCCGAAGCACAACAAGCTGCGTCTTTTCACGCGATATGTAACGGCGGACGGTCGGGAGTTGCAGGACGATATGCCGATCGAGATTGCGTTGTCGGGCGACCGTTCGAGCCGCTGGACGCCCGCCGAACTGGATCGAACCGAGCAGCAAATTCCGGCGATCGAGGCCCGGCGCGTCGAGCCGCCGCCGGTCGGTATCCCTCGGCCCGCGCTGCGGATGGCCGCCCGCGACCGCAAGCCGAAGATGAAACGTCCGGTCTGGTCGCCCGAACGGCCGAAGTAAGTTGCTCCACGGGAAATCATTAGTCATCATTGTGTAGCGGGCGGGCGGTGTACGAAAAACTGCCATAGGGCGACGGCCGGATTCTTGTTACAATCGCCGTTCAAACGGATTTTTCCCAGGAGTGCCGCGATGTACCCACGCATTGTCGCAATCGTGCTGCTCGGTTTCGCTCTAATATCGGCGGCGGCGTTTGCGCAAACGCATCCTCAGCGCGGTCCGGACCAGCCGGTTCGTCCGCGGTTGCCGACCCTCGAGCGTCGAGCGCCGCGTCCACCCGCGGCGCAACGCCCCGCGCCGCCTCGGCCCCCTTTCACGCTGACGCCCCAGCAAGAGGCCCAAGTGGACCGGGTGTTGAACTTGTGGGAGCAGCGCAACCGGAAGATCAAGACCTTCGACTGCCGCTTCAAGCGCTGGATTTACGACGCTGTGTTTCAGACGCCGCAGCCGAACCAACCGCTCCAGCCCAAGTACATCGAGTCGGGCGTAATCAAGTTTGCCACGCCCGACCGGGGTCTGTTCCGCTTGGAAACGACCGAGAAAGACGGCCGCGAAGTTCCCATCGAAGACCATCGGGCGGAGCATTGGATCTGCGACGGCAAGTCGATCTTTGAATACGATCCGCTCAAAAAACAGGTGATCGAGCACAAGCTGCCGCCCGAGCTTCAGGGCAAGGCGATAGCCAACAGTCCGCTGCCGTTCATGTTCGGCTCCGAGGCCAAGGATCTCAAACAACGGTACTTCATCCGCATCATCACGCCGCGCGACGCCAAGAACCAGATTTGGCTCGAGGCCTATCCGCGCTTCCAGCAGGACGCCGCCAACTTCCACCACGCGCAATTCATCATCACCATGCCGGGAATGTCGCCGTTTGCTCTGCGGCTCGTAGAACCCAACGGAAAGGACTACCGGGCATACCAGTTCGACAACATCGTGGTGAACGATCCCTTGAAATTTTTCAAGGGCAATCCGTTCCGGCCGTACAGGCCGCAGGGTTGGCAACTGATCCCCGACGAGTCGCCGTCCGCCCAGGCCCACCGCCGGCCATCGACCGACGGGCGACGGTAAGGGAAGGGGATCGTCGTCTTGAATCGGTCGAGAAGGACGAGTCCGTTATGAAACTCGGCAACCGGCTTGCCTGGATCGTGCTGTTGCTGCCGACCGCTTCCGTCTGGTCGCAACCGCCGAAATCGGAATCGTCCCCGCCGTTCGAGTTGACTCCCGAGGAAGAAAAGAGCGTTGACCGAGCGCTCCAGCGGTGGGAGCAGTGGAACTCGCAAGTAAAAACGTTCCATTGCCGATTTAAGCGGTGGACATACGATGGGGTGTTTGGTTCGCCCGGCCAACCCAAGTATATCGACCACGGCACGATCGAATACGCCGCGCCTCACCAGATGATGATCCGCGTGGAGTCGACCGAGAAAGACGGCAAGGAAACGCCGATCGACAACCAGCGCGCGGATCATTGGATTTTCGACGGCAAGTCGATTTTTGAATATATCTCCTTTAAGAAGCAGGTGATCGAGCACAAGCTGCCGCCGGATATTCAGATAAACCGCTTGGTGGATGGACCACTTTCTTTTGGTTTTGCTACATCGATATTCCATAAGTTGTTTAGTAATAAGCCGCCCTCGCCGTTCCCCTTCGGCGCCAAGGCCGAAGAACTGAAACAACGGTACTTCATCCGCATCATCACGCCCCACGACGCCAAGGACCAGATTTGGCTCGAGGCATATCCTCGCGGGAGCATTGTGGATTGCAGTATGAAACAATTGATTTTCTCCGCGCGGGACATGTCGCCGTTTGCTTTGAGGATCATTGATCCCAATGGGAAGGACTACACGGTATACCAGTTTTTCGACATCATGGTAAACGGTCCGCCTTCGTCAACCGACGAAGATCCTTTCCGTCCGGCTGTTCCCCCGGTTGGCAACTGATCCCCGACGAGTCGCCGTCGGCCCAGGCCCACCGCCGGCCATCGACCGACGGGCGACGGTGAGGCGTTCCGCCAACAAGATTGGCGAAACGCCCCGCGACTGCGGTCGCGGGGATTAGATGGTACGCACTCCACTCTCCCCCCGCGAGCGCAGTCGCGGGGCGTTTTGATAATGTTCGGATCGCCAGTGTGACATTGTTGTTTAGCCGGCAAACTTGTTCGCCGCGTTCTCGGTACGAAATTCGCTCCCCCGAATTGACGACGCGGCCGGGAACCATATAATCAGATAGCGGAGGTTCCCTCGCCATGCCAATTTCCCACGCACATTACGGATCGGCGACTGCCGGCCGGTGGATCGTCGCCGGTGCGGCGGCGCTGCTGATAATGGCTTTTTGTTGCGGATTCGCCCGCCAAGCGACCGCCCAAGACGAGCCAAAACCAAAGACCCCGCAGCGGATCGGACGGTTTATCCACGTTCCGCTGCCGATCACCGGGCAAACGTTTGAGCGGACCCGGCGCATGGTCCGTCGGGCGATCGAAAGGGCCGAGAAGGACAACGCCCGGCTGGTGTTGGTCTTCGAGTTCGACGTTCCCAAGGGTCAGAAGAGTTTTGGCCGGGGTAGCGATTTCGGCGCCGCCCACGACCTGGCCAGCTTCATCTCCAGCGAAGAACTCAGTGCGGTGCGGACCGCGGCCTATCTACCCCGGCCGATCGAGGGCCACGCCGTGTTGCCGGTCATCGCCTGCGAGGAGATCATCATGGCCCAAAGCGCTTCGATCGGCGCGGCGGGCATCGACGAAAAGATCATCACGCCCACGCAACGAAGCGCTTATACCGAGATCGCCGGCCGACGACGGACCGTGCCTACGCCGCTGGCGCTGGGGATGTTGGACCGGGCAATCAAAGTCCTGCGGGTCGAGACCGAGGTGGGCCAGGAGTTCGTCACGCCCGAGGGACTGGAGGAACTGAAAAAACGCCGCGCCGTAAAGCAGCCCGAGGTGGTCAAGCGGGCCGGCGAGCCGGGCGTCTTCTCCGGCGAGGACGCTCGGCGGATGGGGTTTGCCAGCTATCTGGCCGACAACCGACGCGGGGTTGCCGATGCCCTGGAGTTGCCGCCCACGGCGCTCGTGGACGATCCCTCGCTCGAAGGAGATTGGCACGCGGTACGCGTCAGTCTGGAAGGGCCGATCCGCTCCGATACCGTAAATCGGGCACAGCTGATGATCGAGGAGCAGGTCAAAAAAAACGATGTTAATTTCATCTGTCTATGGATCGACAGCCCCGGCGGATCGTTGGTGGATGCCATGCGGTTGGCGAACTTCCTGGCGTTCGATTTGGACCCGAGCCGCGTTCGCACGGTGGCATACGTGCCCAACGAGGCCCTCGCCGACGCGGCGATCGTCGCGCTGGCCTGCGATCAGTTGGTGGTCCATCCGCGGGCGAAACTCGGCGGCCCCGGCGCCGGGGTGCCGAGCAAAGAGGAGATCGACGACGCCCGGCAAGTGATAAGCAAGGAATTGGCCCCCCGTAAGGGACGTTCCTGGTCGCTGATGGCCGCGATGATCGATCCGAATCTCAACGTGTTCCGGTGTACGCGGCTGGGCGACGTGGAATACTTCTCCGGCGAAGAGCTTCAAGAGCAGCCAGCGCCGAAACAATGGAAAAAAGAGACGTTGGTCACGACTCCCGGCGTGCCGTTGAAACTCAACGGCGATCGGGCCGAACGATACCACTTGGCCAACCGGGTGGTCGATGACTTCGCCGGCTTCAAAAAATACTACGGACTGGAAAACGATCCGACGCTGGTCGAGCCGGGCTGGGCGGATATCTTAATTCGGGCAATGGCCTCGCCGGGCGTGGCCGTGTTGCTGCTGTTGTGCGGCGGAGTCGGACTGTACCTCGAACTACACTCGCCGGGTGTCGGTATCGGTGGTTTTTTGGCCGCCGTTTGCTTCCTACTCTTCTTCTGGAGCCGATACCTCGGCGGCACCGCCGGATGGCTGGAGGCCTCGCTCTTCATCGCCGGAGTTAGCTGCCTGCTGGTGGAGTTGTTCGTCCTTCCCGGCTTCGGCATCTTTGGACTCGGTGGCGGGACGATGGTGCTCGCCTCGTTGGTGCTGGCCAGCCAAACGTTCGTCTGGCCGAAAAACGAGTATCAGTTCGGACAGCTTCAACGCTCGTTGTTGAGCATTGTCGGGGCGACGATCGGAATTATTGTCATAGCCGTGTTGTTGCGACATCGGTTGCCGCGCTCGCGATTGTTCGGACACATTCTGCTCGAACCGCCGGTGGGCGAAGAGGCCGAAACCATCAGCCACCGAGAGGCGCTGGTCGAATACAACGATCTGGTGGGCCAACGGGGAACGGTCGCCACCCAACTCACCCCCGGCGGAAAGGCCCGCTTCGGAGACAAGCTGGTAGACGTTATCGCCGACGGCGAGTTGATCGAACGCGGCGCGGCGGTCGAAGTGGTCAACGTCCGTGGAAACCGGGTGCTGGTGAAGGAAGTGGGTAGTGGGTAGTGGGTAGTGGGTAGTGAAAAACGCCCCGCGACTGCGGTCGCGGGGGAGAAAAGCCGCTTGCGGTTTCGCAAAACAATCATTTCCGCCGCCGCAGATGAATCCTTTGTCGTGGATCGACGACGAACTGGCCTCGCTCGAGCGGCAACACCTCCGCCGCCGGCCGCCGACCCATGCAGGCCCGCAATCCGTCCGGCTGTCGATCAATGGGCGGGAGTTGATCAACTTCGGCTCAAATGACTATCTCGCCCTGGCCTCCGATCCGCGATTGAGCCACGCCGCGGCGGAGGCCGCTGTCCGCGTGGGTTGGGGCAGCGGGGCCAGTCCCCTGGTCACCGGCCGCGCCGCCTTGCATCGGCAATTGGAGGAGCGATTGGCCGAGTTCGAGGGGACCGAAGCGGCCTTGTTGTTTTCTTCCGGTTTCGCCGCCAACCTGGGCACGATCGCCGCCCTGGCCGGACCCGGCGACGCGGTCTACTGCGACCGCAAGAACCACGCCAGCCGCTGGGACGGCTGCCGGCTATCGCGGGCCGACGTGCGGGTTTATCCTCACAACGATTGCCGCCGATTGGCCGAGTTGTTGCAGGCGTCGGGGCGTTGCCGCCGCCGGCTGATCGTCACCGACGGGCTGTTCAGCATGGACGGCGATCTGGCCCCGCTGGCCGAATTGGCCGAACTGGCCGAGCGCCATCGGGCAATGCTGCTGGTGGACGAGGCCCACGCCACGGGCGTCTTCGGCCGCCACGGGCGCGGCGCCGCCGAACACTTCGGCGTCGAGGACCGAGTTCACGTACGCGTCGGCACGCTCAGCAAGGCGTTGGGCGGCTCGGGCGGGTTCGTCGCCGGCCGCACGGCGCTGATCGAGTGGTTGGTCAATCGTGCCCGGTCGTACGTCTTTTCCACGGCTGCTCCAGTTGCCGGATCGGCCGCTGCCCTGGCGGCGTTGGACGTCGTGCGCGACGAACCGCAACGGCGCGAAGCGCTGTTGGCCCGCGGGCAAGCGCTGCGCGAAAAACTGCGCAGTCAAGGCTGGAACACCGGCGCCTCGGCGAGCCAGATCGTTCCGGTTATCGTCGGCGATCCGCGTCGTGCGACGGCGTTGTCGGCGAAACTTCTCGAGCGCGGATTGTTCGTGCCGGCAATTCGTCCGCCGACCGTGCCCGAAGGCGAGGCGCTTCTACGAATCAGTCTCACCGCCGGCCACACCGAGGAGATGATCGCGGCGCTTCTGAACGCACTGGCACAATACCGGGAAACAGAAACCGCCCCCCATCGGGTTTGACAAACCCCGCGATCAAGCGGATACTAATAGAGGAGGTTTACCGATGGCAAACACGTACACTGCGATAACAAAACAAGATGGCGACTGGTGGATCGGCTGGATCGAAGAGATTCCCGGCGTCAATTGCCAAGAAAAGACGCGAGAAGAGCTTCTGGAGAGCCTCCGAACAACGCTGAAAGAGGCCCTCGAATTCAATCGAGAAGAGGCGATTCAGTCGGCTGCCCCAGGCTATACTGAGGTATCGCTCAGCGTATGAAGCGCACCAAATTATTGAAGCATTTGCGCAAGCATGAGTGTTTCTTGCTGCGGGAAGGCGACAGCCATTCATGGTGGTTGAATCCCGCGCAAAACAAACGTTCTTCCGTCCCCAGGCACACGGAAATCCGGGATCAACTTGCCCGGAAAATCTGCAAGGACTTGGGGATCCCTTTTGTTAAGTGATCTCGATATGGACGAACTGCCGCCTGAGGTGATTGCGAAGAGCAACATGAACGAGCGCGTGACAGTGACGGCGATTGTCGGCACCTACCGTAAAGGCGGAGTGATCGACACGGCGGTCGATGAGATACTCGCTTCGGCCCGGGAAGCGGGTGCGGAAACGATGAAAATCCACCTGATCGACAAGCACATCGAGTTTTGCACGAACTGTCGATCCTGTACGCAACAGGAGGGGATCAAGCGGGGTGAATGTCTGTTGATCGACGACATGGACTCGATCCTCGACGAGATCGACCGTTCGGACGCCATCGTGCTCGCCTCGCCCATGAACTTCTGGACGGTAACGGCCGTGATGAAGCGGTTTATCGAGCGGCTTGTTTGTTTTTCCTATTGGCCTTGGGGAGGGAAGTTTCCCAGAGCACGAAACACGGAAAAACCGAAACTCGCCGTTCTGGTCGCGTCTTCGGCAGCGCCCGCCTTCATTGCCCGCTTGTTCACGCGGATGTTGGGCCTGATGAAAAGCGCCGCCGGGTTGCTCGGCGGGCGGACCGTTGGCGTGCTGTTTGTCGGCTTTGCCGCCACGCAGCAGAAGCAGCCGCTGACGGAAAAGGCGATTCGCAAGGCCCGCCACTTAGGCAAGAAGTTGGCCGGTGGATGAACGCAAAGTCCTGGTTCCCACGGTCCTCCGTGGGAACGCACTGTCCGCGACGCTCCGCGTCGCCGCCATCGACGCAGAGCGTCGGGAAACGTGGGTTCCCACGCGGAGCATGGGAACCAGATATATTGATACTAAAGATCGCCGGGCGCGACCAGCGGTCGCGGCTTTATAATCCCTTCGCGGCGGATACGACGTTCTCGACCGTGATGCCGAAGTGCTTCAGCAGCGTGGCGGCCGGCGCGGATGCGCCGAAGGTGGACATGCCGATAAACGTCCCGTCGGGGCCGATGTACTTTCCCCAGCCCTGCTCGATTCCCAACTCGACGGCCACCCGGCGCGTTACATCCGGCGGCAGGACCGCCTCGCGGTACTCGGCCGGTTGGGCGTCGAACAACTCCCAGCAGGGCATGCTCACCACACGCGCCTTGACGCCCTCGGCCAGCAACTTTTCGTGGGCGGCCACGCACAGCGACACCTCGCTGCCGGTGCCGATCAGGATCACTTCCGGCCGTCCGTCGGAAGAGTCGGCCAGGACGTAGCCGCCGCGGTGCAATCCGTCGGCCGGGGCGTACTTCGCGCGGTCGAGCGTGGGCAGGTTCTGGCGCGTCAGCACCAGCGCGGCCGGTTGGTTTTTCAACGGCAGGACGACCTTGTATGCCTCGGCCACTTCGTTGGCGTCGGCCGGGCGGAACACCAGCAGGTTGGGAATCGCCCTGAGCGCCGCCAGATGCTCGACCGGCTGATGCGTCGGTCCGTCCTCGCCGACGCCGATCGAGTCGTGCGTGAAGATGTAGAACACGGGCAGCCCCATCAGCGCGGCCAATCGGATCGAGGGACGCATGTAGTCGGAGAAGACGAAGAAGGTGGCCCCGTAGGCTCGCAGTCCGCAGAGCGCCATTCCGTTGCAGACCGTGCCCATTGCGTGCTCGCGGATTCCGAAGTGGAAGTTTCGCCCGGCGTAGTTATCGGCCTGGAAGTCACCGGCCCCGTCGAACTTCAGCAGGGAATTGTTCGACGGCGCCAGATCGGCCGAGCCGCCCAACAGCCACGGCACGTGCGTCGCTATCTGATTGAGCACCTTTCCCGACGATGCCCGGCTGGCCATCCCCTTTGCGTCGGCGGGGAACTGCTGGACGTCGGCGTCCCATCCGTCGGGCAAGTCGCGCCGCCCGATCCGCTCCAACTCGGCGGCCTGCTCGGGATACTTGGCTTTGTATTGGTCGAACTTCGCGGTCCAATCGGCGTACAGCTTTTTGCCCCGCTCTCCGATTCCCGTGGCGAAGTGTTTTCGTACTTCGTCTGGCACGAGGAATTTTTCATTCTCCGGCCAGCCGTAGACGGCTTTGGTAAGTCTGATTTCCTCGTCGCCCAGCGGCGATCCGTGGGCGTCGTGGCTGTCCGCCTTGTTCGGCGAGCCGAAACCGATGACGCTGCGGGCGATAATCAACGTGGGCCGGCCGGGTGTAAACTGTTCGCACAAGTCGTCCAGCGTCACCCGCTGCAAGGAGTGTGCCAGGGCGGTCGGCAGCGAGTCCTCCGACGCCGGCCTCGACTCGCGGAACAAGCGGATGGCGTTGCGCAGCGAGTCGAGCGAGTTGATGTCCGAAACTCGGACGACGTTCCAGCCGTAACCGGCGAAGCGCACGGCCACGTGCTCGCTGAAGCTCAGGCGGGTGTCGCCCTCGATGGTGATATGGTTGTCGTCGTAGATCCAACAGAGGTTCGATAGCTTGAGGTGTCCGGCCAGCGACGCGGCCTCGCCGCCGACGCCCTCCATCAAATCGCCGTCGCTGCACAGCGCATAAACGTTGAAGTCGAACAGATCGAAGTCCGGCCGGTTGTATCGCGCGGCCAGCCAACGGGAGGCGACGGCCATTCCCACGCTGTTGCCGATCCCTTGGCCGAGCGGGCCGGTGGTGGTCTCCACGCCGCTGGTATGTCCGAACTCGGGATGGCCGGGGCAACGGCCGTGCAACTGCCGAAACCGGCGCAGGTCGTCCAGCGAAACCGCCGGCTCGCCGGTCGGCCGGCCGTCGTCGTCCAACTGCTTTACACCCGCCAAGTGCAGCGCGGCGTAGAGCAGCGCCGAGGCGTGTCCGCAGGAGAGGACGAAGCGGTCGCGGTTGGGCCAGACCGGCTGGGCTGGATCGTAGCGGAGCACTTCGTTCCAGAGCACGTAGGCCGCCGGGGCCAGGGCCATGGGTGTGCCGGGGTGACCGCTGCCGGCCGCCTGGACGGCGTCCATCGAAAGGGTCCGAATGGTGTCGATCGCCAGTTGTTCGATTGATTTATCGGGCATGATCCAAGAATGTTGGGAGTCAAGAAGCGGCCGGTTAAAAATCCAATTTGTTGTGCCGGACGATGCGCCCCTCGGCCATGTAGATCACGTCCTCGGCGATGTTCGTGGCGCAGTCGGCGATCCGCTCGAGGTTGCGGGAGACGGCCAGCAGCCGCAGCAAGGGGCGAACTTTGTCCGGCTCGCGGCGGATCTGCTCCTCAATCCCGACACGTATCTCGCGCTTGATCCGGTCCACTTCGTCGTCGCGGGCGCAGACATCGGCAGCCAGGGAACTGTTGAGGTTCACCAGCGCGTCAATGCTGTCGCGGAGCATCGATTGGGTCTTCCGCCACATGCCGGCGATGTCGAAGGCGATTTCCATCGGCGATTCAGCGGCGAAGGAGACGGCTTTTTTCGCCACGTTCACCGCCAGATCGCCGATCCGCTCCAGATCGTTGTTGATCTTCAACGCCGAGACGATGAACCGCAGGTCGATGGCCACCGGCTGGTGGAGGGCAAGGATTTTCAGACATTCTTCCTCGACCTCGACCTCGCGGCGGTCGATTTCCTCGTCGCGCCCCTCGACGTTTTTGGCCAGATCGACGTCCCGCTCCAACAGTGCCTGGACCGCGTTCTGCACCTGTTCCTCGACGATCGCGCACAGGGCGAGGATGTCTTTCTTGAGTCGCTCGATTTCCCGCTGCAAGTGAACCGGCATGGTCGCTCCTCGTTGGTTTCGCCGCCGTTTACGATGATTACCATACCTCGGCGGGGGGAAAATGGCAAGAGCGATTGTATTGACGTATCCCCATCCTTTGTCAAAATAGAGGCGTATTTCAACGGAGGACGCCATGAACCAGGATCTCGAACACCTGCGGCTGCTGTCGATCTTTCACTACGTCGTGGGGGCACTGGCGGCGCTGTTCGCTTGCTTTCCAATCATCCACCTCGTCATTGGTCTACTGCTACTGTTCAACCCGAGCATGAAGGAAGGCGAGATGCATGGCGACATGCATGGCGACATGGAGAGAGCGCGGTTTGTCGGCGCGTTCTTTGTCGCTTTTGCGGGCTTCTTCATCCTGGCGGGATGGACGGTGGCGGTGTGCGTGTGCATTGCCGGGCGGAACCTCGTCCGACACAGGCGCTACACCTTCTGTCTGGTGATGGCCGCCATTCTGTGCGTTTTCATCCCCTTCGGCACGGTGCTGGGTGTGTTTACGATCATCGTCCTGGTCCGCCCGTCGGTGAAGGAACTGTTCGAGCAAGAAAAGAACAGCATGGGATTGGAAAGCAGGGTGGCGCAAGAAAGTAGGGTGGGTCAAGCGTAGCGCAGACCCACCAAGTTTTCTCCATGCTACCCCTGCCGCGAGATCAGGCCGAGGTCGAGGCCCACGACCCATGCCATCAGCGCCAGGATCAGGGCCAGGCCGATGTAGGCCAACACGGTTTGGACGTGTTCGTTGGCGGGCTTGCCGCGTATGCCCTCATAGGCAAGCAGGACGAAATGTCCGCCGTCCAGCACCGGGATGGGCAGGAAGTTGATTACCGCGAGATTGGCGCTCAGCAACGTAAGGAACAACAGCAGCTTGGCGGTTCCCTCGTCCGCCATCCGCAGGATCATTTTGACGATCGTAATTGGTCCGGCCAGGGCCCGTAGCGAGACTTGATTGGTGCTGAGCTTCTTCATGCTGCGAAAGACGATCGTCAACGCCTCGAGCGTCTCTTGTCCGCCCAGGGCAAGGGCGTTGCCGAACGAATCCGCCTTCCGCTCGAAGGTGATCGGCTCGAAGCGAAATCCGCGATCCGGGTTGAACCAGTTGCCGGATTCGACAGGCGTAATCTCGGGTGCTTTCTCCTCTTTGCCTTGCCTGAGGAACGTAAATTTGACTTTTGTGCCGGGCGCGAGATTTTGCATCACACTCATCATCGTCGCCCAATTCAGCATTTTATCGGAGAACTTCAACGAGTTTTCCTTCTGGTCTTCAAGTCCCAACTTTTCGAGCGTCTCATCGTCGGGTGGGATAAACGTCGCCTTCGTTATCAGGTCTCCCGGTCGCAGGCCGGCCACCGCGGCGGGACTCCCCTCGATAACGCGATCAACCTGATTGAGAATTTGATAGGCCACCCCCAAGGACGACGACGCCACGGGGCTGCTGAACATGACTGCACCCAAAGCATGGAAATCGATCGGCCAACGCAGCCGTACCGGAACGGTGTTCGGCGATTTGGCACCCTCATGTTGGATTGTCAGATCGACAGTTTCGCCGGCGCGCTGCCGCAGCCAATCGGGCAGAAGCATCGGATCGCCGGCCGGGTCTTGGATTTTATCGCCGGGCACGATTTCCGCGCCCGCGGCGGGCGAATTGACCTGAACCGCCTTGACTTTGCCCATCTTCATGACCATGCCCAGATCACGCATCGGGTTGGGCGGCACGACTGCGGTCACTCGCTTCGTATTGCCGGTCGGTTTGCCATCCGTGCCTACCACGGCACGTTCCACAGTGACTTTAATCGGCACGTCAACCTTTCGCGCCAATTCGACCGCGATTTGGGCGAAATTGTCGATCGGCACACCGTCGATTTGCACGATTTTATCGCCGTTGCGCAGCGGCGGTTTCGCCCGATCGGCCGCCGAGCCGGGAAACACGGGATGCCACTCCTGCACGAGCCACGTATCCCGATTCTCCATCAGCCGCGTAGTATAGCCGTTGCCGACGCCGATCCTTGCGGCTAGGGCGTTGCCTGAGCGGGCCGGTTTGACCATCACGGTAAAGGGTTCTTCGACTCCCGGCCGGCGGACCAGCAGGGACACATTCTCGCCTTCCTCAGTGTCGCCAAGCGAGATGGCGGTTTGCAGATCGCGGAACTGATGCATTTTTTTGCCGGCGATTTTGAGGATTTCGTCGCCCGGCCGCAGGTCGGCTTGCCAAGCAGCCTCGCCCGGTAATACACCGCCAAGGATGCAAGGTATCTGTTCGACTCCGATCCAGAACGCCGCCACCGCCATCAGGAAGGCGAAGATCAAATTCATAATCACGCCCGCCGAAATGATGGCCATCCGTTTCGGCACGCTTTGGGCCAGGAAGCTGCGGGGATCATAAGTAGGGGCGAGGGGTGAGGGATGAGGGACGAGGGATTCGGGATTTTCTGATTTTCCGACCTCTGATCCCTGACCTCTGACCTCTGATCTCTCTTCACTGGCCGCTGAAGCGGCCAGCCCTTGCCCCTCGCCCCCCTGCTTCGCCCGTTCCATCTCCTCGCGGATTTTAGCGGGGTTGTCTTCCTGGCCGAGCATTTTGACGTATCCGCCCAAGGGGAGGATGCCGATGCCGTACTCGGTCTCGCCCCAGCGGAACTTGCAGATTTTCAGCCCGGCGATGTCGAAACCTAAATAGAACTTCTCGCACTTCACGCCGCAGAACTTTGCGACCAGGAAGTGGCCCAACTCGTGGACGAAGATCACGAAGCCCAGCCCGAAGGCGCCCAACAGAATCACGACGGTCAAACCGATTGCATACTCCAACGCAGCACCTCCTGGCGTGCCCAACCGTCGGCCTCGAGCGCCTGCTCCAGACTGGGATTGGGATTGAAATTATGGTTTTGCAAGACGCTTCGGCAGGCGGGCACGATCTGGTGGAACCCCAACCGGCCTGCGAGGAACTCGGCCACGGCGGCCTCGTTCGCCCCGTTGATGACCGCACCGGCGGTCCCTCCGGCCGCGGCCGCCTCCAGCCCCAACCGCAGCGCGTCGAACCGCTCGAAGTCGGGCGGCTCGAAACGCAACTCCATCGCACGGCCCCAATCCAGCTTCGCCGCCACACCCTCCCGACGATGCGGCCAAGTCAATGCGTACTGGATCGGCAGCTTCATGTCCGGCGGGCTAAGCTGGGCAATGACCGAACCGTCCATATATTCTACCATCGAATGGACGATCGACTGCGGGTGAATCACCACGGAAATCTGGTCGGCACGCAGATCGAACAGCCATCGGGCCTCGATTATCTCCAGGGCCTTGTTCATCAGCGTGGCCGAATCGACCGTTATTTTCGGCCCCATCGCCCAAGTCGGATGGGCCAGGGCGTCGGCCACGGTGACTTGTGCCAATTGTTCCGGGGTAAAGGTTCGGAACGGCCCGCCGCTGGCGGTAAGCACCACCCGTCGGACTTCCTCCCGCCGCCCTGCCTGCAAGGCCTGAAACACGGCGCTGTGTTCGCTATCGACGGGGATAATTTTCGCGTTTTTTTGCCGTGCGAGTTGTGTCATCAGCGGCCCGCCGACCACGAGGCTCTCCTTGTTGGCCAGCGCGACGGTCTTTCCCGCCTCCAACGCCGCCCAGGTGCTCCGCAGTCCGGCGCTGCCGACGATGGCCGAAACGACGATGTCCACGCCCTGGTCGGCCACGAGCCGCAAAACCCCCTCGACCCCGACGAGCAATTCGATATCTTTTGGCAGCGCGGCCCAATCCTGCCGCTCGGCCGCCGCCGGATCGGTCACGGCGATTGCCCTGGGGCCAACGGAGCGCGCCTGTTCGAGGAGCAGTTCCGTGTTTGCGTATGCCGACAGGGCCACCGCCCGCATCGACCCGTTGGAAGCGGCGATCACCTCCAAGGTGCTCCGACCGATGCTCCCGGTCGATCCCAGCACGGCGACGTTGGTAGTGCGGTCTGACATTTATGCGGGCAAAATGGGGGCTTTAGCAGCCTGTTGAAAAAGGGTGCCACTGCTGGCTTGCCCAGCAGTGCATGGGGAAAACTCTCGGGAAAACACTGCTGGACAAGCCAGCAGTGGCACCCAAACTCCCAAATCCGAGCTGTTAGAGGCAGGCGTCATTGTAGGCACATTGCCCCCCGCGGGCAACCCAACTACCGCTCGGCGTTGGCTATGACCAACTCCCCCTTGAAAATCCCCTTCAGCCCGCGCAACCGGGAGGCGATCTCTTGGAGCCGAGACGAGGGGCCTCGCAATACGATCACCTCCAGACAAAGATCGTGCGTCAGATGAGAGTGCAGCGTCGAGACGATCAGGTCCGTGTTCTCGTGCTGGATGTCCATTAGTTGATCGCGCAACTGCGGGCGGTGGTGGTCGTAGACCAGCGTCAGCGTACCGGCGGCGTCGCGCGACTCCTCGGCCCACGCCTGTTTCGTGAGCGTATCCCGCAACAGTTGCCGGATCGCCTCGCTGCGGGTGGCAAACTTCTCTTGCTTGCAGTAACGGTCGAACTGCTCGAGCAGGTCGTCTTCCAGGGAAACGGAAAAGCGAATTATTTGGGACATATTAGTGGATAGTGGTCAGTGGCTAGTGGAGCAACCTCGTTCCTACGCTCCGCGTGGGAACGAGGTTGTGCCGCCGGGGTCATTCCGCCGCGCCGGGCAAGCCCGGCCGCTACACTTCTCTTCTCCCCTCTCTCTTTTCTCCTCCCTCTTCTCTCTCCTCATCAAACGCCTTGCCGGCCGCTTCGTACACGTCGCGCAACGGAACGTCGTGCTCCATTGCCACGCGACGACAAGACTCGTACTCGGGGGCGAACCGGGGCAAGCCGTCGCGGCGCCAGCCAACCTTGCCCTCGACCGGACCCCAAGGGGTCTCGACCGTGTGCGGTTCGCGGCGGAGGATGCTCCGCGCGGCCGACCAACGCCGAATGCCGAGGGTGGTCGTCTCGGCGAACAGAACGTCTTCGACGAGCGCCGCGTCGCCGGGCCGGCAGACGACCGTGATCTTCACTGCCGGACGGTCCTTTTTCATGCCGATGGCCGTGGTGTAGACGTCCAACGCGCCGGACTGCCAGAGCCGCGAAATGCAATATGCGACGATCTCGCCCCGCTCGTCGTCGAGATTGGTTTCCAGCACGCACACGTCCTCGGCGTCGTGCTTCGCGTCTTCCACCGCCTCGCCGACCAGCAGGCGTAGGATGTTCGGCCGCTGGGGGAAATCTCGTTGCCCGGCCCCGTAGCCGATCCGTTTGATCTTCATTGCCGGGACGGGGCCGAACGAGTCGGCCACCGCGACCAGGATAGCGGCGCCGGTCGGCGTGGTCAGTTCGTGTTTGATCGACGATTCGGCCAGCGGCACGCCGCGGAGCAGTTCGGCCGTGGCGGGGGCGGGGATGCTGCACTCGCCATGCGCAATTCTGATTTTGCCGAATCCGGTCGGCACCGGCGAGACCACTACGCGGTCGACCCCGAGCAGATCCCATCCGACGGCGGCGCCGATGATGTCGGCTATCGAGTCGATGGCCCCGACCTCGTGGAAATGGACCTTTTCGATCGGGATGCCGTGAACCCGCGCCTCGGCCTTGGCCAGGACGTTGAAGATGCGCAGGGCGAGGTCTTTTTGTCTATCCGTCAAACTACCGGAGCCGATCAGTGCCTTTATTTGCTGCCAGTCGCGATACGTGTGTTCCGGCTCGGCTTCGACGGTAACTCGTAGAGCGCGAAAGCCGCGTCTTTTCACCTCGACGGCCCTCAGTTCCAGGCCCGGCAGGCCGAGCGAGCCAAGCGCCTTGTTCAGGTTGTCCAGACCGACGCCGACGTCGATCAGCGCAGCGATGGTCATGTCGCCGCTGATGCCGCTACCGCAGTCGAGGTAAGCGATTTTTGTCATGCCGATGCCGTTATTTAGAAGTAGAAGTAGGCCGGGTTGCAACCCGGCGATCGTTCGCAGTGCCGGGTCACGACCCGGCCTACTGGTCGCCCCCCTCCTTTTTGGTGGAAAGAGTCGCCTTGTCGGAGCCAATTAGCCGCCAAATGGCATTGTGGCATGTTTTTCGGGGGTGGCAATACCCGAGCTTGACCTGCCGAGCGTGCTTCGCTAAAGTACCGCCCCGCGGATATTAGATTTCAGTAACGGTCGCGCCGTCGGCCCGGCAAGGATTGCCGCAAGCAGCGGGACAGGTAACTCATGGTCGCATTGCTATCCGAAATGGCCTCGGCCACCGGCGTCGGCGCGGCGGCATGGCGACGAATGCCCTGCCTGATGAGGGTCTTGTACATCGCCACTCGGCAACGGACCGGCGGCTGGCTGGCCGATGCCTTCGCCGCCGACAGCGCCGCGCAGGTCGAGTTGGAAGAGGCCGTGGGCACGGCTGCCGGCCTGGCACGGCTGCGCGACGAGAACTTCGACGCCGTATTGGTCAGCCATCAGCCCGACGCGCTAAACGCCTTGGATCTGGTCGAGGGCTATCGGGCCGGCGGGGCCGACGAGCCGATCATCGTGCTGGGTACACAAAGCGAGCAGGAGATGGCCGTTCTGTGCCACGAAGTCGGCGCCGACGGCTACCTCTGCGTACACACCGCCACCACGCGGAACCTAATTTGGGTCATTGCCCGGGCGGTCGAGCGGCACCAACTGGTCCGCGAAAATCAGCGGTTGAATCTGGCCGAACAGACCCGGTTGCAACGCGAACACGACGAGGCCGCCGAACTGCTGCGACAACAGCGGGCGCTGTTGGAGGAACCGGAAACCACGGACGACGGCCGTCCAAGCGAGTTGTCGGCCACGCACTTCCTGTCCGTCGAATTGATCGACCATTACCGCGAATTGCTGCGTACTTACGTGATCATGGGTTCGGGCAATCTGGCCGACGAACTGCGATGCCTGGCCGAACTGCTGGTCGTCGCGGGGGTGACCGCCCGGCAGACAATGCAGCTTCACCTGCAAGTGTTGGAGGAGTTGATCCACGGTTTAGGCTCGCGGAGTACGCGGCACGTAATAAACCGGGCAGATCTGCTCATCTTGGAACTGCTGCTTAACGTCACCGAGGGATATCGTCGTCGTTACCGCGAGCGCGTCAACCCACCGGTGCAAATGCGGCTGCTGCCGGGGTTCGAGTGAGGAAAGAAAAGGGAAGAGAGAGGAGAGAAGAGGGAAACGGACAGCACGGCTTAATAAATGACCATGCTTGATTTCAGGAAAATACTCGTTTAGCCCCGGCGTCCACGCCGGGGGCACAACACAGCGGTAACAAGGCCATTTGGTCCCGGCGTGGACGCCGGGGCTAAACAAGCGGCATACTCCTGAAATCTTCCCTTTTCTCTCCTCTCTCTTTTCTCTTCCCTCCTCTCTACAAAATGTCCGACTCCACAACCACGATTGACGACTTGAAACGGCTGATCGACGACTTTGTCGACCGACGCGATTGGCGCCAGTTCCACGCGCCGAAGAATCTGGCCATGTCGATGGCCATCGAATCGGCCGAGTTGATGGAGCATTTCCAGTGGATTTCGGCCGAGCAGTCGCGTCAAATAGGGGACGACCCGCAGCGGCTGGAAACCGTCGCCGACGAATTGGCCGACGTGCTCTGCTACGCCCTGGCGATGGCCAATGAGTTGCGGCTCGACCTCTCGACGGCGATCCGCCGCAAGATGGCAAAGAACGAGCAAAAATACCCCGCCGAGGAGTACCGCGGTCGATTCGGACCGGAGGACAAGCGATAAGGAAAACTCCATGGGACGCCACTATTGGTTTGCCTTGACAATGGCGTGCGTTTTCTTGCCGATGGGGTGCCGCGGTCCGATGCCAGAAAATCACTCGTCGGCAACGCGGCAATCCAGCACGCCATTCCGCGAATCGAAACTCAATCCACTTGGCGGATTGGAGCGGTCGTTGATCTTCTTTCCATCCCGCTATCCCGAGGGCAATTGGCGGCCGGCAGGGCTGCACTTCGAGGACGCCTGGTTCACTTCCGCCGACGGTACGCGATTGCACGGCTGGTACGTTCCGCACGAACGTCCCCGTGCTGCAATACTGTTTTGTCACGGAAACGCGGGCAACCTGTCCGACCGGGCCGGCTTGTTGCAAATCCTTCACGACCGCGTCGGTGCGACGGTGATGATCTTTGATTATCGTGGTTTCGGCAGGAGCGAAGGGAAGCCCAACGAGTCTGGTGTGTTGGCCGATGCACGAGCAGCCCGCGCTTGGCTGGCCGGCCGAGAGGGGATCGCCGAAAACCAGATCGTCCTGATGGGCCGGTCGTTGGGTGGCGCCGTGGCCGTCGATATGGCCGCCCGCGACGGGGCACGCGCCCTGGTGCTCGAAAGCACTTTCACCTCCATCCCCGACGTGGCCAAGACGATGTATCCTCTGCTGCCCCTTCATTTGTTGGTGCAGACCAAGCTCAACTCCGCCGAAAAAATCGCCACCTACCACGGTCCACTGCTACAGAGCCACGGCACGGCGGATCGGCTCATTCCATATAAGATCGGTTGCCGGTTGTTCGACGCAGCCAATCAGCCGAAGCAGTTCGTCCCCATTGCCGGCGGCGATCACAACGATCCGCAAAGCGCGGAGTACTACGAAGCCCTGACGTCGTTTCTCGATCGCTTGGAGTGAAGGGTTGTTGGGAGCCCCCCCGGACAAAAACATCTCCTGGCATCCATTGACATAATATTATTTATCCATATAATATCATGGCGGGCAATGCTATGGGTTAAAATTTGATTTATGGGGGATCGGTAAATGGGAAAGGAACCACTCAACCCGTATGCACCAGGGGCTGGTCATTCGCCGCCATATTTGGCGGGTCGCGAACAAGAGATCGAAGCCTTCCAAAAATTTCTTTCCCAGAAGGAAATTCTCAAAAATGTGATATTAACCGGCCTGAGGGGAACGGGAAAAACCGTTCTTATGGATGACCGATTCAAGCCAATGGCCCAAGAAAAAGGTTGGGTGTGGATCGGTTCTGATTTTGCGGAGTCATCCTTTCTCAGCGAAGGGAATCTCTGTGTTCGGCTGCTGACCGACCTGAGCGTGTTTACTTCAAGCCTTTCGATAGCGGCTCCAGATGGAACCTTCGGGTTTGACATCGGTCCGCGGAGCAAGCAATCGCTGTCGTTCGAGTTCTTGATGACGTATTTCGAGTCGCAACCCGGGCTTACGGTGGACAAGCTGAAGGCCACATTGGAGTTTGTGTGGAAAGTTGCGAACGCAAGAGACGCAAAGGGCATTGTATTTGCCTACGATGAAGCCCAGGTGGTTCGAGACAGAGAAGACAAGGGGCAATATCCGCTTGCTATTCTTCTGGAAACCTTTCAATCGCTTCAACGAAAAGGCGTCAGATTTCTTTTGCTCTTGACCGGTCTGCCTACTTTGTTTCCTAAACTCGTGGAGTCTCGCACGTATGCGGAGAGAATGTTCGCTATTCTTGAAATTGGGCGACTATCCAAACAGGCGTCACAGGAGGCGATAGAACAGCCGATTAAGACCAGCCGATGGCGATTTACTCCGGCGAGCGTCCAGGAGATCACTAAAATTTCCGACGGCTATCCCTATTTCATTCAGTTCATTTGCCGGGAAACGTTCGACCATCTGCTATCCAATCCGGAAGATGCAACCATTCCCATTGATGCGATAATCCGAAAGCTGGATTCCGACTTCTTCGCTGGAAGATGGGAAAAGGTGACGGACCGACAAAGGGAACTGCTGTACTGCATTGCCCGGCTTGAACATGCGGACGACGAATTCACCATCAGTGAGATTGTCGAAGTCTCCCAAAAATCGACGGGCAAACCTTTTGTATATGGGGATGTGAGTCAATCTCTACCGAAACTTATCGGAAAAGGTCTGATCTACAAAAACCGGCATGGGAAGTACTGCTTTGCGGTCCCGTTGTTTAGCCAATTTATCCATCGCCAGTTCGCGGAGAAGGAGAGACAAACGCGACTGTTTGAATGAACTTCACCAGGGGTGCTCCGGCAAGCCGGTTACTTCTTTTCAGAGATTTCCGTCTTCCGCAAAAACTGGCCTTCCCCAGTTTGGCGGAATTTGGTACTAACCCGGCCGATTGTATCGTCACGGGAATCTTTTCAACGGATCAAACCCCCCCTGCAAGGGGACACGCTATGAAATCACTGTTGATTCGCGTTGGTGCGTTGGGTGGTTTATTCCTACTGGGCTGGATCGCCATCGCGCAGGCCCAACGCGGCGGAGCATTGGTGGAGGAGCAATCCACCGCCGGTTCGATGGCCGTTGCTTCGGATTATTCGTCTCCGGCGCCGGCTTCGCCCGAGCGGAGCGTAAATCCGTTACGCGCGCCGGCAACGCAGCCGCCTTCGTCGGACATACCAGACGCTGAACCGGGATTAAGCCGTCCGACGTCCGATCCGTTTGGACTTCGCAACCGATATCCGGCGACGCCGACATCGGCCGAGGAACCCGTCTCGTCCGGGCCGGTCCTGGCGCCGGTCAATACCGTTCGGCCGGTAGAAGATCGTTACTCCGCCCCGTCGGCCGGGCGTGATCGGCTTGCCAATCGCGGCGGCGACCGCTATTCAATTCCTCCGGCCGCGGCGGTTGCCGTTTCAGAAGACCGGGAACCGGCGCCGTTTCAGGCCGATCCGTTCGCCGTGCCGGCCAATCCGACGCCGATCGGCGAAAGCAATCAAAGTCCGGTGGTAATGTCGCCGCGGCGCGGCTTTGCCGACCAGGCGCCATTGGCGAACGAAGGGACCGGACAGCCGGGCGATCCGCGGCTCGAAGGCATCCAAAGCCCGCAGTTGACGATCCAAAAATCGGCACCGAAAGAGATACAAGTCGGCAAGCCGGCGGTCTTCCGCGTCGTGGTCCGCAACATCGGCCAGGCTCCCGCCTGCGACGTCGAGATACGCGATCAGGTGCCGAGGGGAACGCGGCTGTTGAGCACAAAGCCGCAAGCGAAACGCGGCACTCGCGGCGAGTTGGTCTGGACGCTGGGGACCATCCGGCCCGGCGAGGAATTGGTCGTCGAGATGCAGCTTATGCCCACGACCGAGGGCGAGATCGGCAGCGTGGCCACGGTCCACTTTGGCGCCGACGCGACTGCCCGCAGCATCGCCACCCGGCCGCTGTTGGCCATCGAGACCACCGTGCCCTCGAAGGTGCTGATCGGCGATCAGCTTACGCTTTCGATCGTGATTTCCAATCCGGGGACGGGCGTGGCGACCGGCGTGGTGCTGGAGGAGCGCATTCCGGCCGGTTTGCATCATCCCGCCGGCAACGAGTTGGAGTATACGATTGGCGATCTGAAGCCGGGCGAGAGCCGCAAGCTGGACCTGCCGCTGGTGGCCAATCGGCCCGGCATGGCCGTCAACCTGCTGACCGCCCGGGGCGACGGCAATCTCCGCGTCGAGGACAAGTGTGAGTTGGAGGTTATCGCCCCGCAGTTGGACGTTGCCTTGAAAGGCCCGAAGCGTCGATACCTGGAACGTCAGGCCACGTATCAGTTGTCGGTGGCCAACCCCGGCACGGCGGCGGCCGAACAGGTCGAGTTGGTGGCCTCCTTGCCGGCCGGGCTGAAGTTCGTCAGCGCCAACAACGCCGGATACTACGAGGAGTCGACGCGTACCGTACACTGGCGGCTCGAAAAGCTCCCGGCCAAAGAGGTCGGCAGCGTCGAGTTGGTTACCATGCCGGTCGAGGCCGGCCGGCACGCCATCCGGCTCCGCGGCACGGCGGACAAGGGACTGGTCGCGGAGAAGGACCAGCCGGTGCTGATCGAGGGCATCGCGGCGATACTCTTCCAAGTGGCCGACCGGATCGATCCGATCGGTTCGGGCAGCGAGACCACCTACGAAATCCGGGTGGTGAATCAGGGATCGAAGGCAGCCACGAACGTGCAGCTTGCGGTTCTGTTGCCGCCTGAGCTACAGCCGGTGGCCGCCGAAGGCCCCACCCGTCACGCCCTGGACGGAAACCGGGTCTTCTTTGAAGGGCTTGCCCAACTGGCCCCCAAAGCCGAGACGTTCTACCGCGTCCGGGTGAAGGCCCTCCGCCCCGGCGACCTCCGCATCCGCGTCCAACTAAAGACCGACGACATGCAAACCCCCGTGACCAAGGAAGAGAGCACGCGGGTGTACGCCGACGAGTGACGCCGAGGTTCGCCGTTTAGCCGGCGTACTTGCACGCCGCGTCCTTGGCGTTGAGAATCGCCAAAAAGTAGAACGTATCCGCGAAGACACGCTTCATTGCTTGGGTGTCCCGTGGATGTAGTGATCGTGGTTCTCGGCCATATCTTGTGGCAAGTCTGAAACGCAGCCGATCACGTCGCCGAATCGTTCGGCAAGCGTAGGCCGACATTGCGGCAAAGGTTCCACTCGCACTTCGGTACCTTCTGCCAACACGACTTGTTCGTCAAACACAACCAAGCCGTTTTCGATGTGACCGCGGTAAGTCATGGCAAACCTTCCTCCTTTTTCCTATTAGCAGTGTACCTTCGGACATCGAATAGATCAACGTTCTTTCGGAAAGTAGCAGGCACACTCCGTGTGCCGTCTGTCTGGAAGGTATTACTTTTCGGGATTTCCCTCAACGAATGATTGGCGTATTTGTGTACGGCACACGGAGTGTGCCTACTACTGAAAAACGCAGACCTCCTATTTCCTCAGAAGCTCTTTCCATCTCCGCGACTGGAAGACCTGCGCTTTTCCGTCTACCACGCGGACGATCAGCGCCGCCGCGCCGGGCGTGTTTTCGATCAGTCGCAGACCCTTCTCCGACCCAAGTACCGCGACGGCCGACGATAGACCGTCGGCGCTCATGCCGTCCGGGCCGACGACCGTCACGCTCATCCGGCCGGTCAGCGCCATGCCGTCGCGTGGGTCGATCAGGTGCGAGTAGCGAACGCCGCCGATGACGACGTGTTGCCACAGATCGCCGGACGTTGAAACCGAACGATTGGAAAGCAACAAGTATTGGCGCGGCGGACTGTTCACCTCTGGCGGTGCGACGCCGATCCGCCAGCCGGTCCGCTCGGGCGGCGGATCGCCCAGGCCGAGGTTGCCGCCCGCGTCGATCATCATCCGCTTCACGCCGTGCTTCCGCAGCGCCTTCATCGCCTCGTCGACCGCGTAGCCCTTGGCGATGCCGCCGAGATCGAGCCGCATTTTCGGCCGCAGCAGTTCGACCGCCTGCCGGTCCGCGTGCAGGCGCATCAGCCGGTATCCGACCTTTGCCCGCGCGGAGGCCATTGATCGGAACGAGGGAAGTTCCTTCGTGTGCCGGGCACTTCGCCAGAGTCGAACCACCGGACCGACGGTAACGTCGAATGCCCCTTCCGATCGCTCGGCGAGTTTTTGGGCGTTCAACAGCACTCGCCACAGATCGTCGCCGACGCGGACGACTTTCCCCTCGGAGGCACTGTCGCAGAGCCGCCGCAGTTCGCTTGTCGGGTCGTAGTTGCTGAGCGTGGCGTTTAGTTCGCGGAACCGATCGAACGCGGCCCGAGCGGCCTCACTGGCGATTTTCTCGTCGGTCGTATATAATACAATTTTGATCGGCACGGCCATTTCAACTTGCGTGAACTCGAACCGCTCAATCGCCGCGGCGCGCGGGATGGCCGTCAACCCCATGCCAAACAAAGCCGCCACAATTATCCTGCCCATTATGATCCTTTCCGCATGTATAAAGCCGCGACCGTTGGTTGCGCCCCGAATCGCGACCAACGCCAAGCGGTTTAATGATTTTTGTTCCAACGGAGTGAAATGCCAATGTATAGCGTAATCTGTCGGCGTAGTGGTTTGCAACTGCCTCTTGGAATTCTTGCGGTGCTGATTTTAGCAACGATTGTGGGCTGCCGGCCGAGCGCTACAAAGCAGGAGCCCGCGGCGGAGAGTTCCACGCCCGAACAATCCGCGGCTGCCGACCAGTCCGCCGAAGATACTCCCGTGAAGGAATTACCCTCCGAGGAACCGAAGATCGAGGAACCAAAGCCCGAGCCGCCGGCCGAGGAGCCGGAGGCGACGGATCCGGCTTTGGAGGTGGCCGTCAAGCACATGCCCAAGCCGGTCGAAAACCCGGCCGCCGAGGCCAAGACGGAAAAGGACATGAAGCCTTATGCCGAAAAGGTCGTCGGCACGGACGTGAAGTTCGAGATGGTTCCGATCCCCGGCGGCGTGTTCAAGATAGGCAGCCCGGCCGACGAAGAAGGCCGAAAGGACGACGAAGGGCCGAAAGTCGAGGTGAAGATCGAGCCGTTCTGGATGGGCAAGTGCGAGGTCACCTGGAACGAATTTGAATTGTGGGGGCTGGGGTTGGACAAGCAGCGGCGCGACGCCAAACAACAAAACGCGACGCTAAACGTATGGGACAAAACCGCCGACGCGCTGGCCATCCCCACCAAGCCCTATTCCGACATGACATTCGGCATGGGCAAGGAAGGCTATCCGGCGATCTGCATGACTCAATTCTCCGCCAAGATGTATTGCAAGTGGCTTTCGGCAAAGACCGGACGTTACTACCGCCTGCCGACCGAGGCCGAGTGGGAATACGCCTGCCGGGCGGGAACGACGGGGCCGTACTCCTTCGGCGACGATCCAGAAAAATCAGACGACTACGCCTGGTACACCGACAATAGCGAGGAGCAGTATCACAAGGTGGGCAAAAAGAAGCCGAACCCCTGGGGACTGCACGACATGCACGGCAACGTCTGCGAATGGTGCTTGGACGAGTACGTCGCCGACCGCTACAAGCAACTCGACGGCAAACCGGTCGAAAGCCCGTTGGTCATCGTCACCAAGATGTATCCGCAGGTGGTCCGCGGCGGGGCGTGGACCGACGAGACGGACTTGTTGCGCAGCGCGGCGCGCCGCGGCTCAAACCCTGACTGGAGGGCTCAGGATCCGCAAATTCCGCAGAGTATCTGGTATCACACCGACGCCGATTTCGTCGGCTTCCGCGTGGTCCGTCCCTTGCGCGTGCCGACGGCGGAAGAGGCCGCACGATATGAAGTCACCGAGTTCGAGAAGGAAGAGTATCTCGACTACCAGGAGGTTCAGGCGGGGAAAGAATAGGAGAGAGGGAAGAGGGGAGAGAGCCGCTTGCGGTTTCGCAACGATTTTCCAATAACACCAGTTTTTCAGGAGCTCCAACAATGACCGACACGAACAACCCGTCCCGTCGGGATTTCCTGAAAGGTACGACGTCCGCCGCGGCCGGCATTGCCCTGGCCGGCGGTTGGAACGTTGCGCGGACGGCCCACGCCGCCGGTGGCGACGAGTTGAAGGTCGCCCTGATCGGTTGCGGCGGGCGCGGCACCGGAGCGGCGAAAAACTGCCTCCAGGCGTGCGATAACGTCAAACTGATCGCCGTGGCCGACGCCTTCGAGAACAAAGCGAAGATGAGTCTGAAGCAGTTGCGGAAGATCGAAAATGTCGCCCCAAAGATCGACGTGCCGCCGGAGCGAGTGTTCGTCGGTTTCGACGCCTACCGTCAGGCCATCGACGCCGGGCCGGACGTCGTCCTGCTGGTAACTCCGCCCGGCTTTCGGCCGATGCACTACGCCGCGGCCGTCGGGGCGGGCAAACACGTCTTCATGGAGAAACCCTGCTGCGTCGACGCCCCAGGGTTCCGTTCCTTCATGGAGTCCAACAAGCTGGCCGATGAAAAGGGTCTGAAAGTGGTCGTCGGCCTGCAACGCCGGCACAGCGAGGAGTTCCTCGGCCCGGTCAAAGAGATCCAAGACGGATCGCTGGGTGATTTGACCCTGATGCGGGCGTATTGGAACGGCAATCCAATATGGATCCGCCGCCGCCGGCCCGGCCAGACCGAAATGGAATACCAAATGCACAACTGGTACCACTTCGTCTGGCTCTGCGGCGACCACATCCTCGAACAGCACGTCCACAACCTCGACGTCTGCAATTGGGTCAAGGGCGAACACCCGGTCGAGGCCAACGGCATGGGGAGTTGCCACGTGCGGGACAACCGCGGCGTCGGCCAGATTTACGACAACCATTTCGTCGAGTTCACCTACAAGGACGGAACGAAAATGTACAGCCAGTGCCGCCAGCAGCCGAACACCTGGAAAAGCGTCACCCAGTTCGTTCACGGAGTCAAGGGCGTAAAGGAGTTGCCGGGAAGCGGAGCGGTCGACGGTTATCCCCAAGAGCATGTGAACTTGATCGACGCCATCCGCAACGGCACGAAGCTGAACGACGGCTGGCACGGGGCGACCAGCAGTTTCACGGCGGTGTTGGGCCGGATGGCAACCTATTCCGGCCAGGTGGTCAAGTGGGACGATGCCGTGGCGAAGGGGCCGAACGAGATGCCCGAGCGGTACGCCTTCGACGCCGATCCCCCGGCGATACCCGACGCGGACGGCAACTACCCGATGCCCATCCCCGGCGCTTACAAGCCGTACTGAGTTTTTTACGAAAAAGCCCGTGTAGGGTGGGACAAGCGAAGCGCAGTCCCACCAATAACGGAAAATAGACATGGTGGGACTGCGCTTCGCTTGTCCCACCCTACTTTCTATTGTTTCATCGGTTGTAAATCACTCCATCCGGCTCTGCCGCGCCAGGTGGCCGCGCAGATGCGGGAGCAACTCCCTGTAGAAATCGAGCCGCTCTCGATAGATCGCGTGTCGTGCGGCGTCGGGCTGGAACTCCCGGCCGCGCGAGGCGAACCGCGCGGCCCCCTCGGCGAGCGATTGGAACGTGCCCGTGGCCGCGCCGGCGACGATCGCCGCCCCCAGCAGCCCGCATTCGGTATACTTCGAGCGGACCAGCGGCACGCCGTAGATGTCCGCCTTGATTTGCAGCCAGGCGTCGCTTCGCGCCCCGCCGCCGGTGGCAATCAACTCCGAGGTGTCGACGTCCAGACGCCCCAGCCGGTCGAATCCCTCGGCGAAGTAATATGTCGTGCCTTCCATGATCGCCTTTAGAATTTCGCCGCGGCCGGTCGAGGCGCGCAGGCCGAGTATTACTCCCGAAACGTCGCCGATAAAATCGGGCGGGCCGGTCGGCTCGAAACAGGGGAGCACGAAAAGCCGCGTCGGCTCGACCGGCATCTCGGCGCCGAGAACGTCGTAGATGTTCCGTTCGTCCTTGCGGTCGGCGGCGAAGGTGTCGCGGAACCAGCGGACCAGCGAGCCGGCCTGGTTGAACAGGAAGCTGACGAAAAGCCCCGGCACGACGTGGTGTTCGACGTTCAGACCCGCGGCCAGCATTGCTTCGGGGTCTGGAATCCGGTCGTAGACGGGGGTGATGCACTCGTAGGTTCCGATACCGTCGACGGCCCGGCCTGCGGTGGCGATACCCGCCCCCAGCGCGTTGCAGCATTGGTCGTGCCCGCCGACAACCACCTTCACGCCCGGCGGCAGTCCGAGTTCGGCGGCGACGACCTTGGGCAGCTCACCCGCCACCACCCCGGCCGGCAGACAGCGGGGCAGCTTCCCCCGGTCCAAGCCGCAGGCGTCCAGCAGCGTGTCCGACCAATCCTGACGATGAACGTCGAATAGCAGCGTCCGGTTGGCGTGGGAATAGCTGACAAAAGGTTCGCACCCCAACGCCGACGCGACCATGCCGTCCCAGAGCAGGAAGCGGTCGGCACGGCGGTACAGTTCCGGGTCGTTGTCGCGGAGCCAGCACAACTTGGGCATGGTGTAGGCTGCCGAGAGAATATTGGGGTTGATCCGATACGTTTCCTCGCGGCCCAACCGCTCGCCGAGTCGTTCGGCATACTCCTGCCCGCGCACGTCGGATGAGAGGATGCAGTTGCCGAGAATTCCCCCTTGGCGGTTCACGGGAGTGGCGGCCTCGCCCATCGCGCCGACCGACAGCGCAGTGATCGGGTCGGCCCGCGTAGCCGCGGCGACTTGTGCAATCGCGGCCTTGATCTGCCGGACGACCGCCGCGCTGTCCAACTCGGCCCAACCGGGACGGGGGTGCAGCGAGGGATACTCCCGATATGCGTCGGCCAGCGGCTTGCCGGCCTCGTCGAAGGCTGCCGCCTTGACGCCCGTCGTCCCCACGTCAATCCCCAGCAGGCTCATACCGTCGTCACCTCGTGGCCCAGGTATCGCGTCAACGCCTCGCGGACCGGTGCAGCCGCGTGGCCGGGCACAACGCTGACGTGGTGCCGGTGGCCCGCGTAGCCGATCGTTTGCAGACAGCCTTGCAAGTTCGGAATCTCCGCCACCGCCGCGCAGCCAAAGAAATCGTCCGGTATCGGATCGTCGGTCAGTCGCCCCTCGCCGAGGTAGAACTCCAGCCGGCCGTCGCGGGTGAGCATGCTGCCGAAGGTCATCTCCATCGGCCGGATGCGGCCCGTGTTGCAGCCGAACGAGCATCCCGGCGGCAGGGCGTTGTCCAGGATGGCGTGCGGGGCGATTCGCCCCTTGCCGGTCATCAGGCTCCACGGCACGGGGCCGCAATGGAAAAGGATGCACTTGTCGTGCTGGTTGGCGTAGTTGTTGTTCCAATCGAGGCAGATCGCCGGCCGGCCGGAGGCGGCGGCCAGGGCGTGCATCACCACGGCGTTGCCCACGTCCACTTCGCAGGCGGCCGAGACGCCGCGGTCGTTCAACTCGCCCATCAACACGCACGGCGAGACGTGCAACTGCTCTTGAATCTCGGTCCAACAGCGGAGCGCGATCGCGTCCAGGTGCAGTTCCTCGACGTATTGGTCGAGCACGACGCCGAGCCGGCTGAGCATCGGCAGGGCCTCCGGCGCGGCGCCGCTCCAGTCGGCCGCGCCGCGTAGTTTCTCGGCCTTCGCCCGAACGGCCGCCGATTCGGCGTCCAACTTCCGCACCCGCTCGAAGACGCAGGAGAGATCGACCGTTTCGGTCGTGATGCCGTGGCGCTGGAGGGTCAGCTCGTCGATCCGCACGGTCTTGAAGGGCGTGGTCCGCGCCCCGATGGCCCCGACGATCATCCGTCGCAGCGCCGCGGTCGCCCGGCACAGACGGTCGAAGTAGTCCACCTGCCGGGCGAAATCGACCGAGGCCGGATGGACGGTGTGCGGCGGCAAGGCGGTGAACTTCACCCCGTACTGGCAGAACACGTCCATCACCGACAGCTTGCCGCAGAAGGAGTCGCGCCGCAGTGCCGGGGCCATCTTGTCCAACTCGTCCGTGTAGGCCTGGACCAGGATCGGCACTCCGGCGTCCTCGAGCGCGGCCACCGCGCCGGTCTCGTCGCCGAAGTTCGGTAGGCAGAGGACGACCCCTTGGAATTGCCCTTCATGCCGGCGAAGGAATTGGGCGTAGATGCGTCCTTCCGCGGGCGTTTCCACCGCGCCGTGCCGGGTGGCGTCCTCCTCGAGCATCAACACTTCGTGCCCAAGCCGTTCCAGCGCCTCGCGCATCTCGCGTCGCGCGGCGGCCTGGAGCGAAGCGGGAAAGAAACCTCGATTTCCAAAGAACACGGCGAAGGTCGATTTCCGGGACACGGCTGACGGTCCTTTCGAGAAATGGTTGTATTGATGGCGTGACGGGAATGTCTTAACGGGAGGCTAATGATTTACCTTGGCGCTGTCAACCACCCGCTACGTCGCGGAAGAGCCGCTTGCGGCTTCGCAACCAGCGCCTGGTCGATAAACGTTGTCTCGAACTCAGGTTCCAATATTCCTCGCCGCGCCCCGAATTACGTATATCCAGGGAAACTATCCCCGCCCCATCGGCAAGCGATTTCCGGAAAGCTTCCAATAACGAGGGCCGTGTGGTACACTGCCCCCAGCAAAGTTGACTTGCGTGATATTGGGGGGATACCGCTTGTTTAGCCCCGGCGTCCACGCCGGGTGCGCAACATAACGGGAAAGCCATTTGTTCCCGGCGTGGACGCCGGGGCTAAACAAGCTTGCCCGGAATCACGTAAGTATATTCGGCACAGACTTCGGAACCGAGAACTGAGGATCACAGCCGATGCCGCATCCAGTGGGCGACACCCTTGAGTTCAAGCTTCAAGGTCTTGACCCGGACCTGCCCGACTATGCTCCTCAATGCGTCGAGGCCGTGCTGGCCGCCGCGCATGAAGCCGGGGCCACCGACGTCCATCTGCAACCGACCGGCGCGGCGTTGGAGTTGAAGTTCCGCGTCGACGGCGTGCTGTTGCCCGCGGCCGCGCTGCCAGCCGGCGTCGCCGGAAACGTCATCGCCCGGCTGAAAGTGTTGGCCGGCCTGCTGACCTACCACACCGACCGTCCGCAGGAAGGACGCATCGTAAGACAGGTTGCCAACCTGTCCCACGGTAAAACAAGACAGATTGCCAACCTGTCCCACTCCGAAGTCGAGATGCGCGTCTGCACCTATCCGACCTTGCACGGTGAGCGGGCCGTGGTGCGGCTCTTCGCCGGCGCGGGGCGATACCAACGTCTCGACGATCTCGGTCTGCCGGAAGACACGGTCGGGCCGCTGCAAAAACTGTTGGGCGAGACCTCGGGCGCGATACTCGTCTCCGGCCCCGCCGGCAGCGGAAAAACCACCACCGTCTATGCCTGCCTCCGCGAGATCGCCCGGCGTTCCGCGGGCGCGAGGAGCCTCGTCTCGATCGAAGACCCGGTCGAGGTGGCGGTCGATGGCGTGGCCCAATCGCAGATTCATCAGCCATCGGGCCTGGACCTGGCCGCCGGATTGCGGTTCCTCATGCGCCAGGATCCCGAGGTTATCATGGTGGGCGAAATCCGCGACCGCACCACCGCCGAGGAAGCGCTCCGGGCATCGCTGACCGGACACCTCGTGCTGAGCACCTTCCACGCCGGAAGCGCCGCCGAGACCATCGGCCGGCTCTCCGACATGGGCATCGAGCCTTACGTGCTCCGTAGCGGAGTGTTGGCGATACTGAATCAACGTCTGTTGCGGCGATTGTGTACTTGTGCCGAGCCGAGCGAAAGGCCGGAAGACCGGCTCGGGCTGGACGTTCGGCGGGCGATGGTCCCGCGCGGCTGCGCCGAGTGCGGACAGACCGGATATCGAGGGCGGTTCCTGCTGGTCGAGGTGCTCGTGCTCTCGCGCAGCGAACTGGCTCGGGCCGTACTCGACCGCCGCGATACGCCGACCATCGAGCGGTTGGCGGCCTCCTCGGGCATGATCGGCCGCTGGTCGAGGGCCTATCGAGCCGTAGATCAAGGACTGACCAGTTCGGCCGAAGTCCGTCGCGTACTGGGGTTTTCCACGTAAACAACTACCCACTACCCACTATCCACTACCCACTGCTTCCCGCCATGACCCTTGAACAGTTCATCGCCCTGAACGAGGAAATCGCGGCCCTGGTCCGCTCCGGCGTGCCGCTGGACCAGGGGCTTGCGGCACTCGGCGACGACATGCCCGGCCGGCTCGGAAAGGCCGCCACGGCAGTGGCCGAGCAAACCGCGCGCGGAGAACCATTGGACAAGGCCATCTTGGACCAGACGGTCGACTTGCCGCCGGCATATCGGGCGGTGGTCCATGCCGGGCTACGGGCAGGGCGGCTGCCCGCCGCGCTCGAGGCCGTGGCCGGATCGGCGCGACGCCTGACCGAGACCTACCGCGCCGCCGTGGTGGCCGTGGCATATCCGCTGATGATCTTCGCGCTGGTATGGCTGGCGGCGGTGGTGCTGACGACCGTGCTCGCGCCCCGGTTGGCCTCGGGGTTCCATTCGATGGACTTGCCCGGCGACCGGTTCTTCGCCGTTTTGGGCGAGATCGGCCGTTGGGCCTGGTGTTGGGGGCCGGTGGTGCCCGTGGCCGTGGTCCTCTTGCTGGCCGCGTGGTGGACGGCCTGCCGCCGCGCGGCCATGCTGCACGCCGGTTGGTCCGCCCGGATGTTGGGCGGCATGCCCTGGATCGGCCGGATGTTGCGTTGTTCGCGGGCGGCCACCTTCCTGGAAATCCTCGCGCTGTTGATCGAGAACGAAACGCCGTTGGACGAGGCGGTCGCGCTGGCGGCCGACGCCTCCGGCGATCCGCAAACGCAACTGGCCGCCCGGCGGTTGATCGAAGTACTTCAGAAAGGTCAAACCGAGAAGGCGACGAAAGGGGGCGCTGCGGCCTTTCCGCCGCTGTTGAGTTGGATCATGTTTTCCGCCCGGCGCGAGGGTGCCCTGTTGCCGGCGCTTCAGCGCGGGGCCGCGGCCTATCACCGCCGTGCCCGGCACCAGGCCGACCTGGTCCGTACACTGATGCCGGTCGTGCTGACGGTCGTTTTCGCCGGCAGCATAACGGCTGCCTATGTTTTGACTATTTTCGCTCCGTACGTGGCAGTGCTCCACGCGCTGGGCGATGTTGCGGGAAAGTAAACGTCGATGACACAATTCCACTGGCCCGGCTTCGATTCGCTCACAAAACTCTCCGCCGAGGAGACGGCCGAGCTGGCCGCGCGCGTGGCCGACCTGACCAAGGCCGGTCTGCCGCTGGCCTCCGGTCTGCGGGCGATGGCCGACGAGCTTTCCGGCCGGCGGACGCGGCGGGTGCTCCACGCCCTGGCCGACCGGCTCGACGCCGGAGAAGACCTGGCCTCGGCGATGGAGTCGCAAGGACGCCGGCTGCCGCTCTGTTTGCGTGGCATAGTCTTGGCCGGTTTACGCGGCGGGCGGCTGGCCGAAGCCCTTGAACAGTACGCCGACCTGCGCCGCAGCCGACTGGAACTGCGCCGCCGCTTGTGGCTCAGCCTGGCGTATCCGTATTTTCTGCTGGTCGTAATGGCTTTGATGGCGGTTGTAGCCAGATTTTTTATTATCGTTCAGTTCGAGAAGATTTACGAGGATTTTGACACGGAGTTGCCTGCGATAACGGTGCTTGTTATCAACATCTCATTGCCGTTGGCGTGGATCATGGTTGCCTTGGTCGCCGTTTTCGCCACGATTCCGCTCTTGCTTGCGGTTTCGCCCGGCATTAGATGGTTGTGGCCGATGTTGTACAAGATACCGATGATCGGCCCGCTGTTGCGTTGGGGCAACCTGAGCCAATTTTCTCGGCTGATGGCCTTGTTGTTGGAGCAGCAAGTACCCTTGCCCGACGCCTTGCGGCTTACGGCCGCGGGCTTGCACGATCCGAACCTTGCGCGAGGTTGCCGACGCGTGGCCGAGGACGTTGAGCGTGGGCAGCCGCTTTACGAGAGCATGGACCGGCGGCGGCAGTTTCCCGCCGGCATGATCCCGCTGGTCGAGTGGGGGCAGCGCACGCCCGCGCTTCCCGACGCCTTCCGCGCGACGGCCGAGATGTTCGAGGGCCGCATACTCTCGCAAGGCTCACTGTTGGAGGCCGTTATGCTGCCGCTTATGCTTATGTTAATCGGCATATTTGTGGGTTTTCTCGTCGTCGCGTTGTTCCTGCCGACGATACGTCTTATTTGTTGCTTGTAGGGATAACAACCGATGATTTCCTTTCGGAATCTCGCAAAAAATTGATTATGGAACCTGTAATAATCATTATCGTTTTCATTGTGCCGGCGCTGATTGCCTCGGCAATTGCGTTATTTGTTTGCCGGGAATTGCATGACGCGGGATTCTACTCATGGCTGAGAAACAAACTCAGCCTCTTCGGCGCGGTCGTGGGAATCCTGGTCACGATATCGCTGTCCTTTATATGCGTTGGGATATCTTTGTTCGGGTTGAGTGTATTTGGCCCGTTATTATGCATAATATTTGCTTTCGTGTTCATCGAGGTGTATCGCAAATATCGGGCGAGCCGGCAGTACGCGCTGCTGTGGCTGTTGACCGTCTCGGCGGAGCGCGAAGTGCCGCTGACCTCGGCGCTCGAGGCCTTCGCGCGCGAACGGCGAGGATCGTTCGCGCGAAAGGCCAGACGCTTGGCCGCGTTGCTCGAGTCCGGCGTCTCGCTGTCGGACGGGTTGGACCAGGTGCGCGGCCTGTTGCCCTCCCACGCGCCGCCGATGATCCGCGTCGGCTGCCAATCGGGCGCGTTGGCCCCGGCGCTGCGCCGGGCGGCCGCGGTCAACGACCTCAACGCGCCGGTCTGGATGTCGCTGACCGGCAAGGTGGCTTACTTGGTGTTGCTGGTGTTTTTCGGTATGTCGATTCTGGTGTTTGTCTTTGGGTGGATCGTGCCGAGATTCCAGAAGATATTTTTGGATTTTGATACCCCGCTGCCGTATCTTACCGAACAGTTGGTATCCTGTTCGCAATTTTTCGTCGTTTACTGGTACTTGTTCTCGCTTTTGTTGATGCTCGGTATGCTGTTTGTGTTGTATCCGGCCGCGCGTTATTTCGGCTGGAACCCGCCCGGGCTGGGTTGGTTTACCCGGCGGCTCGACGCGGCCGATGTACTGGACGGCCTGGCCCTGGTCGCCCGGCAACAGATGCCGATGCTCGACGGACTCGACTCGCTGGCCAAATCGTATCCGAGATCGAACATCCGGATGCTGCTGCGTCGGGCGGCCGGCGACGTCCAGGCCGGCCGCGATTGGGCCGAATCGCTCTACTCGCGCGGCTTGATTCACCGGGCCGATCTGGCCGTGCTCCAGGCAGCCGAGCGGGTGGGAAACCTTCCTTGGGCATTGCGGGAAATGGCCGAAAGCAACCGACGACGATTCGCTTACCGACTACAGTCGGTCGTCCAGACGGCCTTTCCGCTGGTGATAATTTTCTTTGGCGCTATCGTGGGCTTCATCGTTGTGGCCCTGTTTATTCCCATAGTTTCACTCATTCATGCATTATCCTGATCCAATGAACCGACGCGGAATGACAATCCTGGAACTGGTCATTGCGGGCGCGCTGCTGGGTACGCTGCTGATCGTCTGTCTAAAGATGCTCGGCGCGGTGGGCGATTGGCGCCGCGAGTCCGACCGGCGGCAACTGGCGCTGTTCGAGGTCGCCAACGTCATGGAACGGATCGCCTCGCTACCCTGGGACGAACTGACGCCCGAGGCGGTCGCCGCCGTGCGGCTACCAGACAACATTCGCCAGCGGCTGCCCGGCGCGGAACTGAAGATCGAGGTCTCCGACTCGCCGCCGGCGCGGACACCGCCGTCCAAACGCATCGCCGTCTCGATCCGCCGGCGCGACCGCGCCGGCCGGATGCTCCCGCCGGTGTCGATTACGACGTGGCGGTTTTTGAGGGACGAGGGACGGATTTATGAATGATGAATGATGAATGATGAATTGCCGCTTGCGGCTTCGCACTATCCACTACCCACTAACCACTAACCACTATCCACTACCCACTACCCACTACCCACTAACTACCACTACTCCCATGCGACGCCGCGGATTTACGCTGATCGAAATGGTTTCCGCCATAACCGCCGCCACGGTGCTGATGGGCATCGCGGTCTGCTTGTTGTGCGTCTTGATGAGGGCCGAGGGAAACGGGCGCGAGCATCTCCAGCGAAACAACTCGCTCGACTTGCTGGCCGATCGGTTCCGCCGCGACGTCCACGCCGCCGTGGACGTGCCGAAGAAAACGAGATATTTCGGGGATGTTTGGACTTTCCCCCTAGCGCCCGATCCCGCCGCGCATTACGTGGAATATGACGCCCGCGGTGAATTTGTTACCCGCAAGAAACATGGATTGGAAAAACCGGATAGTTGGGAAACTTACGCCCTGCCCAAGGGTTGCTCGGCACGGATCGAGACCGAAACGGCGGCCGATGGTCGGCTGGTTCGTTTGGTGATTACGCCGAAGGACGCCTCGAAGGCCGTCGGACGAGAATTGCGCATCGAGGCCATCCTCGGCCGTGACCATCGCTTCGCGCGCCGAGCAGAGGGGAGCGAGTGACATGGGACGATTTATGCGTTGCCGTTGCGGAAATGCCCGTGTAGGGTGGGTCAAGCCCAGCCCCGCCCCCCCAAAATTTTTACCGTTTTTTGGGGGGCCCCCGTTCGGGGGCCCCACCAACAATTGCCCCATGGCCGCCCCCCAACGGGCCACACCCCCGCGGGGGGG
>JAUWNG010000191.1 GCA_030612765.1 Planctomycetota bacterium
CAATCCCGCCGATCGTCCTCGATCTTTCCTCCACTACCCACTGCCCACTACCCACTAGCCACTTTTCCGTCGGCAGTTGGGCGTTCTCCTGCATGGTCTCCGCGGTGCTTATGGGCGTGATGCTGCTGGTGTTCTGGGCGATCGAAATCACCCATCACCAACATATCGCCGAGGCGCCGTCGCAGTCGGCCCCGTCGGAAGCCATGCCGGAGATGGTGTTCGTCGGCCGGATCACCGGCATGGTCGATGTGAAATGGTCCGACGACCCGCACTACCTACCGCCGCCGGACTTTGCTTACGTCCCCTTGGAACGCAAATACATCCTCGACTCTGGCCTAATGGAAATCACTTACGACACTGGTGCCAAAGTCATCCTCCAGGGGCCTTGCATCTACGAGGTCGAATCCACCAGCGGCGGCTATCTCGCGCTGGGAAAACTGACGGCGAGGGTGGGGGCGAGGGACGGGGGGCGGGGGACGGGGGCAAGCGGAAACAATCAGAAATCAGAAATCAGAAATCAGAAATCTCCTTCATCCTTCATCCTTCATCCTTCATCCTTATTCTCCGTCCGTACTCCCACGGCCATCGTCACCGACCTGGGTACCGAGTTCGGCGTGGAAGTGTGTGAGGCGGGAACCACCATGTCGCGCGTCTTTCGCGGCTCGGTGAAGGTGCTGGTTCTCCCCTCTCCCGCCGGGAGAGGGGCCGGGGGTGAGGGCAGTGGGCAGGTGGTGGTTTTGCGGGCAAATGAATCGGCGCGGGTCGAAGGTGGCGGCGAGCCTCGCATCACGGTGCTTGGTGCGTCGGCCAAGACGGCCGATTTCACGCGCAGGATGCCCAAGGTGACATACAAGAGGCTGGACCTGGTCGACGTGGTGGCCGGCGGCGACGGCTTTTCCGGCCGGCGCAACCGGAGCATCGATCCGACCAACGGGCAAGTAGACGCGATGATGCCAAAGGATGCGGACTTATGGTTTGTCGGCGACGGAAAGTATCATCGCGTCGAGGCGCTGCCGCTGGTGGATGGCGTGTTCATCCCCGACGGCGGCAAAGGCGCGGTGCAAGTCGATTCCGCCGGCCATACATTCGCCGACTTTCCCGATACTTGCAATGCCACGTGGAAGCCTATATGGGCGGGCGGCGTGATTCCCTCCGACCCGCCGTCCCCGGCGTTCTTGGGTGGCATCGACTATGCCTCGCCTCCCCATCGCCTGTTGTTCATGCACGCCAGCAACGGAATCACCTTCGACTTGGAGGCGATCCGGCGGGCGAACCCCGGTTGCAAGCTGCTTCGATTCCGCGCCGTGGCGGGCAACAGCAGTGAGGCAATGTTCTCCCCGAACGGCGAGAGGGTAATCGCCGACCTTTGGGTGCTGGTCGATGGTCAGGTGCGTTTCGAGCGCCACGACGTCAATGGCTACAGCGGCGAGTTTTCGGTCTCGATTTCAATCGGCGGCGACGATCGCTTTCTGACGTTGGCGACCACCGACGGCGGAGCCGGCAAACTGCATGGCTATTGGACCATGTTCGGCGATCCACGGCTGGACCTGATGCAGGTCGACGCGAACGAACCAAAGGACAAAGGAGGTGCAACCATGAATGGTCCATAAAGCCGCTTGGCGGCGGTCGCGCCCCGGGCGAAGCCGCAAGCGGCGGTCGGGGGTGGCACTGCTGGCTCGTCCAGCAGTGTTTGGAGTGACGGGAGCACTGCTGGACAAGCCGGCAGTGGCACCCGGCGGGTTGTATGGTGCGTACAACACACCACGAAAAACTACGAGTCCGAACGGAAGTGAGGACCGTAACATCCCGGACGAAGCGGATCGGATACTCCGGGACAACGTTTGAGTTTCCGTTTTTTAAGTTTCAACTTTACTTCAGGCTTTCTTATCGAGGAGAAAATGCGATGACTAGCAATTCCAAAAGGGCAATCCTTTGTCTAATGGCCGCTCTGCTACTGCTCGGCTACGGTGTGACCGATGCGACGGCTGAGACTATTACCAGTAGCGATTTCAGCTTCGCCTTCGGGGCGACCGGCGGCACTCCTTACTGGGACGAGACGGAAAACCCGGGAAACAGCCCGCACACGCAAGGCTATTTCTCGTTTTCCCCAGCCGTGGTCGGTTCCACCGGTATGTCGAGCGACGGCACGATATTCACCAATGCAACGTTAAGCAACGGCGACACCAATAGTACTACTGGCATAGTTGGCGACTGCATGGTACCAATTACCGCCAGCTACAACGGTCCCGCCCCAGGCGATGCCGCCGCGGCGCCGGACTACAGGCTGATGGTCGAAATTACCAACATCAGCGTCTACGGTGCTCGTCATGTCGCCAGTTCCTCGCCGGCTACCTTGGAGTGGGACGAGACGACTGCAGGCCATACGCAGACATCGCCGTCGATCACCTTGATTTCGGGTACCGGCCTATCGTTTTGGACAAATGCATCGAATTTCACACAGTTGGTGTGGGATCCTGCCGACTACGATACGTCGCTAGGGTCGTTGAACGCCTCGTTCACACGTACGTTTGACATCCTGCCAATCGGCGCCCTCGAACTCAGGGGCCTGGACGGCATTGAAATCGAGGGGCGGGTGCATCTGCTGTACAATCAGATTCCCGAACCGTCGACGCTGGCGTTGCTGGCCTCCGGCCTGGTCGGTCTGCTCTGCTACGCATGGAGGAAACGCAAGTAGATTTATGATTTAGGATGTATGATTTCTGATTTGACTGGCGCTTTTCCGGCGTCGTCACGAGCGGCTTTCGTGACGACGCTCGGAGCGCCATGCCGTCGAAAAGGAAACGCACACAAAGGCGCAAAGGAACGGATTTGCGCCTTGGCGTGGGATCGTTGTGATTTACCTCAGTAGCTTTTCTATTGAACCAGGAGGCAAACGATGTACCGGAGCAATCATAAATCAGCAATCATAAATCATAAATTCAGGGGCTTTACCCTTGTGGAACTTTTGGTGGTGATTACGATCATCGGCATTCTGATCGCGCTGTTGCTGCCGGCGGTTCAGGCGGCCCGCGAGGCAGCCCGGAGATTGCAATGCTGCAACAACCTCAAACAACAGGGGTTGGCCCTGCACAGCTACCATGATGCAAACCAAACGTTTCCGCCCGGCGAGATACTCTGGATACAGCACTGGAATCCGAGTTGCGGGCCCAAGGGGAAAGATGTGAACGGTAACGACATCCCAATGTACTACGGCTGCGGTTGGGCGACGTTCATTCTGCCGTACCTCGAGCAACAGGCGGTATACGACTTGTTCGACTTCAGCATGGACAAAGGGATGATTGTCTATTCGCCGAATTTCGAGGCCGGCGCTACGAAGTTGCCCGTCTTTATATGTCCCAGTGATCCCCAGGGAACCGAGTTGGTGCGGTGTACCAGCACGGGGCAGAACGGACCCCATCCGGATGACGACTTCGCCCGGACGAATTACGCCGGTATTGCCGACAGCGAGGATTGGACGTGCGACACCCACCACCCACGCCGATTTTACCTGACCGACGGGATGATGGGCGAACGGTGGGGCTGTCGGATCGCCGACGTGAAGGACGGCACGAGCCATACGCTGATGATCGGCGAGGTGACGGGCCAGGGCCCCGGATCGCGCTCGGGCTTCTTCTGGTTAACGCTCGATTCGACCGACACCAAGCACGGAATCAACGGAATGCTCTCCATTCCCGGCGGTATGAACCCCGGAGACTATGTGCATTACGCCCATACGGGGCCTTCCAGTTATCACCCTGGCGGGTGCCACTTTATGATGGGCGACGGCAGCGTCCAATTCTTGTCGGAGAACATCGCTTCGGACGTGCTCAGATCGCTGACCACTCGCGCGGGCGTGAGTTCGACCGGCATCGTGGACGTGCTCACCGGGGGCCAGTTCTAAATGTAAAATTATGCTTCAGCATATCGCGCTGCCGGAAGCGCGGCCCGCTGGAGTGGAATCGGAGGTTGCAGGCGTCATGCTAAAGCATAACCTACTACTACTGCGCTTGGCCGTCTGCTGTGCGCTGCTGGGACCGATCCTCGGTGGATGCGGGCGTAATGGTCCGGAGCGGGTGGTCGTCTCCGGCTCGGTGACCTACCGGGGCAAGCCGTTGGAAGGCCTGATTCGCTTCGTGCCCGCCAAGGGAACCCGGGCGCCGGTCTCGGGGGCACTGGTGAAGGACGGCAAATACACAATCGACGGAAAAGGCGGCGTACCCGTGGGTACGCATAGGGTCGAGATATCGTCGTACCGTCCCAGATACGGCGCCGATACGGATGATTCGCCCTCGTCGGGCTTGACGGGCGTGCCCATGGATCAGATCCTGCCCGAGAAGTACAACGCCAAAACAGAACTCGAAATCACCGTCCCGCCCGGCAGCGGCAGGATCACCAGAAACTTCGATCTGACCGACTGAAGGTTGGGACAATGGGGTCAGACCGTGATTAGTGATTAGCGGGATTGCCCCCGACGCAAATGGAACGGCTCTTGCCCGCTAATCACTAATCACGGTCTGACCCCAAATCGCCATTTCAAGAGGAGGAGAACACGTGAGAACGACCTTCAATGAGTCTATCAGGAGCGCGGCTTTGGGCGCTGGAGTATTCGTGCTCGCCGGTTTTCTCGCAAGCTCATCGGGCGTTTTATGTCGAGCGGCAGAGGGGAAAAAGGGAAGTAACGACCCGCTGGAAATCACCGTCGGTCAACCGGTAGTCGTGGGGCCGGTCCGTCGCTGGGCGGAAGTGAGCCGCTGGGGCGTCTGGAACTTTCCGGATATCGTCAGGCTTCGGGACGGCCGGATGGCGGTTTCCGTCAGCGTAGTGGGCGATAGCTCCACCAACTACGGCCTGCCCAGACCGGGTTTCGTCTCTTCCGACGGCGGCCGGCACTGGGAGCCGGTGGGTGAAAACGACATGGAGAAGGTCGGACGTCTGCTCTACAGGGAGGGAGCAGTCACCATGCCCGACGGCGAACAAATCAGAAACGTCGTTATGCGGCCGCTGATGAAAGCGGATCTGCAACTTCCGAAACCCCTGAACAAACCGGGCGAGATAACCGCCTATACGGACCACGACGTTTGCTATCGGCTAGGCGATTTTCCGCGAGAGCTAATGGCCCTGAAAATGCTTCGCCGGCCGGCCGGGCAGGACAAATGGATCGAAGAGAAAGGCTACGTGGATATGCCGTCCTTCACCATTTGGTCCGATCATCGCCCTCATCTCCCGCAGCCATCCCTCAGACGCATGCTCCTGGCCCCCGACGGCTCCTTGCTGGCGATACTATACAATATAGTTGTCAATATGGAGGACAAACCGGCGTCCAAATGCGCCGCCATTTGCCTGCGATCGGTCGACCGCGGCCGTACCTGGAAATTCTGGGGCAAGGTGCCCGACCTGTCGGAACCGGACAGAATCCACAACAATCTATACGAGCCGGGGGTGCTGTTCCTGGACGCACACAGAGCCATCTGTGTTATGCGATCCTCGCATGTGTACAACAAATGGAAGCACCACGAAATGTACATCTCCCGCACCACCGACATGGGCCGCACATGGAGTCCGCCGGAAGCGATTACCAGCTTCGGCGTCGAGCCCACACTGCTGCGGCTGGAAAATGGCGTGATAGTTCTATCTTATGGCCGGCCCGGCGTGTATCTGCGTTTCTCGACGGATGACGGGCAAACCTGGGATAATTTCACGGTGATCCTCGGACCCACCACGGAAGGACTGACCTTGGATAAGTTTCAGAGCAGGTTCACCAATAGCTGCGGATACACCAAGCTTTTGGCAACCGGCCCCGATCGCTTCCTGCTGGTCTATTCAGATTTCAAGTACCAGCACGAGGGAGAACGGCACAAGGCAATTTTGGTCAGGGAAATCGTAGCCAAGAAGGCGAGGTAGATTCGGTTCGAGGCGACAATGGACAATGGGGTGAAGAAACAGAAATTTATTTTAGGTAATTAACTCCCACCAAAATATAA
>JAUWNG010000024.1 GCA_030612765.1 Planctomycetota bacterium
TTTTCCGGCTGGGGGGGTTTTATTTTTCGGTGGGCTAATAATTACCTAACGTCCCATAAATTGGGGCCGCACACTGCGAAAAGACAGCAGGTCGCAAATCGCCATTCCGCGTTTCTGCGAAAGCTACGGCGTCTGTTGCGTCTGGTCGTTGCTTTCCAGTTTCGGCCCAAGCAGCTTCGGCGGGCGGCGGACGACCTTACAGCCGGACTCGCGCTGAATGCGGCGCAAGTCGGCGCAGATCAGCTTCAGGTCGCCGCCGAACTTGCGTGTGTGTTCCATGCGGTGACGCCGGACTTCTTCAACGATGGGATCGGTCATAAAACTATCCCCAGCAACTCGTCTATGGGTGAAGAATCACAGATTATTGTAGCAGCCTGCCAGGCAATCGTCAACCGAACGAAAGCATCCTGTGTGACAAGATTTTCTGGCGGCTATGCCATTTTTGTCATTCTGAGCGCAGCGAAGAATCTCGCTTTTCCGGTAACGTCGGCGAGATTCTTCGCTGCGCTCAGAATGACCGAACTTGCCAGAAAATTTGGCCGCACACAAAGCGCCCCTACATCACCGCGAAGTAGTTTTCCACCGCCCGGTCGAAATGCCCGTTGGTCATCTCCGCCGGGCAATTGAGATACTTGCAGTAATTGCGGACCTGAAGCAGCAGATCGCGGGGATGGCAAAACCGGAACGGGCGATGCACGCGCCGATAATGGGCGGTGATCAGATACTCGACCGACTCGCGCCGATACGGAATCCCCAACTCTTGGCCCATCAACTCGAAGAGGCGGTGAAACTCGTCCTCGGTCGGGTCGATCACCTCAATCTTGTAGGGAATCCGCCGCAAAAAAGCCTCGTCGACCAGGTCGCGCGGCTCGAGGTTGGTCGAAAAGACCACGAGCTGATCGAAGGGAACCTGGATCTTCTTGCCGTTGGGGAGGCTGAGGAAGTCGATCCGCTTCTCCAGCGGCACGATCCAGCGGTTCAGCAATTCGTTGATGTGCATTCGCTGGCGGCCGAAGTCGTCGATCACCAGCGTGCCGCAGTTGCTCTTCAGTTGCAGCGGGGCCTCGCAGATGCCCGTCGAGGCGTTGACCGTCACCTCGAGTTGCGAGATGGTCAGCTCACCGCCGGCGACGATCGTCGGCCGCCGGACGCGGACCCACCGTTTGTCGATCTTGCGGTTGTCATACAATCCGCTACCCGGCGCGAGCGGCGCTTCCTCGTGGTTCATCGGGTCAAACAGGCGGATGATCTCGCCGTCGACGCCGATCGCCCTTGGAATCCAGATTTCCTGCCCGAAGGCGGCGGTGATCCGCTCGGCGATGCTGGTCTTTCCATTGCCGGACGGTCCGAACAAGAACAGCCCCCGGCCGGAATTGATCGCCGGACCGAGCCGGTCGAGTATGCTCTTGCCGAGCAGCAGGCCCTTGAAGGCGCGTTGCAGGTCGTCGGCCGTGGGGTGCTGGCCGGCCAACGATTGGGCCTTTACGCCGGCGATGTAACCCCACAGCGAGACGGGCGCCGAGCCGAAATAGGTGCAGTGTTGCGAATATCTTCGCCCCCGCTCGCGGCCCAAGTCACTGAGCTGATATTGAAAATCGTTCATCGGGGCCGATCCACGATGGACGACCAATCGGCTGTCTTTCAACTCCCGAAGCAACTCGTTGACCAGCACGAACGGCAGCTTGATCTGATCGGCAATTTCCCGGCCGGTGGCGTCGCCACGGGCAAGGAGGAACTTCAACGCCAACGCCTCCACTTTGCTGTCGGTCAGTCCGGCGTCGCGGAACGAGTCCGGCTCGACCGGCGCAAAGGCCCCGTCGCCGCTCGATGGTATGTCTTCACGCTCTCCGCCGGGATTTGCCAGCCGGCCGATCCGCGCGAGCGCCGCGTCGAGCGCCGCGTCGGTATCCGGGCTGGAGTCCGTTGGATAGGGAGTCTGCATGGTGAATCGTTCGTTGAAGGGGTCGGTACAAGTCTAGCTTTTCCATTTGGGGGCAGCGGGAAAGCATGATACTGGATGTGCCGGATGTAGCGGTGGAAACCAATTTCACGATCAATAGCCGGGGGCTATTCTCTACACGGATCGTCAGTGGTGAAACGCGACTCGTTTAGCAGCCGCCGGCACGGCGGCTTGCGGCTCGACATGGGCCGTCGTACCGACGGCCGCTAAACGAGCTTGTCTTGCTAATAAATGATTCTCAATGATCGCTACACATACGTTAAACTACCCCGTATAATGATCGTTTGCGATGTAACACAGGGGATGTTGAATGGCGCAAGAACGTCCGGCGTCGTCGAAGCTAAACCGCGTTCGCGTTGGGGCGGTGACGTATCTCAACGCCCGGCCGCTGGTCGAAGCGCTCGGCGAGATCGATCCAACTTTGGAGATCGTGTTCGACCACCCGAGCCGACTGGCCGACTCGCTGGCCGTCGGACGGTTGGACGTGGCCATGATCCCCTCGATCGAATACGCCCGGCAGCCGGGCTACCGTATCATCTCCGACGCCTGCATTGCCTGCGACGGCCCGGTGCGGAGCGTGAAGCTCTATGGTCGAGTCGCCGTCGAAAACATCCACACGCTGGCCCTGGACGAGGGCTCGCGCACCAGCGCCGCGCTGGCGAGGATTCTCTTGAAGGAGCGGTTTGGCGTAACGCCCGAGACGCGGCCGCTGCCGATCGGGGCATCGCTGGAGGATTCGTCCGCCGATGCGGCGTTGATGATCGGCGACCGGGGCATTGCCATGGCCGACGGAGACTTCGAGTTCGTCTGGGACTTAGGCGCGGAGTGGTCGCGTTGGACGGGCCTGCCGTTCGTGTTCGCTCTTTGGATAGCCCGGCCCGGCGTCGAGCTGCACGGCGTCGGCGCGGCGCTGGCCCAAGCCCGCGACGTGGGGCTTGGCCGGCTGGAGGAGATCGCCCGGCGCGAGGCGCCGAAGGTCGAACTTTCCGAACGGGAGTGCCTATCGTACCTGCGGGACAACTTGAAGTTTCACTTCGGTCCTCGCCAGCGCCAGGGATTGGAACGCTTTTTTGCGTTGGCCGGCCGACACGGACTGGCGCCGCCGGGAGTTCAACTCGATTTTTACGACGACGTCGTCGTTTAGAATGACCGCCGGGTTGCAACCCGGCCTACTGATCGTCCCATGAAACATGCCAACGGCGCGATACTCGAAAAAGCGGTTTCCGGCCGTCGGCTCGACGCCGGGGAAGGGCTGGCATTGATCGAATCGCACGATTTGGCGGCGCTGGGGCGTGCGGCCGACGCCGTCGCCCGACGCCTGCACCCTGAACCGTACCGCACCTACAACGTCGATCGCAACATCAACTACACGAACGTCTGCACGAGCGGCTGCCGATTCTGCGCGTTCTCGCGCACCCCGGGCGCGGCAGACGCCTACGTCCTTTCGCGCGACGAGTTGCACCGAAAAATCGAGGAAACCATTTCTCTCGGCGGCAGCCAAATCCTACTCCAAGGCGGAATGCACCCGGAACTTGGCATCGAATGGTACGAAGAACTGCTCCGAGAGATCAAGCGGCATTTTCCTCGGATCAACGTCCACGGTTTCGGCCCGCCGGAGATCGACCACCTCGCCTCGCTCTCGGGGCTGCCGGTGCGGGTAGTTTTGGAGAGGCTGAAGGAAGCCGGCCTCGGGTCGCTGCCCGGCGGCGGGGCGGAAATACTCGTCGATCGCGTCCGACAAAAGGTCAGTCCGCGGAAGACATCGGCCGACCGCTGGCTGGAGGTCTGCCGCCAGTGGCACTCCCTGGGGGGACGCGGGTCGGCCACGATGATGTTCGGACACGTCGAGACGCCGGCCGAGAGGATCGAACATTTGGAACGGTTGCGCCGATTGCAGGACGAGACGGGCGGCTTTACGGCGTTTATCTGTTGGACCTTCCAGCCGGACAATACCGCGCTGGCCGATCTGCCCAAGGCGGGTGCGTTCGAGTACCTCAAGACGTTGGCCGTCGCCCGGTTGTATCTCGACAATTTCGCCAACATCCAAGCAAGCTGGGTCACGCAAGGTTTGGCGGTCGGTCAGTTGGCCTTGCGCTTCGGGGCCAACGATTTCGGCAGCGTGATGATCGAGGAGAACGTGGTGGCGGCCGCCGGAACGAGCTTTCGGGCAACCGAGGCCCAGATTCGCGGTGCTATCGAGGATGCCGGTTATTCCCCTCGACGAAGGAATGTGTATTACGAATTGATCGACGGGCATCCGACGCCGTAAGGTACAATAGGAGAAGGGGTTTTGATCTCTGTATGTGGGACAGGTTGCCAACCTGTCCTATGGATAATGTTGTCCTCGCCATGATCCACGTTCACGAACTGACGAAGCACTACCCCGACCTTCGGCGTGGACAATTCGAGGCGCTCAAGGGTATCAGTTTCCATGCCCGGCCGGGGCAGATTTTCGGCCTGCTGGGGCCAAACGGCGCCGGAAAGACAACCGCCCTGCGAATCCTCAGTACGGTGCTTCGCCCCAGCGGCGGCTCGGCCACGGTCAACGGCTTCGACGTAGTCACGCAATCCACCCAGGTGCGGCGGCAGATCGGTTACATGTCGGCCAGCACGGCCGTTTACGACCGGATGACCGGCTGGGAAATGGTCGAGTATTTCGGCCGGTTGCACGGCATTCCCCGTAAAGAACTCTCGGAGCGGATGGAATCGCTGTTCGAGCGTCTGAAGATGAACGACACCCGCGACGTGCTGGGCGCGAAGATGTCGACCGGAATGAAACAGAAGGTGTCGGTAGCCCGCGCGGTGGTCCACGACCCGCCGGTGCTGATCTTCGACGAGGCCACCTCTGGGCTGGACGTTTTGGTCGCCCGCGCGCTGCTGGAAACCGTGGCCGAGCTACGCGACCACGGCAAGTGCATTGTATATTCCACGCACATCATGCGCGAGGCGGAAAAACTATGCGACCGGATCGCCATCCTGCACCGCGGAACGGTCCTGACCGAAGGTACGCTGGAAGAGGTCCGCGAGCGGCACGGGCAACACGACCTCGAGGAATTGTTTTTCCAGTTGATATCGCAACACGACCAACAGTCCCTCGAACATTTTCTTAGCCGATGAAACTGGCCAACGTCAAACTGATCTTTACCCGCGAGGTCCGCGACCAGTTGCGCGACCGTCGGACGCTGTTCGTAATCGCGGTTCTGCCGCTTCTGCTCTACCCGCTGTTGGGAATGAGTCTGTTCCAGATATCGCAATTCATGCACGTTCGACCGGCCCGCGTACTGGTGGTCGGCGGCCGTGACCTGGGCATTTCGCCGGCGTTGATCGAGGAGGAGCGTTTTGCGGCGTCGTTGTTTTCCCACCCCAAAGAGGCGGAGAGACTGAAACCGTTTTTTCAAGCTTCCCAACATGTAGGACAGCCGCCCCCGGCTGTCGCCGGCGATCCAGCACAGCCGAGGGCGGCCGTGCTACAAGAGGAGTGGGACGAGGCTCGCAGTCTGGTTCAAGCCGGGGCCTACGAGGCGGCGCTCTACTTCCCTTCGGATTTTTCCGCCCGGCTCGAGGAGTTCCGTGAGGCGATCATTCTCCGGCGCGAAGCGTTCGCGGCCGGAAAAGCGGTGGACGGGGCGTTTTCACCCGACGTTCCCCAGCCGAAGATTTTTTACAACAGCGGCAACGAGAAATCGCTGATCGCTTCGGTGCGGCTCACCGAAGTGTTGCGGCGTTGGACGCAACGGATCGGCGACGAAAACTTGAAGGCCGGCGGCTTCTCGGTCCGGACCGCGCGCCCCTTTACGGTCGATACCGACGACGTGGCCAGCCGGAAGAGCCGCGAAGGTGTCAAGTGGTCCTGCATCCTGCCCGTGCTGCTTTTGCTCTGGGCTTTGACCGGGGCGTTCTACCCGGCCGTGGACCTCTGCGCCGGCGAGAAAGAGCGCGGCACATTGGAGACGCTGCTGAGCAGTCCGGCCGGTCGCGGCGAGATCGTGCTGGGTAAACTGCTGACGATCATGCTCTTCAGCATCATCACGGCCGTGCTGAACCTGGTCAGCATCGGCGCGACCGGCTGGATCGTGCTGTCGCGTTTGCCCGGCTTCGGCCTGCCGCCGCCGGTGGCGTTGGTCTCGCTGGCGATAGCCTTGCTGCCGATGGCCGCGCTGTTCAGCGCGTTGTGCCTGGCCCTGGCGGCGTTGGCCCGCAGCACCAGGGAAGGACAATACTATCTGATGCCGCTGCTGTTGCTGACCATGCCGCTGGTGGTTCTGCCGATGTCGCCCGGGGTGGAGTTGAACCTGGGAAACAGCCTGATCCCCGTCACCGGCGTGGCGTTGATTTTGCGGAGCATGTTGGAGGGCGAGTATTGGCGGGCGCTTCAATTCGCGCCGGTCGTGGCCGCGGTGACCTTGGCAGTCTGTCTGATGTCGATCCGCTGGGCGGTGGACCAGTTCAATCGCGAGTCGGTGCTGTTCCGCGAGAGCGAGCGGTTCGACGTTGGGCTGTGGCTGCGTCATCTGCTGCGCGATCGCCGGCCGACCCCGACCGTTGGCGCGGCCGTCTGTTGCTGTGTGCTGGTCTTGTTGATTTATTTCTACCTGGGTTCCTTCTTCGACGTACCGAAGTCTTTCGGGGGTTTTGCCCGCACGTTAATAATCACCCAAATCGCGGTCTTTATCGTCCCGACGCTGTTGTTGACGTTCCTGTTGACCACCAGCCCGCGGCAGACGTTGCTGCTGAAATGGCCTTCCTGGTTTGCGATTCCGGCGGCGGCGCTGCTGGCCGTGGCGTTGCATCCGGCGGTCCACCTGCTGCAACTCCTCGTGCAGCGTCTTTATCCGGTGAGCGAGAACCTCCGGCCGTCGCTGGAGCAGATACAAGGGCTGATAAATCAGTCGAATTTCTGGTCGCTGGTGCTGCTGATCGCGGTTGTGCCCGCCGTCTGCGAGGAGCTCGCCTGCCGCGGTTTCATTCTCTCCGGTTTCAGGCATCTGGGGCACAAGTGGCGGGCGATCATCTACAGCTCGCTGCTGTTCGGCCTGGCCCATGGAATCCTTCAACAATCGTTGCTGGCCTCCCTGATCGGCGTGGTCATCGCTTACATTGCCGTTCAAAGCGGCAGCATTCTGCCCGGCATGGTCTTTCACGCGGTCCACAACACGCTGGCTATTGCCAACACCCGAATCACGCCGGAAGTGTTCGACCAGTGGCCGATTGCAAAGGCGTTTGCAACCCCCGGCGACGGCGGCGGATGCACGTTCACGTGGCCGGTGGTGGTCGGCGGAACGCTTGTCGGCTTGTTGTTGTTGAGCTTGTTCGCCAGGATTCCTTGCCCGAAGTCGCCCGAGGAGTCGCTCGAAGAAGCGATCGAACGCGGCCAGCACGCGGATAAGCCGCTCGAAGCCGAAAAGGCCGCTTGCGGATTGGCGACCGATCGCTGATACTGCGTACATCTTGTTCCCACGCTCCGCGTGGGAACGGGAAAAATCGTAAGACAGGTTGCCAACCTGTCCCACAATCATCGATCCCATGATTCAAAGAACGTCCGATACAGCACCCCGCCGACTCACGCTGAAAGGCCGATACGTCTTCCCGGTGACGAGCAAGCCGGTTGCCGATGGTTTCGTGGTCGTCGAAGGCGATCGGATCGTTTCGGTCGGCGGCGGCGATGCGGTCCCGCAGTCCAAAGGGGAAGAGGTTTTCGACTTGGGTAACGTCGCCATCCTTCCGGGGCTGGTCAACGCCCACGCTCATCTCGATTTCAGCGAACTCGACGCGCCGCTGGGCGAGCGAGGGATCGGGTTTGTGGATTGGATTCGACTTGCGTTCGACCACCGGCGGCGGACGACGACGTCCATGCGGCAAGTCGTCGCTCTGGGTCTGGAGGAGAGCGTCCGGTGCGGCGTCACCACGCTGGGCGACATCACTCAGCCCGATCGGCCGCCGGTCGATTCGCCGCTGGAGGTGACGAGTTTCCTGGAGTTGAAGGCCCTGACCGCCGACGGCGTTGCCGGCGAAATGGAACGGGCACGGTCGCACGTGAAATGCACTGCTTGCAAGCAAGCAGTGGCACACCGTGGTGAGAAACGCGGGCTAAGCCCCCACGCCCCGTTCAGCGTCCATCCCGAATTGCTGACGGCCATCGTCGAGCTTTCCGTCGCCGAGCGGATTCCCGTGGCCATGCATCTGGCCGAATCGTCGGAGGAAATGGAATTTTTGCGGGACGGCGGCGGTCCGTTCCGAGTTTTTTTGGAAGGTCTTGGTTATGGGGCGTCGGGCGGAACGCTCGCCGCCCATTTCTCGCGTCCGATGGATTACCTGCGGCGGTTGGCGACGGCCCATCGCGCGCTGATCGTTCACGGCAACTATCTGGACGACGAGGAGATCGCCTTTTTGGGAGCGAACGCCTCGCGGATGAGCGTGGTCTATTGTCCCAGGAGCCACGACTGGTTCGCTCACGCCGAATATCCGTTGCGGAAAATGCTGGCTTCCCGGGCGACGGTTGCCCTCGGGACCGACGGCCGATGTTCGACGCCCGATCTGAGCCTGTTGGAGGAAATGCGTTTTGTCGCCCGGCGTTATCCGGGCGTCCGTCTGGACACGATTCTGCAAATGGGGACGTTGAACGGCGCTAGCGCGTTGGGGCGCGAGGAAGAGATCGGCTCCCTCTCGCCCGGCAAGCGGGCCGATTTGGCGATCGTGGCCTTGCCCGAGCGCGACGCGACGGATCCGCACGAGTTGTTGTTCGATTCGACCGAGCCGGTCGTGGGTTGTTACTGCCAGGGTAGTAGGATAGGTTGCCAACCTGTCACGGCCAGTAGGACAGGTTGCCAACCTGTCACGGCCAGTAGGACAGGTTGCCAACCTGTCCCACGTTTGGCCTCGCCGACCAACAACGGTCGCGGCTTTATGGATTGCTGGTTCCTGAGCGGGCCGACGGCCTCCGGCAAATCGGCCGTGGGCGTGGAGCTTGCTCGTCGGATCGGCGCGGAAATCGTCTCGCTCGACTCGATGGCGCTGTATCGCGGCATGGACATCGGCACGGCAAAACCGACCGAACAGCAGCGCCGCGAAGTTCCTCATCACCTGATCGACGTTATCGAGCCGTGGGAAGAATTCAGTCTGGCGAAGTACGTCGAGGCGTCCGAACGGATTGCGGCCGAAATCGCCGATCGGGGACGCCGGACGCTGTTCGTAGGCGGCACGCCGTTGTACATGAAAGGTCTGCTGCGGGGTATTTTCCAGGGGCCGCCGGCCGATTGGCAATTGCGCCGTCGGCTGGCCGACCAGTCCCAAGAGCACGGCGGCGATTGGCTCCACCGGCGGCTGCTGGAAGTCGATCCGGCTTCGGCCGCGCGGCTGCACCCAAACGACACCCGGCGGCTTATCCGCGCGTTGGAAGTATTCGAGAAGACGGGCCACGCGATCAGCGAGTTGCAGCGGCAGTTCGAGGTCGGCCGCCCGGCCTCGGAGTGCCGGGTGTTCGTGCTCGATTGGCCCCGAGCGGAGCTTTACGCCCGGATCGAGCGGCGCGTGGAGGAGATGTTCGCCGCCGGATTGGTCGATGAGGGCCGCCGTTTGTTGGCGCCGACAAAGGACAAACGCCCCGCGACTGCGGTCGCGGGGGAGAATTGCGGGATTTTACCCCCCCCGCGATCGCGGTCGCGGGGCGTTTTGAGTGACATTGACATTCCGATACTCATTAGCCGCACCGCGCGTCAGGCGGTCGGATACCGCGAGGCGATCGAGCATCTCGAAGGCCAACGCGGACTGGCGGAGACGATCGAGTTGGTCCAACGCCGCACCCGTCGGTTAGCCAAGCGGCAGATGACGTGGTTCCGCGGTTTGAGCGAGTGCCGGTTCGTCGCCGTTTCCGGCCGGCTTGTTCCCGCGGAAATTGCCGATCGAATCGCGTTGCTTGGGGAGTGTGTGGGCCTGGGGCGTCGTTGGCAGCGGTCGGGTGGCACGGGCATCTTGCCCGTACTCCGGCCGGCACTGGCGAGACGCCAGTGCCACCCACCGATAAGCACACTTGCTCTCTTTCTTCCCGGAACCGAATATGCTAAAATAGAATGGTATATGAGCAGTCACAAAAACAAGCATATACGGGCGACTGTGGACTACGCCCTGGATCACGGCTGGCGACTGGTGCCTGCCGGTCCGAGGGCGCATATCTGGGGCAAATTGTACTGTCCCCAGCATGATCGCACCGGCTGCGACCAAGCTGTCTACTCAACGCCGCGTGTGCCGGAATTGCACGCCAAGGATATACGGCGGGCCGTTGACGACTGCTCTCACTATCGGAGACAACCATGAACTACGAGTTCCACTTGATCCTCAAGGAAGGCACCGAGATAACCGAGGAGTTAGCCGACCGGCTATTTGATGCGGGCTGCGACGACGGTACGCCGGGCACTTTCTGCGGCACACCCTACATCAGCTTCCACCGGGAGGCCGACAGCCTGGAGGCAGCCATCCGCAGCGCCGTGGCCGATGTCCAGAAGACCGGATGCGTTGTCGAGCGGCTCCAGATCGAGCACGACTCGCCGCTGCTATCCTCTGGTGCGGGGTAGTACCGTCGTAGGTTATGCTTCAGCATAACGAATCGCCGATCCGCCCGGATGTTATGCTGAAGCATAACCTATAAAACTGCGTCCCCGTTTCGATTCTCCAGGTGAGTCTTCTCATGCCGATGCGATCCACGTGTCCGGATTGCGGTACGACGACGGATATAGCCGATGAATATGCCGGTCAAACCTGCCCCTGCGCTCATTGTGGCAAGCCAGTGAACGTTCCGTCGGGCGGCGGCGTTGTGCCAAAACGCAGAGGCACGCCCTGGCTGGACTTGAACTGGTGTTCTTTGCGGAATGTCCTCCTCTTTATGATGTTCATCATCGGCTGCAATGCCATCGGTATGGGACTCAGCCTCTTGCTGCCGGCGATACAGGCGGCCCAAGAGGCAAGCCGACGGGTGCAGTGTGTCGAGAATCTGAAACAGATTGGTTTGGCGATGCAGAGCTACCATCAGAAGTATGACTGTTTCCCGCCATCCTTCATTCCTGACGAAAACGGCAAGCCAAAGCACAGTTGGCGCGTTCTGATTCTGCCGTTTTTGGCGGAGGAACGGCTTTACTCGCAGTATCGGTTCGACGAGCCGTGGAACGGCTCACACAACAAGGCATTAGCCGAGCAAATGCCCTCAGTCTATCATTGCCCCACTGATAGCACATCTGATTCCTCGCAAACTAGCTATGCAATGATCGTTGGCCCGCACGCGATTTCCGACGGACCTACGCCGCGCTGTATGAGCGACATCAAGGACGGCCTCTCCAACACAATCATGGTGGCCGAAGCGGCCAAGGCGGGCATCAACTGGATGGAACCACGCGATCTTAATACCGAGAAGATGATCTTCCGCACTAGGGCCGTCGAGAAGGATTTGCGGCTGGAAACCTGCGAGATTTTTCGTTGCCATGACATTGTAGCCAACGTGCTGTTCTGCGATGGGTCGGTGCGGTCACTCTCCAGCAAGTCGTTGTACCCTAAGGAGCTAAAGGCGCTGATGACCATTGATGGCGGAGAAACTGTTCCGGCAGGGCACTGAGCGGAAGTTGAAACCGGGACATCTATCCCCCTTTTTTGTTCCGTGGGGACTTTCCGACAATAGCCCAGCAGTGTACTGCCGGGGTGCCGGGATGCCCATATTCTTCTCCCCTCAAAGTCCCGTAGGGATGGTCGAAAATGGTGAGTCGCGGTTCAACCGTCCCGCCGGGACGGACTGGTGTTCGGTTCTCCTTTCTCACAGCGATGAATCGCTGGGCTATTATCAGACCGACCCTACGGGTCGAAATCGTTGCACTGGTCGGTACTTTCGCGGTTTTCGGGTCAGCCTTCACGCCGCTCCATTCAGGCGGTAGAATATCACGCTTGCGTCACCGGGTTCCTGGTTCCCATGCTCTGCGTGGGAACCCACGTTTTCCGACGCTCTGCGTCGATAGCGGCGACGCGGAGAGGATGTGAATTTTTCGATTTGGCGTCGTTAAGACCACGATTTGTAGGGTGCGTGAAACGCACCATGCACTACCGGCTGTGGTGCGTTTCACGCACCCTACAAAAGTTCACAGCCTCGGAGCGTCGCAGACAGTGCGGTCCCACGGAGGACCGTGGGAACGAGGACTTCACGTTCACGAAATCCACTTTTTCAGCGGGAGCATCAGACTTGTTGCGGACTCATACATGCGGCGAATTGTGTTTGGACCACGTGGGCCGGGAAGTGACTCTTTGCGGTTGGGTCGATTCGCACCGCGACCATAGCGGCGTACTGTTTGTCAATCTGCGCGACCGCTACGGCTGGACGCAGGTGGTCTTTGGCCCGGAGAGCGGCGAGGAGGCGGTCGCCGCGGCGCGGGAACTGCACCCGGAATACGTGATTCTCGTCCGCGGCAAGGTCGCGCCCCGGCCAGAGGGAATGGTCAACCCCAACGTGCCGACCGGTCAGATCGAGGTCCGCGCCCGAGAGGTCGAGGTGCTGAACCCGAGTCTCAGCCCGCCACTGCTGCCGACTTCCAAGGAGGAGTTGCCCGGCGAGGATATCCGGCTGAAGCATCGCTACATCGACCTCCGTCGGCCGGAGATGCAGCGGACCATGTTGCTGCGTCATCGGATGATAAAGATCATGCGGGATTATTTCGACTCGCTGGGGTTCATCGACGTCGAGACTCCGATGCTCGGGCGGAGTACGCCGGAGGGCGCCCGCGATTATTTGGTGCCCAGCCGCATACAGCCGGGCAGCTTCTACGCCTTGCCGCAATCGCCGCAACTCTACAAACAGATTCTCATGATCGCCGGCTACGACCGCTACTATCAGGTGGCGCGTTGCTTCCGCGACGAAGACTTGCGGGCGGACCGGCAGCCGGAGTTCACCCAATTGGACGTCGAAATGTCGTTCGTCGACGCGGACGACGTGATCGGCACGATCGACGGCTTGGTGGCGCGGATGGCCAAGGAAATTTTGGGGTTGGACGTCCAGTTGCCGCTGCCGCGGATGACCTACGACGAGGCGATGGACCGATTCGGCCACGACGCCCCCGACCTGCGCTTCGGGATGGAACTGGTCGATGTGACCGATTTGGCCAAGGAATCGGAGTTCAGGGTGTTTCGCGGCGCGGTCGAGTCGGGTGGATGCGTCCGCGGAATCAACGCCAAGGGCGCATCGGACCGCTATTCTCGCAAGGGAATCGACGAGCTTACCTCTTACGTCAAGGAGCAATTCGGGGCCAAGGGGTTGGTGTTTTTCAAGATCGACGCCGAAGGGCATTTGACCTCGCCGAGCGCGAAAAACTTCACGCCCGATCTGCTGGCCCAGATCGGCGGCCGGATGGACGCCGCGCCGGGCGACCTGCTGCTGCTGGTGGCCGACGAGTTCGAGACCGTCTGCAAGTCGCTCCACGGCCTGCGAAAGCGGCTCGCGGCGGAGCTGAAACTCTATGACCCCGCGACGATGCACTTCTCCTGGGTGGTCGATTTTCCGATGTTCGCCTACGACGCCGAGGAGCAGGCGTGGGCGGCGATGCATCATCCGTTCACCGCTCCCCGCGAGCAGGACCGCCCGCTGTTGGAAACCGACCCGCACAACTGCCGCGCCCAGGCGTATGACTTGGTAATCAACGGCAACGAGGCGGGCGGCGGGACGATTCGTATCCACGACCGGCAGCTTCAACAACAAGTGCTTGGCTTGTTGGGAATCGACGAGGCCACGGCCCGCGAGCGGTTCGGCTTCCTACTGGACGCACTTCAGTACGGCGCGCCGCCGCACGGGGGCATTGCCCTGGGTATCGATCGGCTGGTGATGATTTTCGCCGGCCTGGACAGCATCCGCGATTGCATCGCCTTTCCTAAGACTCAACGGGCCACGGACCTGATGACCGGCGCCCCCGGCCCGGCCGGCGCGAAACAACTCGACGAACTGGGGATCAAGCCGACCGGTTGACGAAACGCCCGGCGATTGGGAGACTTGAAGTATTGAGAGTTGAGTTTTCGATAAGATCGTGTTTTGTAATTATTCATTTAGCCCGCCGTGAATACACGGCGGGGCGAGTTGACCGCGAGCAATCCGCTTGCCCCGGGTGTATTCACCCGGGGCTAAATACGATTATTGCAGTTTGAAACACATGTTAAGGAGGAGCGAGAGATGGTCAGATTTACCCGATACTCGATTGTTCTTGCGGGACTTATGGTTCTGTCGGCGGCCGGCTGCCGGGAGAGTTCCACGTCCGAGAAGTGCCCGCGAAAGTTAGACGCGGACACGAAGTCGGGCGAGTGTCCGTTCAACCATTCGAGAGAGGAGTCCGATATTCCGCCGGTCGCCCAGCCGGAAGAGCCGCCTCCGCCGCCGACGATCCCCAAGGTTGTGATGAGCGACGAGTTGGGCGCCACCTGTTTGGTCAACGTCGACGACACGATACCCGAGGCGGAACTGGCCGATCTGGACGGTGAAATGAGCGAATTGGGCAGCCTGTACGGCTCGAAACTGACCGTCGTATGTTTCTGGACGATCGGCACGACGCCTCGATCGCAACTCGTGGCGAATGCCGTCCTGCAAGACCTGATGAAGGACGTCGTCGGGCCGTTTGGAGAACAAGGGGTGCGGGTGGTTGCGATCAACGTGGGCGACGGTGTCGAGGACGCGAAACAGTACGTGGCCGACGCAAAAGCGATGTTTCCCATTCTGCTCGATCCGCAAGGCGAGTACTTCGCCAAGATCGCCACGGAACGGAAGATGCCGCGGACCTTTTTGTTGGACGCCCAGGGAAAGGTGTTGTGGTTCGATTTGGAATACTCCAACACGGCTCGCCGCGATCTGGTGCAGGGTATCGAGGTGGCGCTGGATGAGATGAAATAGTATCCGCCGAGCAAGGGTGGCACTGGCAAAGCCAGTGGCACTCGCCGAATACGACGGCAACGATATGAACAACGAACAGGCGGACGCCCAACTGAAGATCGATCCGGAACCGGTGACGGAGGTTCTCTGCCGGTTCCTTCGCACGGAGACCGGCCGGGCGGGGTTCGAGCGGGCGGTGGTGGGGCTTTCCGGCGGCCTGGATTCCAGCGTCGTTGCAACGCTTTGCGCCAGGGCGCTGGGACCGGAAAACGTGCTCGCCGTCACCATGCCCTACAAAACCTCCAGCGAGGAAACCCGACGCGACAGCCGGACGATAATCGACTGGTTGGGCGTCCGCACGATCGACCTGCCGATTACCGACCAGGTGGACGCGTACTTCGCCCGCGTCGGCGAGGCCACGCAACTGCGGCTGGCCAACAAGTGCGCGCGGGAACGGATGGCCGTGCTCTACGATCAAAGCGCGGCGTTCCAAGCCCTGGTGATCGGCACCGGCAACAAGAGCGAAATTCTGTTGGGCTACGGCACGCAGTTCGGCGACATGGCCTCGGCAATCAACCCCGTAGGCGACCTTTACAAAACGCAGCTTCGACGGTTGGCGGCCTACCTCGAAGTGCCCGAGCGGATTCTTGCCAAACAGCCGACCGCCGACCTTTGGGTTGGGCAAACCGACGAAGGAGAGTTGGGGTTCTCTTATGCCGATGCCGATCGGCTGATGGTGTTGATGGTCGATCGCCGCCGGCGTCGGGCTGAATTGCTGCGAACCGGTTTCGCCGTCGAACTGATCGACCGCGTCACAACGCTGATCCGCCGCAACCGCTACAAACGCCGCATGCCGGTAATCGCCAAACTACCGCGAGGACCGCGTTAGTATTTCCTCGGCGGCGGCGGCGCGCCCGGATCCTTGAGCATGCGGAACAGTTCGCTTTCGGTGGAGAGGATCAAACGAGTGTCGCCGTGGAGCGTTTTCTTGAAAACTTCCAAGCGGCGGAGAAATTGGTAGAACTCGGGCGACTTGCCGTATGCCTGGGCGGTCATTTGGATCACTTGCGCGTCGGCGGCGCCGCGAATCTCCGCCGACTTCTGCTCCTTCTCGCCTGTAATTTTGTCGAGTTCCTTCTGCGTCTGGCCGAGGATGCGGTTTTTCTCTTCTTGAGCTTCCGATTGGAACAGCCGGGCGATCCGCAAACGTTCTGAAATCATGCGTTCGTAGACGGCGCGCCGAACCGACTCGACGTAATTGACCCGTTTGATGCGGACCTTGATCAACTCCATGCCGTATTCCTGCAAATCGACTTCGCGAAGAATCTTCTCCTCGACGTCGTCGCGTCCCCGACCCGTTACCCTTTCGACCTCGCTACGTTCGAGTTCCTCGATTTCGTAGAGCAGCTCGTCGTTCGATTTTCGCACCACGTCAATCAGTTTGTGCCGGGCCACCACGTCTCGGACCGCCGAATCGACCAGATCGTCCAGAATTTTCTGTCCCCCTTGTTCGGTCCTGACCTTGACGAAGAAGATCATTGGGTCAGCGATCCGCCAGCGTGCCCAAACGTCGATATCGATCCGTTTTTTGTCGCGGGTTTGCATGCTCTCCGTCGCCCCGTCCCAGGGAAGCAACCGTTTTTCCAAATAGTGGACTTTTTGGATAAATGGCTTCTTGAACTTCAAGCCGGGGGTTTGGACCGTATCCACGGGTTTGCCGAACTCGGTAATTATGGCTTGCTTACCCTCCTCGACCATGTACGCGCTCGAGTAGGCCAAGACGGCGGTGGCAATGAGAACCAGGGCAACAATCGCGGCAAGCATGCTTTTCATCGTTTAGCTCCTTTAGCGGCGGCGTTGGGGTTGGCGCCTTGATCGAGATTCAACAGCGGCAGCACGCCGCGGACCGACTCGTCGATGATTGTTATGTCGCCGACGGCCGCGAGTATTTTTTCCATGGCCTCCAGATAGAGCCGCATCCTGGTCACTTCCGGCGCTTTCTCGTACTCGGCCAATTGGGCTAGAAAGGCATTGATCTTTCCGGTGGTTTGCAGGACGATTCGATTCTGATAGCCTTCGGCCTCGGTGATTGCCCGGTCCCTGTCCCCGCGCGCGGCGGGAATAATGCTGTTCCGCTCGCCCCGGGCTTCGTTTATCACGCGTTCTTTCTGTTGCCGGGCGCGGTTTACTTCCTGAAAGGCGTCCTGAACTTTCGCCGTGGGCGGCGAGGTGGTCTGGAGCTTGACCGTCACCACGTCGACGCCCATCTCAAAACCGTCCAATTCCTCCTGGATCAGCTTCTCGGCGTCTTTGGCGATCTGGTCTCGCCCGATAGTAAGCACGTAGTCGATGCTCGAGTCGCCCACCAGTTTTCGCATCACCGACTCGGAGACATCGCGGATCGTATCGGGCACGGCCGGATTCGGGTCGGAAACGACCCCGCTGGGCAATACATCGGGGCCGATGCCCTCCGTGCCGCCGACCTTGAACATATATTGCATCGAGTCCTTAACGCGGTATTGCACAATCCATTCGACGAGGCCGAGGTTCAGGTCTCCGGTGAGCATTTCGGCGACGCCCAGGTCTTTCGCGTTTGTGGAGGCGAACCGCGTCCTGCGGCCCGGCTCGGACTTGAAGCCGAAATTCAACACCTGGATACGCTGCACCGGAACCTCGTACACGGTTTCGATCGGCCAGGGCCATTTCCAGTGCAGGCCCGGCTGCACCGTATCCACGTGTTTGCCGAAACGGAGCACCACGCCTTCGTCGCTGGCCTCGATGCTGTAAAACATCGACTGGGCAAGAAACAACAAGAGGGCCACCACCGCCACTACCGATGCGACCCGAATCCACCGTAACACCTGATCCCATTGGATGTCGTTGAGATCGAAAGGGTTTTGCGGCCGACCGCCGTAATTAGAAGGCATAACCTAGTGTCCTTATGGTTGCCGAACGATTGTTTTCGATTATGATAACAAACACCGCCGGCAAGTGCCAGCCTGCCTTTCCTTGGAACGTGCTTTGAAATGGAAATATCCGCATTTAGCCCGGTGAATACACCCGGGGCAAGCGGTTTTTCGCGGTTATTCCGTCCCCGCCGTGTGTTTGCGGCGGGCTAAATGCGGGGGGCACGTCATCCTGAGTGCAGCGAAGGATCTTGGGTGAAGGTGCGTTGCGGGCGAGATCCTTCGCTGTGCTCAGGATGACTATCGTCCCGTGAACGGTTGCCGGCGTGACATGCCGGCGTGACAAGCGACAGTAAGTGTTTACGGGTTGGCTGGGGACTGGTCCATTTTTCGGCCGAAAAACGCATTTCGCGGGCAAACGGTTGGCCGAAAACATGGACCTGTCCCCTTCCCGCGGCGCAAGGGGGACAGTCCCATTTTCGCGGCGGTCAAGCGATTTCCCAAGACAACGTCCTTCACGCCGCGAAAATTGGGACAGTCCCCTGTGAACAAGCGATATTACTCGGTCGAAGCAAGGAATCGCTTGTCGGCTTCAGAGAGCTTTTTCGTCGGTACGCGGAGGATCGAGCCGTCGGGCTTCTCGAGCTTAACTTTGCCGCCTTCCACGCCGATGCACTTCGCCTTAATCCGGAACTTGCCGGTGCTGTCCGTCCAGACGCGCATCTTGGAGCGATCTTTTTTCTCCGACGTCGATGTGCTGTTTTTCTTTTCCTTGGCGAGTTTTTCGTCTTCCTCGGCGGTTTCCGCCTGGGTGGGGAACGACTCGTTGTACTTGAGACCAAGGTTGACGCGGAGTAGTTCGCGTTTGGTGTCAATGTTGCTCGATAATCTCTTTATGCCGTTAAAGGCCCTCTCCCAATCCAGACCGCCCAACCGGGACGACGTGGAGTTGGAAACCTCCTTGCAAGATTTGCTCGTTTTTTTGGCGATCACGGTATCCAAGACCACCAGTTCGATCAATCCTGGATCGGCTTCCTTGTGCTCAAACCCACTGATCTTGCTTGCATAATCGCTATACGCTTCTCCCATCCGTCTGAAATGGCGTGAAATAGTTCTGTTTCGGATGTTTTGGCCTTTCATGGGGTTGCGGGGATCAACGGGCGGGAGCTTATGGAATTGCTTTTCACACGACTCGATATCCTCGTCCAACTCGTTCATCGCTTGGTTGAGGTTCTTCCACAATTCGAGGGTTTTTTGGGCGTCGCCTTGAGAGCGTTTCTTTCGGGGCGGCGGCAGGTTGGCGAAAGATTGGACGTCCTTACCCGCCTTGTCGATGAACTTTTTCATGTGTTGTATGCAGATGGAAAAGTTCAGGTTTTGACCCAAGTTGCTGACAAAGGTATTTATCCCGACGACCTCTCCGCGAGTATTTATCAGGGGGCCGCCGCTGTTGCCGCGCGAGATCGGCGCGCTGGTCTGAATCCAGGTGGCCTCCATGTCGTAGCCCAGGCCTTTCCCATAACCATCGCGTTTGCCTCGCATGAGCATTTTGCGAAGCTCCTTCCCCGTTCGAACGGCGGAGACGATCCCGCTGGTGACGGTGTCGCTAAAGCCCAGCGGCGCGCCGATGGCGACCACCGTTTCCGCCTGCGAGGGCAACTCCTTTGCCATGGGCAAGGGCTTGAGCTTTTTCCCTTTGGTGTCGATCATTATCAGGGCCAAATCCTTGGTCTTGACAAATCCCACGAACCCAGTCGATTTGTAGAACTTACCGTCCTTGAGGGCGGGAAAACTGACTTTTATCTCTTTAGCGCCTTCGATAACGTGGTAGTTGGTGGCGATCATCCCATCTTCACTGACCACGAAACCGCTCCCGCTGCCCATTTTCTTTCCCTTATCATCAAAGGTCTCAATCAAGGCGACGCTTGGCTGGACTTCCTTGACCACCTTCGACAAGTCCACGACCATTTGTGCCCGAGCGGTCGACGAACAGACCAACCCCAAAGCGGCACAGGTAAGAATAGCTAATGACTTGGTTCCGATCCGGCTTGAATGGATCAACATTCTGATCCTCCCCTTAAAGAGACCCCCGACGGCAAATGGGAAGAGACTATTTCAGCTACCCGATACTCCCCCCCGATTGTACTCCCATCGAAACGAATATGCAATCCACATTAACTGAATTTCCGTTTCAAGCGATACAAATATATCTGTTAGGACAGGTTCAAATCTGGTTGTCGCAAGCAGTTACGGCGGATAAAACTTTGCTTTCGTGCGGCTATTCAATCGGCAAATTTCGCGTCGGCCGCAAGCGGCCCGAGCCGTCGTCGATCAGAATCGCCACCAGTCGGCCGGCCGCGTCGAGGGCGGCAATTTCTTCGACGCATTTCAGGCTCGCGGCGATCCCGCTTGCTTCTTTGTTGGGCAACTCGATGAATTGCCCGTTGTGGACGCGCGTGACCTCCTCGGCCGAGAGCCGTATGCGGGGAAGACACTCCACGGCCGCCAGCGGCGGCTGGAGCCAACCCGTCAAGTTGTTGTTGTTTAGTACGCCGGGATCGACCGACTGTTCGATCCGAAAGTTTCCGATGGCGGTTCGCGTTAGGGCCGACATCACCGCGGCGGTGCCCAGCGACTCGGCCAAATCGCGTCCGAGCGAACGGATGTACGTGCCGCCGCCGCACTCCACGTCGAGCACCAATTCGGGATATTTGTACGCCTTGACCTCGATGCGGTAGACGTTCACCGACCGCGCCGGCAATTGGACCAGTTGACCGTCGCGTGCGAGTTTGTATGCCCTGCGCCCTTTGACCTTTATCGCCGAGAATGACGGCGGGCGTTGGGCGATTCGTCCCACGAAACACTTGGCCGCCGCGGTGATTTGCGCGTGCGTTGGGACCGGAGCGTCGGACAATTCGGTCACGTCCCCCTCGACGTCTTCGGTGGGGCTGCTGCGTCCCAGCAGAAACGTGCCCAGATATCGCTTGGGCATCCGTTGAATGTACTCGATCAGTCGCGTGGCCACGCCCACGCAAACCACCAGGACGCCGGTGGCCAGCGGGTCGAGCGTGCCGGCGTGTCCTACCTTGGCCGGACGCACCAGTCTTTTTACGAGATCGACCGCCCGGCGCGAACTAATGCCAGCCGGCTTGTTCAGGTTTAGAATACCGCGATGGGTCATTTGGGGGGCATGGGGTGGAGGCGTAAGCGTTCACGGGTTGGCTGGGGACTGGTCCATTTTTTGGCCGAAAAACGCATTTCGCGGGCAAACGGTTGGCCGAAAACATGGACCTGTCCCCTTCCCGCGGCGCTGCTTTTGTTCCCTGTTCCCAATAATTGATCCTATACTTCCCCGGGGGAGTGTCAACACCGCATCTGTTTAGCGGACGTTGAAGGGGCACGAGACGATGAATCATCTCCGTCTGTTTCGACTCCCACGGTTTTTGGCGCCGTGGGACCGCTACCTGCCCGTGATGTGGACGGTTTGCGTCGGGGTGGCGTTTTCGCTGGCGGTTTTCTGCACGGTCCGTTGGTGTGAGTATCAAAAAATTACACGGGTTTTCCAGTTGGCCGCCGAGGATCGGGCTTTGGCCGTAAAGGGGACATTCGAGACCGAGGCGGCCATGTTGGAGTTGGTCCGTTCGTCGCTGAACGGTGACGCTCATCCGCGGCGAAACGAATTCCGGCGGCTGGTGACGCCGTTTCTCTCCCACTCGCGCAGCATCAAGGCCGTCGAGTGGGTTCCCCGTGTTGCGGAATCCGAACGGGCGAAGTTCGTCGCCGCCGCGCGCCGCGATGGGATCGAAGACTTTCGGATCACCGAAATGGGGCGCGACGAGGAGACCGGCATTCACGTCCGCCGCGTCGGCCTGGTGAGCGAAGTGCTGGCCAGGTCGGTCGGTTGGTCGGTCGCCGAGGTGGATTGCATCCGTCAGGCGGCGCCGATGCACGACGTGGGCAAGATCGGAATCCCCGATGCCATTTTGCGAAAGCCGGGAAAGTTGACGCCCGAGGAGTTCGAGGTCATGAAGACCCATACGTCGATCGGGGCAAGGATGCTCGCCGACTCAGACGTGCCGATGCTGCAAATGGCCGAGCAAATCGCGATCGGCCACCACGAACGTTGGGATGGCCGTGGGTATCCGAACGGACTGGCCGGGCAGGACATCCCCGAGTGCGCCCGGATCGTGGCGATCGCCGACGTCTTCGACGCCTTGACCCACGCTCGCGTCTACAAGCCGGCGATGTCGGAGGACGAGGCGTTGACCGTCATGCGGTCGGAGGCGGGCACGCAGTTCGACTCGCTCCTGCTGACCCACTTCTTCCTGCACCTGCCGGAAATTCACCGCATCGCGCGGGAGCATCCCGACGAGGATCGGGGCCTCCCCGCCGTCGCCGTCGGCATCGAAAACCTTGAGCAAGTTTCGGCAACGTGACAACAGGATGACTTAACGTCCCGCGACCGCGTTGGGTGGCACTGGCGTCTCGCCAGTGCTGGCCGGAGTACGGGTAAGATGCCCGTGCCACCCAACACCCCCGCGACCGCAGTCGCGGGGCGTTGGCCTGTTGTTGTAGGAGGCGTCTCCAGACGCCGATAGCTGCATGAAAAAGCGCTTCCATTCAGCGACTGGAGTCGCCTCCTACAATCTTCGCGCCAGCCACGGCGGCTTACGGATAATCCGGCGTAGCCCTGCCCCCCAACAGCGTCCCGGAAATCCGCGCGGAATTTTCCGATTCCCTATTGCATTCCTTGGTGTGACGGTTAAAATCGCTGGTGTTACGTTTCTAGCATTAGTAATACCGCTATACTACGGAGGCAGCGAACGTCATGCAAAAATTCTATCTCTCGCGATGCGTCTTTATCCGCCTGCTTCGGATCACGGCGGTATGTCTGCCGGCGGTCCTGTTCTTTCTCGTAGCGTCATCCGCCGCCACGGCACAAGGCGTCGGCTTCAATGCCTGGGACTCGATCGGTTATACCGACTTCAGCGACATGCAGGCATTGGAGTATGACACAAACGGTTATCCGCAATCCGACTTCACGATTCCCCTTCACGGTGCGGACCTATTGCCCGGCTACAAGCTGTACGGCGTCGTGCTGAACAACCCCGGCGACATGCTCGACAGCACGCCGAACTACATCCCCTCCGCGAACGGCACGAAATGGTGGATGGGTGCCCAGTGGCAGGTCTTCGTGCAAACCCTCGCCCCGACGACCGACTTCGGCGGCGCGGCCCTCTGGCTTGGACAAAACTATGGCAACCACGGGTGGCACCATCCCGGCGACAACGCTACTCAGGACGAATACGATGAGGCCACGGCCTACAGCTATACCAACGAGTTGTGGACCGGCGAAGTAAACAGAGTAAGTCTCAATGGTACGCTGAAAGCCGGCGACATCGTTGAAGTTCATGCTCGGGGCGGTTTGTTCTACAAGGGAAAGTTCAACGTCAACGAACAGCACGACAACGATCCATATTATGATTTCGATATTGTCTGGAAAGAGGAAGGCGAGTTGCCCGAGCCGGAGGACATCGCCATTTCCGACGTTCGGGAAGAGGGCACGGATGGCGCCTACGAGTTCGACGTAACACGGGCCACCGGTGCCGAGCATTATCAAGGCACACTGGTCCAATTCACTAACGTCCAACTGGTGGACGATGTTTCCGCGTGGCTGCCGGACGCGACGGTGACGATTACCGACGGCGATGGATATTACTTCTCGTTGAAGCTGGGTCTCGATGGTTTCGATCCGTCGAACGCGCCCACTGGTACGTTCAACGTTACGGGCATCTTCGACCAGGAACCGAAGTATTGGACTCCAGCCAACGGCGACCCGCAGACCGGCTACCGTTTGTGGACCACCGACCTGGAGTGGGTCGTGGTGCCCGAACCCGGCACAATGGCGTTGCTCGTCGCGGGCGGCCTGACGACGCTGCTGTTGTGGCGGCGGCGAAGCAGAAGGACAACTTCGTGACCCGCTGTGTGCCACTGCTTGCTTGCAAGCAGTGTTTTGTGGCGTTTTGGTGGCGGCATTGCTTCACTGCTTGCAAGCAAGCAGTGGCACACGTGAGATTGGACAACGGGGCGCGACCAACGGTCGCGGCTTTATAGGGGTGCAGACGCAATGACCCGGCGACGCGGCGCTTTTACGCTAATAGAATTGCTGGTGGTCATAACGATCATTGGAATACTGATCGCGCTCATGCTGCCGGCGGTGCAGGCCGCGCGGGAAGCGGCGCGACGCGCGCAATGCGCCAATAATCTGAAGCAGATCGGTCTGGCCGTTCAGCAGTACCACTCGGCGCTCGGCTCGTTTCCGCCCGGAAACGTCCTCAAGGCGGCAGGGTTCTGTCCCGGTGATGCCAACGTGCAATCCGATGACGGCACGAATTGGGCAATCTCCATCCTGCCGTATATCGAGCAAAAAGCCTTGTACGACAGCTACGATTTCGGGGCCTATAACGAGTCGCCGCCGAACCGGCAGGTGCGAGAGACGTTCATCGGAATGTACGCCTGTCCGTCCGACTCCGATACCTCCTCGTTGGCGGTGCCCGCGAGAGGACCGGCCAGTGTCTCGCAAGGGAACATCCCCTACATGCCCGGTTCCTACCGCGCGATGTCCGGCCGGAGCGACGGGTATCGTTATCTCGACTCCTCGGAGCTTACTTCGTATCCAAGGTCTTGGCGAGGACCGATCCATGCCATCGGCGTCCTGGGCTTTTCGACCGAAACTTGTGCCCACGTCCGAGACGGAACGTCAAACACCTTGTTGGTGGGCGAATCGACTACCCGGACACGCCCTAATCAGCGTACTTTTTGGGCTTACTCCTACGCCTATTTCTCCCTCTCGGCGGCAACCGTCGGCCAGAATCGGACCCTGTTGGGCGACTACAGCCAGTGCGTGGCCGCCGGCGGATCGGGCAAAGAAAACCCCTGCAAACGCGGCTGGGGTAGTTTCCATCCCGGTGGATTGCATTTTGCGCTCTGCGACGGCACGGTCCGGTTCCTCAACTCGACCATCGACGTGCAACTGTTCGCCGATTTGGCAACCATCGCCGGCGGCGAATTGGCTTCCGTGCCGGAGTAAGTGTGTAGATGTCGTATCCGTTTAGCGGCCACCGGAACGGCGGCCCCAGTTCCGCCATAAGCCGCCGTACCGGCGGCTGCTAAACATTGACGTTCAATCCACGCCCGCAAGTCGGGCCTGTAAGAAAAACCCGTCCTTTCCGTCGCTGATTTCGGGCGGATCGAAACCGGCCACCTTCAGCCAATCCCGCCACTGGGCGTCACGGGGGAGTAAATCGCCGCCGATCTCTCCGCCCATGCCGCGATGAAACGCGTTGATTTCGTCCCGGCCGTGCAAGTGCATTACGATCAGCCGGCCTCGCGGTTTGAGACATCGGGCAAGGTTTCGCAAGGCGGCCGGTTGGTCGCGGAAGTGGGGAAAACTGTGAAAGCACAAGGCCACGTCGAACTCCGCCCGGCCCAAATCGTCCCGACACACGTCGGCCGGCCGAAACGCCGCGTCGATCCCCTTGGCGGCGGCCTTGCGCAGCATTTCGGGCGAGAAATCGAGGGCCGTCACCCGGCCCGGCCGGACCCGATCGACCAGCCATTCGGTCAACTGACCGGTGCCGCACCCCACTTCCAGCACACAGTCGCCGGCGTGAAGATCAAGCCGCTCGGCGCATCGATCCACCTCTCGAACCGTCTCGGCGGGGTCTTGTTCCGATGTGTCCCACTCCTTGGCGAGGCGATCGAAGAAACCGATCCTTGCGTCCGCGGCGGGTTGAGGAGCATCCGTTTTATTCATGGCGTTTCCACGGCTTCCTTGCGGACGCGGAGCGTCCGGGCAGGGCGTTCCCACGCAGAGCATGGGAACGAGAGCGCGCGAGGCATTTTCCGGTAATACGCTTTAGTGTATCATAATATCGTTGGTGAGGTTTCAATCGTCAAAGGTTTTTTCGACATGATTGCACGCCTGAGGGGATTGTTTTTGTTGGGGGCCGGGGTTGCCGCGATGCTTGTCGCGGGTTGCGGTCCCTCGGCCGAGCCGGTGGCGCTCGAGGACATGCCGGTGGCCGTCTCCAGCCCCTACCTCGAAGCGGCCGTCACGGACGTGCTGCGATCGGAAACGCCGTTGGTCCGGCTTGCCGGACCAGGCATGTGTCCGGGGCATTTCGACATGCGCCCGAGTCAAATCAGGGAACTGTCGAAATGCCGGCTGTTGGTGCGGTTCGACTTCCAAGAAGGACTGGACAAAAAAATCGCCGGGCGGACGGACGGCACACTGCGGATCGTGGCGGTCGAGCCGCCGGGGGGATTGGGCGTGCCGGACACCTACCTCGCGGTCTGCCGCCGATTGGCCGAACACTTTGTGGCCGACGGAACCTTGAGCCAAAAGGACGCCGACGACAGATTGGCCGAGATCGAGCGCCGCGCCGCGGCGCTGCGAAAGGAAGCCGTCGGCAAGATCGACTCTGCCGGACTACGCGACGCGCCGGTGTTGTGCAGCGGACATCAGTCCGGCTTCTGCCGCTGGCTCGGATTGCGGGTGGCGGCCGAGTTTCCCAGCACCGACACGGCCTCGACCGGCCGTCTCGACCGGGCCGTGAGGGACGCCGACGACGCCGGAGTGCGGCTGATAGTCGCCAACGAGCCGGAGGGTCGCCGCGCCGCCGACGCGCTGGCCGACCGTCTGCACGCGAAGGTCGTCGTCTTCGCCAATTTCCCCGAGCCGGGAAAACAACGTGCCTTCGACGCGATGGTCCGACGGAACTTGTCGGCGCTGACGGCAGCCACGGAGCAACCATGAAAGCGCCCGTCGTCGAAATTCGTTCGTTGCGGGTAAGACGCGGAGGGCGAACCGTCCTTCAAGTCGAGCGGCTCGAAGTCGTCGAAGGGGAAGTGGTCGTGGTGCTTGGTCCCAATGGGGCGGGCAAGAGTACGCTGCTGAAGTGCGCGCTCGGTTTCACGCGCCCAAACTCGGGCGAGTTCCGCGTGCTGGGCCACCCCGTCTGGCCGTCGGCCGCCGCGCCGCTGTGCGCGCTCCGCCGCCGCATCGGATACGTCCCCCAGATGCTGGCCGCTCACAGCGAGATGCCGCTTACGGTCCGCGAGGTGGCGGCGATCGGGCGGACGGGCATCGCCGGACTCTTCCGACGCCTGACACGCTCCGATTGGAACATCATCGACGACTGGCTCGAACGGCTCGGATTGGCCGATCTGGCAGGGCAAGCTTACGCCGGTCTATCGAGCGGAGAACAACGAAAAACGTTGATCGCAAAGGCCATGGTTCAGCAGCCGGAGATGCTGCTGTTGGACGAACCGACCGCCAATCTCGATCTGTTCTGGCGCGAACAAATCGTGGACCTGCTCCAACGATTGCACGAGGAAACGGGGCTGACGATCCTGCTGGTCTGTCACGAATTGGAGGCCGTCCCGCCGTGCTGTCGGCGGCTGTTGGTATTGCGCGACGGACGGTTGATTGCCGACGGCCCGCCCGAGAATGTTTTGACCCGCCAAATGGTCGAGAACCTGTATGGTTCGCGGCTGAGACTTTTCACGGCCGACCGGCGTTATGCCGCCGTGCCCGTCGGGGAGGCGTTTATTTAGCCCCCGGTGAATACACCGGGGGCGCGGTCCGAAGCGCCCCACAACGTTCCCCGCCGTGTATTCACGGCGGGCTAAATAAACAATTCCAAAACACACTATAACGTCTGACCCCTGACCCTAAAAATGGACCTGCTTTTCTGGGCACCTGTCGTCTGCTGTGGAGCGCTGGCCGGGGCGTCGACCGGTTTTCTCGGCACCTACATCGTCGGGATGCGGATTCCGTTTCTGGGTATTTGCGTTTCCCACGCCGCGCTGACTGGGGCGGTGTACGGCGGACTCTGCGGACTCACCGGGCCAATGCTGTTGCCGCCCGCTCTGGCAGGCGCCGTGATCGCCGCACTCTTGCTGGGAACACTCGATCCGCAATCGTCGCGAATCGACTCGAACGTGCTGATGGGCATCCTCTTCTCGCTGACCATGGGGCTGGCGTTTCTCGGGCTTGGATTGTACGGCATCTACGACATCTCGGACAACGAAGTCCGCAGCCTGTTGTGGGGGAGCTTGAACTTCTGCCGCTGGAGCGATTTTTACATCATGGCCGCCGCCGCCGTGCTGGAGATCGTCGTCGTGGCGGCGTTCTACAAGGAATTGCGGGCGATCCTCTTCTCCCGCGTACACGCAGCCGCCGCCGGAGTGCCGGTTGTGCCCGTCTGGACGGCGCTGCTGATTCTGACCAGCGTCGTGCTGACGGTCAATTTTCAGACAGTGGGCGGGCTGATGATCTACAGCCTGCTGACCAATCCGGCGGTGGCGGCTTTTCTGTTGGTCAAGGGATACGGCAAGGCGTTGGCGCTGTCGGCGCTGTTCGGTTTGCTCAGCGGGCTGGGTGGATTTCTGTTGGCCGCGGCGACCGACCTGCCTACCGGAGCGATGATCGTGATCCTCTCGTCGCTGCTGGTGGGCCTTGCGTGGGCGATTTCCGGGCTGCGGCGTCGAGCGGGACGTTGATTCGATCGGCATTGTAGAACGGAATTCATTCCGTTTTGCTACAATCCCCTCGCCGGGCTATCTGTTCAATAACTACCGCTCCCTGACCCCTGACCTCTGCCCCCGTTTTGAGGTAAATATTCCGAAAAAAGTGGTTGTAATTCTACAGGTAATTAGGTATATTATGGGTGTGCCTGTTCAGGATTCTTCTCGTAATTCTAGCTAAGATGAGGCAGCGACAATGAAGACATTAATTGCGAGAGGAGGTCTAGTCACAAGTGTTTTTTTATCTCTGACGTGCATCGCACAAGCAGGTAACATCTATTGGACGGCCGGTACGGCCAACTGGTCCGGCGGTTCAAGCTGGACCCCCACTGAACCCACTTTCGGTGACTGGGCTTACATCAACAACAGCGGAACCGCACAGGTTACCCCCTCGAATTATGAAAATTGTTACCGTCTCTATCTCGGAGAAAACACCGACGACATGGGAACTGTCGATGTGGCAGGCGGATCCTTACGCGTCACTACGTATTTCTATCTCGGCAACTCCGGCAAAGGAATAATGAACGTCACGGAAGAAGGGTCGGTTTCCAGCAACTATTGCTACATAGGCAACGACTACGACTCGGAAGGCAAGGCTACAGTTGATGGTGTCGGTTCGAGTTGGCAGGTTCACGTTAATCTCTACGTCGGTAATGCGGGCAGCGGCAAACTAGAAATCAAAAATGGCAGTTCGGTCAGAACCGGGAAGGATGGCAACATCGCCTTTTATGACACACCCTCAACGGGCGAGGTAACGGTCACCGGTTCCGGATCGACTTGGGGGATTTGGCAAAATCTCACCGTCGGGGGCATGGGCAGCGGACTGTTGAATATCACCGACGGCGGGCTGGTGAGCGTCGACGGACGTCTGAATATCGACACCCACGGCAACGCCGGGGACAGTTCTATCAACATGGCGGGAGGCGGAAAGCTGGCATTGTATGGCGACGCGGATGACTCGATCGATGATTTCCTGGCTCTGGTGAGTCCTTACCAGGGCACGGATGCAATCCAATACTGGAATGGGTCGGCGTGGGACAACATCACCAATGCCACCCCGGGCGTCGATTACACATTGGAATATCTCACCGAAGGCGATCTGGAAGATTACACGATGTTGAACGTGGTGGCGGAGGTGCCCGAGCCATCGACGTTTACTATGTTAATCGTCGTGTCGATCGGCTTCTTGTTTGTGCGCGGACGCGGCAGGGGACGGTAAAGGTGTCATCTATAACCGTCTTTGAGTCAAGGCCCGGATTTTCCAAAGTCATAACAAAACCGGAACGGAGAGCGAAAGGGATAAAGGATCAAAGTTAAGGGGGCGGGAGTTTGTTCTTGACGTAGAACGGAATTCATTCCGTTCACTAATTCAACGGATTGAAGGCGCGTTGGAACGGATTGAAATCCATTCTACTCAGGCCTGCTCCAGTTGGTAGCGGCGGATTTTGCGGTCCAGCGTGGAGCGCTCGATACCCAGTATGCCGGCCGCCTTGCTCTTGTTCCAACCGGTGTGGTTCAGGGTGTTGGAGATGTGGCGGAGTTCGACGTCGTTCAACGATACGGGGCGGAACTTGTTCGCGCCAAGGGACGACATTTCGGTGTCTCCGGCGGTGGCGAGCTTCGTCAGCAGTAGATACTCGATGCCGATCTCCCGCCCGCGGCAAAGCACCACCGCCCGTTCGACCACGTTTTTCAGTTCCCGCACGTTGCCGGGCCAAAGGTACTTCTGGAGTTGATCCATGGCGTCGGTCGTGAAGCCTTTGATCCTGCGCCCCGTCTCCGCGTTGAACTTTTGCAGAAAAAAGTCGGCCAACAGCGAGATATCTTCTTTCCGTTTGCGCAGGGCGGGGACGACGATCTCCAGCACCCGCAGGCGGAAATAGAGGTCGCGGCGAAAACGGCCGTCGGCCACGTCGCGCTCGAGGTCGCGGTTGGTGGCGGCGATCACCCGCACGTCGACTTTCACCGGCTTGGTGCCGCCGACGCGCTCGAAGGGGTGTCCTTCCAGCACGCGGAGGAACTTGGCCTGGAGGCCGGGACTCATTTCGCCGATTTCGTCGAGCATCAGGGTGCCTTTATGAGCGGCCTCGAACTTGCCGATCTTCCGGTCGGTGGCGCCGGTGAAGGCCCCGCGCTCGTGGCCGAACAACTCGCTGGCCAGCAGGTCGGCCGACAGCGCCGCGCAGTTCAGACACACGAAAACGTTGTCTTTACGGAGGCTGTTGTAGTGAATTCCGCAGGCGACGAGTTCCTTGCCCACGCCGCTTTCGCCGCGGATCAACACGGTGGAATTGCTGGAGGCGGCCCGGGCGATTTCCTCGGTCACCTGCCGAATGGCCTGGCTGTGGCCGATGATGTCGCTACGGACACCCAGCCGTTCGCGCAGCTCGACGTTCTCGGTGCGGACGCGGGTAAGGTTTTCGGCCAACTCTTGCCGGCGAAAGATGTTTTCCACCGCCACCGCCACGGTGTCGGCCACCGCCAAGGTGAACTCGAGATCGTCGGGGTCGGGTACGATTGACCGGTCGGTCGAGTAGAGGTGGATCAGGCCGAAGACCTCGCCGCCGCGGCGCACCGGGGCGCAAATCACGCTGGTGGCGAGTATGTCGCCCTGGCTGTCGCGGCTACCCAGCGTGCTGTCGTCGACCACGTTCCGGGCCAGCACGGCCTCGCCCTCGCGCATCACGGTCATGGCCAGGAAGTTCGACACGCGGTGATAGCGGTGGGCGGAGGAACTGCGGGAAGCGACGATCTCCAGGTCTTCGCCGCGAGGCTCGCCCTGATGGTTCGCCGGGAACAAGAGCAGCGCGCCGGCGTCGGCTTGGATCTCTTCGGTCAAACCCGCCAGCGTCAAGTCGGCCATCGCGGCCAGATCGGGCGCCTTGGCCAACTCGAAAGCCAGCCGGCACAACTTCGCCGCCGCACGGCCGATCTTCGAGACCCCGCTCACTTCCTCTTCGCCGGGGGCAAGGAACCTGGTTTTGACGCGACGGTGGGTGATGGTCGTCGGTTCGCAGGTGGACAATACGTCCAACTCGTCCAACTCGTCATCGGCGACGGCGGGTTCGGCCGGGGGGGCCTCGGGCGAGATGCGCCGGATCACCGAGCTGGCGTCGCCCGAGGACGTGAACGCGTCCGAAAGCCTGTGGACGAAGACAAGTTGCGTCCGGCCGATGCGGATGATCTCTCCGGGCTTCAGCGGCCAATCGCCGCGGACCTTTTCGGTCCCCACGATCGTGCCGTTGCGGCTGTCCAGGTCGCGGAGCGTCCATTCTCCACCCGACATGAACACCTCGGCGTGGTTCCGGCTGCACCGCTCATCCTTCAGCACGATCTGGTTCGTCGGCGCGCGGCCGATGATTATCGACTGGCCCGACACCAGCCGGAACACGTCGCTCCACTTCGACCCCTCGCGGATTACCAGATAAGCGGATTGAGACACAAACCGATCCTCCAAACGGACGCAAAGCCCGAGTAGCCAGCCAAGCAAGTGTAGCAAAATCGCACAACCTATTTACTTTACCTTGCCGGCAACGGGTTCCGCAAGGGTGTCCTTCACGGAGAAGAGGTCTGGCGGCAGTGCGGTCCCGCCCGCACAAGGGGGGTAAGTTCCTTGCTTTTTTCGGGGCGGCGCACTAACCTATTATGTAATTGATGGTGTTCGGGAATAATTCCATTTAGCCCGCCGTGAATACACGGCGGGCAGTGGCGGGTGCATTTCACGCACAATGCCCCAGGTGTATTCACCCGGGGCTAAATGTGTTTTTTGCAACCAATTCCCGGTCGCCCTCATGTAATTGGAATTACCAGAAGAGGTGTCGCCAGACGCCGCGTCCAAAGTTGGAAACGACGATCCAACGTTGCTCCTAGGAGTACTCCCCATGTTTCATCGCGCTAATGCGGCCAACTTTTCCCGTAGTGATCTAGTTCTCTCCGCTTTCCTCTCCGCGATTGTTTTGATGGTTTGCTCGTCCGCCAACGGGCAAATAGACGACGACGACCAGCGGTACGGCCGTGCGGTGGGTGGAATCTCAATCGACGCCGACGGCCTGCTGAGCGGCGCGCGGCCGGACGCCTTAGGCACGCTTAGCAGACTGCGCAGTCAAGCGATGCAAAATATCCCCGACGCCATGAACGCAACCGCGGACATGCGGAAGATTTCGCTCCGCCAATTGGAAGCGGCCTTGGAAGACTGCGTCAACAACAATAAACCCATTCCAGACGAGATCAAGTATCTCGCCGGCCTGCAACGCATCCGCTACGTCTTCGTTTATCCCGAGCAGAAGGACATCGTGCTGGTCGGCGTCGGCGAAGGCTGGAAAGTGGACGCCAAGGGCAACGTGGTGGGAATCGAATCCGGCCGGCCGGTAATGTTGTTCGACGACCTGCTGGTGGCGCTTCGTACGGCGCGCGGGGCGGCGCAGGGAGGGATTACCTGCTCGATCGACCCCACGCCGCAAGGTCTCCAACGCATGAGCCGGATCACCACGGGGCCGGTACAGAGCGGCAACCATGCCGAGGCGTTCGCCGTGGCCCGCGCGAAGGCGTTGGGTATGCAACGGATCAGCGTGCATGGCGTTCCGGCGACCAGCCATTTCGCCCGCGTATTGGTGGCGGCCGACTATCGCATGAAGCGGCTGGCGATGAACCTCGAGCCTTCGCCCGTCCGCGGTCTGCCCAGTTACTTGCAGATGCACTCTCCGCGTGCCCGCGGCCTTAAAACTCCTAGATTCTGGCTGGAGCCGTCTTATGAGGCGATTCTACACGACGCCGACTCCCTGGCGTTCGAGTTGTGCGGTTCGTCCGTGAAAGCCATGACCGAGGAAGACTTTTTGACCACTACCGGCAATATCAAGCACAGCGGAAAATCGAGCCTCGCGGCGCAGCGTTGGGCCGACATCATGACCAAAAAGTATCCCGAACTGGCCGTGGCCGATCCGATCTTCGGCGAGTTGCATAACTGCATGGACCTGGCCGTGATCGGGGCGCTGATGGTCAGGGAAAATCTCTTGGAAAAAGCCGGCCTCAGCCTGCCGACCATGATGGATTCGGCCGAGTTGAAGACGGATGAGTTCAACGCGCCGAAGCAGGTCGAAAGCCAAGCGAGCGTGTTGAGGGTCAAAGGACGCTGGATCACCACCGCCTCGGGCGGCGTGGCGATCAATTCCTGGGGGATCGTCGAAAAGCTCCTCCGCGGCAGCGACAAGGTCGCCGCGGTCCGCGCCGAGTCGGTTCCCACCGAGAACGTCTGGTGGTGGAACTAATGTGACGAGTGCAGGCATTGGGTGGCACTGGCATCTTGCCAGTGTTCTTGCCGCCAGCACTGGCGAGACGCCAGTGCCACCCAACCGCGAAGTTTCCCTAAGCCCATCCGTCGCAACGGATGGGTTTTTTTGTCGTCGGCTCACCGTCCGTGTGCGGCTAGATTTTCTGGCGGCTATGCCATTTTTGTCATTCTGAGCGCAGCGAAGAATCTCGCTTTTCCGGCAGCGTCGGCGAGATTCTTCGCTGCGCTCAGAATGACCGAACCTACCGGAAAATCTGGCCGCACACACCGTCCCCGGTCGCTTGCCATGCCGACCGAAAGGGGATATAATTCCGCTAATACG
>JAUWNG010000055.1 GCA_030612765.1 Planctomycetota bacterium
CTAATACTACAACGCTAGATTGATCGATGCTGTCATTGATAGCAGGTTTCGTTGGTGCTGTTATGCAAGTGCCAGACTGCCTCGCGTCGTCTGAAACTTGGCGATTGAGTATTTGAACAACATGATTCTTCCGTCAAGACGAAAGAACCTACATCGTAAGTGGTTATGCCAGCAACGTTTGTGCAATCTAGCGTTGTAGTACTAAGGTGTCGCGTCAAGATGCGTAGGACGGATTTCCTAATCCGTCCCACGCATGATTTTTGGGTTAAAAAAGCGGTTTTTGCCTCCGCCCCTGCCCCGGGCGAAAAAAGCCGAAAACGTCGACGGCCAGAAAACTGCCTTTTTCCAGGCGTTTCCGGCTGGTAGAATGACCTCGTCGCCCATACACCATTGGCGGGGGCTGGCGAATTGTTTTCGATGTCCCAGACGTAACGTTATGTACGGCAATATGTTACGGTCGATTTTCCGGCTTGAATTTACTGGGAAAAATTCCCGATTTCGCCATTTAATTCTTACGTCGATTCGCCGAGGTCCGACGATGTTCTCGAACCGCTTAAACCACGGGTTATTCATTTCGCAACGCAACTGCGCTTTAGACGCAAGTACAGTTTAGCGCCAGGTTGATCAACCTGATGCGCCAGGTTAATCAACCTGGATGCGCGGGGTTGAATTGACCCCGAATGAGTCCGATCGTGCAAAACCCCCGCCCGAGCCGGTTTGCTGGAAAGTCAGCGCGAAAACAGCCCCTCTTTCCGTGCGGATTGCTCAATGCATGTGCCTGCCCCTTTTTGTTTTGATATTCTTTAAACTAACCTGCATTTCTCACCACACGGGGAAAATTGGGCACGGAGTGTTCAACACTAGCCCGAAGCGCAAGCGAGGGCAAACCGTTGCCCATCCCTCGCTTGCGCTTCGGGCTAGTGTTCGATTGGTGAGAAATGCGGGTTAAGGCCAATTGGTTGCCCCGCCCGGTAGGTGGTAGTCGCCGGCCCGAGTATCTTTTGCTAAACTGACGGCCTCGGCCTGCCGGCGGTGAACAACCACAGCGGTTTCGGCCGCTGGGCGTTCATCGAAATCGACGACCCGTGGGATGCGGAAAACGCGATCCGAACCAGCCTCCAGAAAGGAACAGAACCATGAGCGAGGAACAGCTTCCCGCGGATTCACACGGCAAGATGGTTGTCTTCGGGGCGAAACAGATTCGACGTACCTGGCACGAGGAGCAGTGGTTCTTTTCGGTCGTGGACATCATCGCCGTCCTCACCGATAGCGATGCCCCAAACAAATACTGGACGGCCATGAAGCGCCGCGAAGAGAAATCAAGCGGTTTTCAGTTGTCTACAATTTGTAGACGACTGAGCCTAACCTCTTCTGATGGAAAGAGTTACAAGACTGATTGTGTCAACATTGAAGCCGCCTTCCGCATCATCCAGTCCATCCCCAGCCCCAAGGCGGAGCCGTTCAAGCGTTGGCTCGCCAAAGTGGGCTATGAGCGTGTACAGGAGATCGAAAACCCCGAACTGGCCCAACAGCGGATGCGGGAACTCTACCGGCAAAAGGGGTATCCGACCGACTGGATCGAAAAGCGAGTCCGCTCCATTGCCGTCCGCGACGAACTGACCGACGAGTGGAAGCAGCGCGGGGTTTTGGAGCAGAACGAGTTTGCCATCCTCACCGCCGAAATCTCCAAAGCCACCTTCGGCGTCACCCCGTCGCAATACAAGAATCTCAAGGGCCTGCAACGCGAAAACCTCCGCGACCACATGACCGACCTCGAGCTGATCTTCACCATGCTCGGCGAGGCCGCCACCACCGAAATCGCCCGCAACAAAGACGCCCAAGGTTTTGTTCCGAACAAGCGGGCCGCCCGGGAGGGCGGAACGGTCGCGGGCGGCGCACGTCGTCAGCTTGAAACCAAGTCGGGCCGCAAGGTCGTCACCCGTCAAAACTACCTCGCCGACAAACCAAAACCAAAACTGCCGCCTAAGTCCGAGTGACCATCATCATGGCCAAGAAGAAAAACAATCCCACGCTCGTCGAGTTGATCCGCCACAAGGACAAGCGGAAGAACATCCCGACCGAGCCGGTTTGCTGAAAAGTTAGCGCGAAAATGTCTGGGTGGCACGTCCCTGAGCGAGAAGGATAAGCGTGGGCCGACCCCGAATGACGTTCGACCGATTCCCGAACCTCACTTCCGTTCGATCTGCTTGAGCGCCTTGGCCGCTGCGTCTCGGACAAAGGAATCGCTATCTTTCAGCAGGGGCACCAATAGCGGCGCCGACCCCGTGGCCTGGGGGCCCATTTCACCGATTGCTTCGGCTGCTTCGGATACGGCCATGAAATCGCGCGAGTTCTTAAGGGTATCCTGCAACACGGGCAGCGATTTGTCTGAACGGTTGATGCGCCAGAGTGCATGGGCAATACAGACACGAGTATAGTAGTCGGAGTCCTCCAACTGGGCAGTTAAGCCTGGCACAGCGGCCGCCGCGTCGGGCCCGATCTTGCCGAGAGCCTTGGCTGAAGACGTAACAACGTATCGTGTGTCGCTCTTCAGGCATGCCATCAGATCGGGAACAGCCGCTTTGGCTGCCGGTCCAATCTCTGCCAGTGCGTCGGCGGCCCACATTCGCGCGGCCCAATAGTCTGTGGTTTGAAGGGCGGATCGCAGGACGCGCACCGCGTCATCTGCCTTGCCCGAAACCGACCAGTAAGCCACGGCGGCGGCGACGCGGGCACTCAGGTCACTATCGCGCAAGCCGTTGTGCAACGCCTTTTCCGCCGCCACGGCCTTGCGTCCGATGCGACGGAGTCCATAGGCCGCAAATCGTCGCATTTCGGCATTCCTGTTGCCAAGCGCCTCGATCAACACGGGCGTGCTGATACCCTCCGCGTCGACAGCTCCCAGGGCTTCTGCCGCGCCCCAGCCGTTTGCCTCGTCGTTCTTGACCGCCCGAATGAGTGCGGGAACGGCCGCCTTTGCCTCATGTCCAAAGGCTTCCAACGCATAGACCGCACTCCATCGGACAGAATCGTCTTCGTTATCCAAGGCGGTGATGAGGATTGAGATGGCCTTCGGATTCCCGATCTTGCCCAATGCTTCAGCCGCGTTCGACTGCACCAAGGAGTTGTCGTCGTGCTGGAGTGCTCTTGTCAGTGCCGGTATCGCCGTCGCTGCCTTGGGGCCGACCTCGCCAAGGGCCTCAGCTACGTTGCACCGATTGCACCATTCTTCGTCCCTCAGTGCCTTGATCAACATGGGGACAGCGGGTGCGGCCCAGGGGCCCATCTCCTTGAATTGCTCGGCTGCCTCGTATCGTTCGCCGGCGTCACCGTTTTCAAGAACGGTGGCGAATATGGGTATCACATCGTCCGGCTGTTGGTCAATGCGCCAGAGTGCTTTGGCCACATTGACGCGAGTGCCTTCGTCCTCGTCGGTTAATGCGTTCTTCAACGCGGGTATGGCTGCCTTGGCACTTGGGCCGATGTCGCTCAGAGCGAGAATGGCATACTCCTTGAGATCGGGGGCAGTTTCGGCGACACATCGGCTCAACGCGGCAACGGCGGGCGTAGCTTTGGCTCCATATCCCGACCACAAGGCGCGAGCAGCCCCCGCTCGTACCCGTGGGGTCTCATGGTCAAGTAGCTTGACAAGATTCCCGATCGCATCGCCCGCAAGATCGAAATCGGCAAATTTTTCGGATGCCGACCACGAGACCCGCTCATCGTTTTCGTGCAATGCCTGAAGCAGCAGATCGATTGCTGCCTTGTGCGAGCCAGTCGTCTTGACGAGCTTACGGATTTGCGAAAGCTCTTCCGACTGTCTTATCGTTTCAGCTTTGCTCCAGGTGTGCCCCAGGGCCAACAGATTCGCCAGCCGCTCCATCGTCTGGCGTGCTTCCGGTGAAAGGGTGCCCGCGGCGTCCAGCAACCGCTTGTGGATTTCCGGAGCGTCGGGTCGCTTGCCGAGCCGTTTCTCATAATAGTGATGACAAGGGTGAGGCCAGGCCTCGTAAATCTCGTCCAGTGGGATCTGGTTCGCCTTGCGCCACTGTTCACTACCATGTTGGGTGCCGTAAGCGGCAAGGAATGTGAACGTGCCCCAATGCCAGTTACGGACGAAGACGGCGTCGATTCGCGGTAGGGCGTCTTCCTTTCCCTTGACGACTGTTCCGTAGACCTTCATCAGGCTCAGCGGTGGAATTCGATGGCCCGTACCCGTCAACGCGACTTGAAAATCGCCCGATCCGTTGAACGAAACAGCCTGGAGATGAGCGTCGGTCAACCCATCGAAATACTTGTGTTCAACGGTCAAAGCTGTGCGATTGGCGCGGGTGTCTTCATTGATTTCTCGGACGATTCCGAACCAGCCAACGTACTTCTTGTCCTTGGTCGCGATGTCGTAGCTATCGAAGTGTGATCCCGTGACGACTTCGTCCACCGGAAGTTGGTTGAAGAAGGGTTGCTCTCTCTTGCTGGGACTATAGCGAATCGTGCCCAAGCTGCCGCCCTGGCCTTTAGGCCACCACTGGCCCTCGTGTTCAACGGGCGTGGTCCCCAATGGGTCCGACGCAAAGGCAAAGGTTGTGAAGAAAACCCCGCAAGCAATTAAGAACAGAAACGTTCGTGTCTTTTTCCGATCCTTCATGGTAGTCTCCGGGCGTGAAGCTCCGATCAGTGTCCCGACGCTGTAATTTCGCTATCCTGCGTCACTGCGACAGCACCTGCATCCCATAAATGTATACCGCCTGACGTGATTTAATCTCCCACCTGTGGATTTAGAATATCACCTGGGATCTCCAAGTCAATGTTCGAGCTATTTTCCTCCGCTTTTCGGCCTATCCGCTCGGATTCGGCGGGTCTGGTAGGAAAACTGCGCTGCATACCGGATGGGGATATCGGGACGGCAGTTGGCCTCCTCAGGTTGGCTCTCTTGGGCCTGACGGATCGTCTCCCTATCGGCTCCGCGCACACCTCGCCCGCGGTTCGGACACGGCCAGTGAAAGGGGGTAGAAAAAGTCGGGATTGAACACCAGTGGCAGCCAGTGCAGCATCTCAAGAAGGGTTCCATTGTCGCAACGCTTCGACGGAGTCAGCAAGTGTATTGGCAACCCGAGCGACCGGACCCCATTCTGCCATCCTGCAATTCAATATGCCATCTTCCCGTCGTGGCGAAAGAAAATGAGGCAAAGCAGTTCCCCGGCGACCGCCCCTGCTGTCCTCACCTCACTCTTGCACCGGGTAGGTCAACAGATAGAGGCTGTTAACCGTTTTGTCACGCCGAACTGCGCTGCCGGTTGTCGAGCGAAGGTCGCTGTGGGCACCGGCCCCTCTCCCGCAAGCGGGCGAGGGGAGCAAAGAGAAGATTTCCCCGCACGCCGATTCATGCCGGCTATCCGACCTCCACACGACACTGCTGGACAAGCCAGCAGTGGCACCCGAATCCCCAACCCCGAATCCCCCGCGACCATCACTTCCGTGCCAGCCAGGGGGCGATTATCCGCTTGATCCGCTTCCACTTGCCGGCCGACGGAAGCGTCCACTCCTCGGAGGCCATCAGGTATGAACGGAAACTGGTCAGTAATTCCCGCGCCTGAGCCTGCACGTCTTGACTCCGCCGGTCGCGGTCGGTCCGCGGACCGACGACGATCCGGATTTTTGTCCGCGTCGTCGTGCTGCTCGAACTCCGTGACTGCGGATCGTCGTCGTTCTGCAAACGCTCCTCCTCGAACAACAACTCGACGTGCAAGGCGGTCGGACGGTCCGTCAGGCGGCGGATGCGGCCGACTGGCTGATCGTCGATCTCCAGACAGACCCGGTTGCCGTCGATCGACACGATCCGCGCTCGATGGTCGGCCACGAAACCGCGCAACTTCTCTATGGCGATCCTCACCGGCACCGGCGTGACCAGGTCTTGCTCGAGCGACTGCTTGGGTCGGATGGACTTCGACCGCCACGAAACCGAGTTCCCTTCGTCCGGTTCGCCGCCGATGCCGCCGCCGAGTTGCACAACCGTGTTGCGCCCGTTGGCCTTGGCCATCAACAACGCGCGGTCGGCGCGGCGGAGCATTGTTTCCGGCGTGTCGCCCGGCTGGATTTCCGTCACACCAAAACTGACCGTCGCCGCTCGCCCTTCCATCTTCGTCTGCGCGAGTTGGCTGAACGACTTGCGGATTTGCTCGGCGCGGCGGGCGGCCGTGTCGTTGTCGCAGTCGGCGCAGAGGACTACGAACTCCTCGCCGCCGTAACGGGCCACCAGGTCGCCGGGGCGGCAAGAACTCTTCAGCAACGAGACCAGACTCAAAATGACCTCGTCGCCCGCCTGATGGCCGTAGGTGTCGTTGACCTGCTTGAATCTGTCCAGATCGCACATAATCAGACTGCACGGAACCTGTTGCTGCCTGTGGGCGGCGATGAACATCGTGTGTACGCGGTCGAATTCCGTCCGATTGGCCGCCTGGGTCAGCGGGTCCTTGGTCGATTTTTCGTGCAAGTTCTGGCAGCGTCTCTCCAGTGAGATTTCCGAGGAGGCGTCGTGGAACAGCAGCACCGCTCCCTGGGCAACGCCCTTGCGGTCGATCACCGGTATGGCGTGGGCGTCGACGGCCACCATCCGCCGTCCCCGGCCGAGGATTCTCAGCCGTCGCAACGATTGCACTCCGCAGCGGATCGCGGTATTCACGGGACAGTCCGACTCGTTGATCGAGTGCCCCTTCTCGTCGGCAAGTTCGAGCAACATCGGCCGCCACGTTTGTCCGCGGACGCTGGTTCCGTCGATGCCGGTCAGCCGTTCCGCTCCGCGGTTCCATAGCACGACGCGGCCCGCGGTGTCGACGAACACCACCGCATCGTACATGTTGTCCAAGAGTTGGCCTTGGAACAACGCGCCGACGTTAGGCTCGGCGGCCGGCAAGGGCGTGAAATTCATCTCCCAGTATGAGTTGACCGCCGCCGGATCCAGCGTCCGCAGCCAGCGATGGGCCGCCTCCCAACGCGCCGCCGTCTGGTCTTCCAGGCAAAACTCCGCGAACCGATGGACCAACTCCGGGTCGAATTGCGTACCCGAACACTCGCACAATTCCGCCATTGCCCGCTCCCGCGAACGGGCCGGCCGGTAAACGTGGTCGGTCGTCATCGCGTCGAAGGCCTCAACGATGGCGATCATCCTCGCGCCCAAGGGTATCTGACGGCCGCGCAAGGGAAAATCCGTCCGGCTGCCGTCGTACCAAGCTGAGACGTGCTCGACGATCTCAAGCACCTTTTCCGACGCGCAACCGCGTCGCAAGATTTCCAGACTCATCTTTCTGACACGGTCCATCACGGCCGATTCGTCGCGGTCGAGCGCCGCGGGCTTCAGCAGCACGTGGTCCGGCGCGCCGATCACGCCCACGTCGTGCAGCAGCGCGGCCAATTCGATCGCCTCGCGGTCGGTTGCCGAAAGCTCCATCTTCGTCGCCCAGGCCGAACTGCTCAAGGCGACCCGCAACGCGTGTCCGGCAACCGCCGCATTCTTGCACTGTAACGCGGCGAACAGGCCGGCGGCCACTCCCAGCCGAATCTGCACGAGTTGGTCGTCGGCGGAGCGGCTGAACACCGGCGGCAGCGTATGTCCGGCGACGGTGACCGCCTCCAACTCCCGCAACAGGGAGTTGAGTTCGGTCATCCAGCGCTCGGCCGAAGTCGGCGCGGACACCGGCGGAACTGCCGTGCTTGGGATGGCGGCGGACTGAGACAATGGTTCTGGGGCAGTGTTCATTGGTGCGTGGCTCTCGGTAGTTGTGTCTGTCAATGAAACCTAGGTCACGTATGGAGTTGGGGCAAAACTGAAGGCCGTGGCACAGGTGGTGCGATTGGGATAATACGTCCCGCTTGCAGTCCGCGATGGCCGGGATGTTGACCGGCGGCAACGATGTGGCCGATTTGATTCACCGCGGCGCGGCCGAGAACGCATATTCGGCATAATTCCCCCCGCGTGGACGCGGGGGCTAAACGATTCCACTATCCACTACCCACTATCCACTATCCACTATCCACTATTCCCCGTGCGTTTGATTAGGCGTGAGGCTGCGCAGACTCGGCAATTTGGGATAGTTATTGCTGCCGTAGTGGAGTTGCCGACGGAGACATGCCGAAGCACATACAGAGATATTGTGTGTTTTCCGGTCCCAATCCACCCCCTCGCCCGTGACCATTGCCGCCTCCAGTTCGTTCCGCCGATACGGCCAACGCGACGAGCGTCGCCGCCGGCTGCTGACCGATGATCTGTACGATCAGGAGGATCTGCCGGGTTGCCGCGTTTGGACGGAGGACGCCCCGACGCCGCGGAAGTCGGAAAACTATGGAGACGCCGAGTTCCTGCAACAACAGTTGCGGTTGCTCGATCTGGTCCCGCGGCGGTTGATCGTGTTGGCGGTTCTGTTTTCGGCCGCCGCCGCGGTGATCGTCGGGTTGGAGTTTGCCTACGCCTGGATGGTCGGTCGGGCGGCGGCCGGTGGAACAACCCTGACCGCGCTGGACGTGGCCGCTAAAGGGAGCCTGGCCTGCTGGTTCTCCTCGCTGATGTTGCTGGCGGCCGCCGTCGCCGCGCTGTTGATCTACTCGGTCCGCCGTCATCGCACCGACGACTACCAAGGACGATACCGCGTCTGGATTTGGGCCGCGGGCGGATGCTTCCTGCTGGCCACCGATCAGGCCGCGGGCCTACGCGAGGCGTTCCGCGAGATGATGATCTCCCTGACCGGAACTCCGCTGTTGGGCAACGGCGATCCGTGGTGGGTCGTGGCTTATGCGATAATTCTTGGGGCGATCGGTTCGCGGTTGCTGATGGACGTGCGGTTCTGTCCACTTTCGGTTTGTGCCTTGTCCGGCGCCGCGGTTGCCCACGGCCTGGCTGTTGCCCAGCGGTTTGGCTTGATGGTTTTCGACGGCGGCGCCAACAAAGTCATGTATCTAACCGGGAGCGAGATGGCCGGCAACCTGCTGCTGTTGGCCGCGTTTGGCTCTTTCGCCCGGCACGTCGTGCTCGACGCCGAGGGTTTGCTGCCGCGTCGTCGACGGGACGAATCTGAAGATCGGCAGTGCGAAGAGGACCAATTCCGTTCCGCCGGCCCCGGACGATGGAGAAAGATCGACCCGCCGCACGTCGCCCCCAAGCCGATGTATCAGCGTGCGGCAACTCCGGCGACCGTTTCGTTGCCCGCTACCGCCGCCGCCCCATCGCCGGTCGCTCGCAAGCTGACCAAGGCCGAACGGAAGGCGATGAAAAAACGCCTGCTCCAACAGCGGATGGAACGAGAGCGGAAGTGTGGGTAGTGGTCAGTGGCCAGTGGCCAGTGGCCAGTGGCCAGTGGTTAGTGATTAGTGGATAGTGGATAGTGAAAACAACGCCCGCTGACTGCGGTCGGCGGGGTTATCCTCGTCCAAGATCATTGTGAAACCAGCAAGATGTGATATTCTTATTCTACTCACTACCCACTACCCACTATCCACTACCCACTACCCACTATGGTCCGCACCCGTTTCGCCCCCAGTCCGACCGGATACCTGCACATCGGCGGCGTCCGAACCGCGCTTTACAATTGGCTCTTTGCCCGGCAACACGGCGGCCAATTCATTCTGCGGATCGACGATACCGACAAGCAGCGGAACGTCGAGGAGGCGTTGCGGCCGATCCTCGATGGGTTGCGCTGGCTGGGCATCGAATGGGACGAGGGGCCGGACGTGGGCGGGCCGCTGGGACCGTACTATCAGTCGCAACGCTTGGATCGTTACCGCGAGGCGGTCGAAAAACTGCTGGCCGGCGGTCATGCCTATTACGACTACGCCACCACCGAAGAAATCCAGGCGGAGCGCACGGCGGCCGAGCGCGAGAAGCGGATGTTTCGCTACAGCCGCCGATTCATGGCCGAGACCCCCGCCGATCGGGCAAGGTTCGAAGCCGAGGGGCGGCAGGCCGTGGTCCGGCTGAAAATACCCGCCGAGGGAAAACTGACAATCGACGACGCGATCCGAGGGCGGGTGGAGTTCGATTGGGTAAACGAACAGGACCACGTCGTCCAACGCGCCGACGGCACCTGCCTCTATCATCTGGCGAACGTGGTGGACGACCACGATTTTCAGATCACGCACGTGATCCGCGCCGAGGAACACCTCTCGAACACGCCTCGGCAGGTGTTCATCGTCGAAGCGCTCGGCTACCCGCGGCCGGCGTATGCCCATCTGCCGTTGGTGGCCGAGCCGGGCAGCCACACCAAACTCAGCAAGCGGAAGCTGGACAAGTATCTGAAGAACCGCGACTTCGCCGATCTGCTCGAACACGGCCGGAAAATCGCCGCGGCGATCGGCCACCCGGTCGAGGCGGACGTCTTCAATCCGGTGATCGTCGATTTTTACCGGACGGTCGGTTTTCTGCCCGAGGCGATCGTCAACTATCTGGCGCTGTTGGGCTGGTCGCTGGACGACAAAACCGAGCATTTTTCACGCCGGGAGTTGATCGAGAGCTTTTCTTTGGATCGGGTAAACAAGGCCCCGGCCAGCTTCGATCCGAGGAAGCTGATGGCCTTCGAGGAGCGGCACTTTCAGTTGCTTCCCTCCGAGCGGAAAGTGGAGTTGGTCGTTCCGTTTCTTGGAAAGGCGAAGCTTGTTGCCTCTCCTCCGACATCCGGCGAGCAGCGGATTGTCGAGAAAGTCGTGGCGGCGGCTCGCGACCGGATAAAAGTGGCCGGAGACGTTTTGGAGTTCGCCGATTTCTTCCAGCCCGACGACCGGCTCGAATACGACGAGAAGGCGTTCGCCAAAAACCTCGGCAAGGAGGGCGCCGCCGAACTGCTGGCGAAGTTCCGCGACCGGCTGGCGACGGCCGAACCGTTCGAGGCCGCCGCGATCGAGACGTTGCTGCGCGACTTCGTCGACGCCGAGGGGATAAAGATCGGCCGGATCATTCATCCCTTGCGGGTGGCGGTCACGGGCAAGTCGATCGGCTTCGGCCTGTTCGACACCCTGGCGATCCTCGGTCGCGAGCGGTGTTTGCGGCGGATCGAGCGGGCGCTGGCACGGTAGTCTTGTCGTGAGATGGGAATTGCGGCAAGCAAGCTGAAAGACTACATCGGCGGTTGACGCCGTTCGAGTTTCGCCCGGTCCACCTCGACGCCCAAGCCGGGCGACTCGGGCACGGATATCATGCCTTCGACGATTTCCAGGGAATCGGCCAGCACGGTGTTGCGGAGTTGGCGGGGGGCGATTTCGTTGCCGGTCGAGAAGGCGGGCGTGGCGGCGGCCAAATGGAGCATGGCGGCCGTGGCGATCCCCAGCGAGGCCCGGCACCCGAGTACGGGCACCATGCCGGCCGCGGCGGCCACCGCCGCGCACGCCCTGGCCGGTACGATCCCGCCAACCTGCTCCAGGTCGATCGCCACGAAGGGGGCCGCGCCGCAACGCGCGGCGCGGAACACGTCGGCCGGGCCACGGATCGCCCGCCATAGGGCCAAAGGAACGCTCGTCTGCCGACCCAGCACGGCCGCCGGATGGATTTCTTCCGTCTCGATCGGATCGAGGAAGAATTGCAGCCCTTCGTATTCCAAATCGGCGCAAAGGTCGCGGGCGGTCTCGGCGTCGAACAGCCCTCGGCCGTCCAGCCTGAGCGTGATCCGCTCTCCCAGCAGTTCGCGGATGGCCCTGATGTTTTGGAGGTCGTCATCCGGTCGTCCGTCGGCGACGACGGTCAGCGTGTGAAAGCCTTGTTCGGCCAGTTCCCTCGATACATTGGCCACCGTTTTGGAGTTGCATCCGGCCAGCCGCACGGAGACGGGGATCCGCCGCCGATAGTATCCGCCCAACAGGTTGCACAACGGCTGGCGCAACACGTGTCCCAGCAGATCCCAGACGGCCATCTCCACGGCCGCGCGGACCGGCGGCGGCCAGAGCGCGTCCAGCGTGTGCAGTTCCTCGATGTCGTAAACGCTCCGGCCGGCCAGCACGGCCAGCAGCGACTCGCGCCGGGCGGCAAGCTCTCCGGACCGCCACACAAATCCCGATTCACCCCAGCCTTCCAGGCCCGAGGCGGTCGTTACCCGCACCAACAGGCAGCGCGGCTCGTCCGGTTCGCCGCTCCGATCCGAGGAAATCAAAAAGAACTCCAGGTCGTGAATTTCCATTGGAAATCCTCCTTACCAGCCCGTTGAAAAGGGGTGCCACTGCTGGCTTGTCCAGCAGTGCATGGAAGAAACTTTCAGAAAAACACTGCTGGACAAGCCAGCAGTGGCACCCAAACTTCTGGAATCCGACTTTTTCAACAAACCCCTACACCTTCGGCAATGCGAACCGCAATTGTTCCCGGCAGATCGTCCGCGTCTCGATCGATGCCCCGAAGCGTTCCCGGATCATCCGCACGCATTCTTCCACGATCGACTCGGGCGCGCTGGCGCCGGCGGTGACGAGCACCGTCTCTTCGCCCGAAAACCACGCCAGATCGATGTCGGCCGGGCCGTCGATCAAATGGCTCGGTACGCCGCAAGATCGGGCCAGTTCCGCCAATCGCCGGCTGTTCGAGCTGTTCCGGCTGCCGACGACCAACACCACGTCGGACTCGGCGGCCAGCAGCCGGACGGCCTCCTGCCGGTTCTGCGTAGCGTAGCATATATCGTCGCGCGGCGGACCAACGGCCGCCGGAAACCGCCGCAGCAAGTGCTCGATGATCCGCGCCGCGTCGTCCACCGACAATGTGGTTTGGGTGAGGTAGGCGACCTTCGACGGATCGGGGACCTCGACCCGGTCGATGTCGGTCGCCTGCTCGATCAAGTGGATCGAATCGGATGCCTCGCCCATCGTACCCACCACCTCGTCGTGACCGGCGTGGCCGATCAGTAGGATCGTGTAGCCCTCTTGGGCGAACCGGAGCGCCTCTCGATGGACCTTGGTGACCAGCGGGCAGGTGGCGTCGATGGTTTTCAACCGCCGCCGCTGGGCCTGTTGTCTGATGTTCGGCGGCACGCCGTGGGCCGAATAGAGCAGGTAGGCCCCCTCGGGCGCTTCGGACGGATCGTCGACGAACACGACCCCCTTCCGCCTGAAAGAATCGACCACCCATTTGTTGTGGACGATCTCGTGGTAGACGTACAGCGGCGCGCCGTGGGCCGCAATCGCCGAGGTCAGGGCCTCGATGGCCATGTTCACGCCCGCGCAAAAACCGCGTGGTTCCGCTAGAATGATCCGCATGGTTCCCTCACTCGACGGAACACATCATAATGGGGAAAGGGGTTGGAAACAAGCCGCCTGCCACCCATCCGAAAATTAAAAATGTTCGCCGACGATCTTAAACGATATGGACTCCGAGCGGCGCAATCGCCGCCGCCCTCGCTCCGCCAAAGCCGGCGATATTGCCGTCGGCTGGCGCGGCGGCGCTACGAAAATTTCACGGCGGTCAGCCGGCTGCTGCCGCGGCGGTTGCGGCAGCACTTCTCGAACGTCTATGCCTACTGCCGCTGGGCCGACGACCTGGCCGACGAGACCGGCGACCCCAAGCGATCGTTGGCGCTGTTGGGTTGGTGGGAGAAGCAGCTCCGCGAATGTTACCGCGGCCGGACTACGCATCCCGTTTTCATTGCCCTGGCGGAGACCATCCGCCGGTTCGACGTACCGCTCGATCCGTTTCTCGACTTGTTGGTGGCCTTTCGGCAGGACCAGCAAATCACCCGCTACGAAACGATCGAGCAGTTGCTGGAATACTGCCGCTGGTCGGCCAATCCGGTGGGGCGGTTGGTCCTTTATCTCGGCGAGTGTCACACGCCCGACCGGGTGCGTCTGGCCGACTCGATCTGCACGGGCCTGCAACTGGCCAACTTCTGCCAGGACGTGGCGCAGGATTGGCGGCGGGGGCGGATATATCTGCCGCAGGTGGATTGCCGGCGGTTCGGCTACGACGAAGCCATGTTCGCCCGGGGCGAGTGCAACGACGCCTTCCGCCAATTGCTGGCCGTACACGTCGATCAGGTCGAGGGTTTTCTGCGGGCCGGCCCTGAGCTGTCGGCCAAGATGCCCGCCGGGATGCGGCTGCCGGTCTCACTGTTCGCCGCCGGAGGATTGGCCATATTGGAGGCGATCCGCAAGCAAAATTACGACGTCTGGTCGCATCGGCCGACGATCTCCAGGCCCGAGAAGCTGCGATTGGTGGCGCGCTGTTGGTGGAAATCGCATTTTGGTAAACAATGAAAGAAAAAGTTTAGCAGTCAATTTGGAGTTTGGGAGTTTGGGTGCCACTGCTGGCTTGTCCAGCAGTGTTTTTCCGGGAGTTTCTCTCATGCACTGCTGGGCAAGCCAGCAGTGGCACCCTTTTTCAACAGACTGTTTAGCCCTGGCGTCCGCGCCGGGAAGATCATGAACCTGGACCGCGAAACCATCGACGCGAGTTACTGCTATTGCCGGCGGATGAGCCGACGGGCCGGTTCCAACTTCCACGCCGGGTTCCTGCTGCTGCCGGCCGAGAAACGCCGGGCAATGTGGGCGCTATACGCCTTTATGCGCCACACCGACGACTTGGCCGACGGACCGTCGTACCGACGGCCGCTAAACGAAGACGGGCCGACGGACGACCGTTCGCCGCGCGACGCGCTGGCGGCGTGGCGGTCTGCTTTGGAACTTGCCCTAAACGCCCCGCGACTGCGTTCGCGGGGGGAGGAGAGAAGAGAGAAGAGTGAAGGGAGAGGAGAGAAGAGAGATTCATCGGCCGATAATTCATCATTCATCATTCATAATTCATCATTGCTCCCCGCCTTGGCCGACACGGTCCGGCGGTTCCGGATTCCGCCCGAACACCTCCACGCGGTGATCGACGGGGTGGAGATGGACCTCGACGAACGCCGCTACGAGACGTTCGACGATCTGCGTCAATACTGCGAGCGCGTGGCGTCGTCCGTCGGGCTGGCCTGCATCCACATCTGGGGATTCCGCGGCCCCGAGGCGTTTGGGCCTGCCCGGGCGGCGGGCGTCGCTCTGCAAATGACAAACATCCTCCGCGATCTGAAGGAAGACGCCGCGGCCGGCCGCATCTACCTGCCCCTGGCCGATCTGCGGGAGTGCGGCTATTCGACCGACGATTTGTTGGCAGGCGCGGCCGGCGGGCGTTTCCGCCGGTTGATCGCCTTCGAGGTTGCCCGGGCCGAGCGGCTGTATACGGAAGCGGCCGAACTATTGGAGTTGCTCGAGCCGGCGGGGCGGCGGATGTTCGGAATCACAGTAGCCACCTATCGGGCGCTGTTGCAAAAAATCGCCGGCAACCCGGAGATCGTCCTGCAACGCCGCGTTCGATTGGGCCGGGCGGAAAAACTGAGGCTCGTCGCCCGCTGGGCGTTGCTGCCGCCGCGAAAAGCCGATCTGCTATGACATCCAGCACTCTCGAAAGCCACGGATCGGTTCCTCGCACCGTGGCCGTCGTCGGCGGGGGGCTGGCCGGAATGGCCGCCGCACTGGCCGCCGCGGAACGAGGATTTCAAGTCGAGTTGTTCGAGCGAGCAAAAACTCTCGGCGGCCGGGCAGGATCGTTCGTCGATCCGGAAATCGACCAGCCGGTCGATTACTGCCAACACGTAGTAATGGGCTGCTGCTCCAGCTTCATCGAATTCTGTAAAAACACGGGCATCGACGACTGCTTCCAGCGGACCCGTACGCTGCACTTCATCGAGCCGGACGGCGACCGACACGACTTTACTCCGTGCCGCTGGTTGCCCACTCCGCTGCACCTGCTGCCGGGGCTGTTGAAGCTCTCGTATCTTTCACTCGGCGAGCGGTGGAGCATCGTCCGAGCATTGAGAAAACTTCTGAAAAACGACGACGACGAACCCGTCGGCGATTGGCTCCGCCGCCAGGGGCAATCGCAACGGGCGATCGATCGGTTTTGGTCGGTGGTGCTGGTCGGCGCGTTGGCCGAGACGGTCGAACACGCCTCGCTGGCCGCCGCAAGGAAGGTGTTCCGCGACGGGTTTCTCGCCTCGCGCGGGGCAAGCGACCTGCTCCTGCCGCGGCGGCCGTTGGGCGAAATCTTCAACGATCGGCTGGGCAAGCGGCTGGCAAATCGCGGCGTCAAAGTGCATCTGAATACGCCGGTGCGGCGGATCGAAGGCGACCGGCAACTCGCCGGCGCGGTCGTTCCGGCTGACGGCGAGCGAAGGAAGTTCGACTACTATGTCGCCGCCGTGCCTTGGCACAACATTCGTTCGCTGTTGGCCGACGAACTTCTCTCTGCGATCCCAGCGCTGGAGAACGTCGAAAAAATAGGTCCGGCGGCGATAACGGCGGTCCATCTCTGGTTCGACCGACCGGTAGTTCCGCTGCCGCACGCCGTTCTGGTCGGCCGGCTGAGCCAGTGGGTGTTTGCGGACGAGCAAACCGATTCAACCTCGGTCCAGCACTGCCAGGTGGTCATCAGCGCTTCGCACCGATTGGAACGGCGAAATCGCGACGAGCTATTGAACGAAGTCCGCGGCGAATTGCAGTCTGTTTGGCCGGCGGTGGGGGACGCCGAACTGTTGCACTGGCGGGTGATCGCGCAACCGGCGGCGGTATTCTCTTGCGTACCCGGCGTCGATTGCTTTCGCCCGGTACAGAAAACGCCGATCCGCAATCTCGCCCTGGCCGGCGATTGGACCGACACCGGCTGGCCGGCCACGATGGAAAGTGCCGTCCGCAGCGGCTATCGAGCAGTGAATGCGCTGGCTTGAGGTCGCAAGTTCCGTAGACGGATACGCCGCCGCGGCCGGGCCACATTTTGAGATAGCGACATCTATGTGCTTTAACGATGGGCGTCGAGGTTCACGCCACGGAGAACAATGCCCCCCTTGCGGGGTCATGCGAAGCCGCTTACACTAACCTGCTTGGGAATTATATTACGCGGCAAGTCCGCTGATATTTACCAAGGAGATTATCATGGCTTTAGACGACGAACTTCTTTCCCGCAAAGAAGTAAGATTGTTTCCCTCCCACCATATTAGGTCAGATCGAGAAGCGGAACTCCGAGCGACAGCGTCATTCCTCGCTGTGACACGCGCCGTCTCAGAATTTGGTCGAGCGGTTGTTTCAATGGCAGGCGGGCCTAAAGGGAAAGTTCTCTGCTATACGGAGGTACCCTTTAAGGTCCAAACTGGTGCGAAGCCCGGTGATGAGGACCAACCCCGGCCTGACGGACTTTTGCGGGTCACGAGGGGGAAAAAGGATTGGACTGCCATCATTGAAGTGAAGGTGGGAAATAACTCGCTGGAGCAAGAACAGTTCAACCGCTATCACACGTTGGCGAAAGATCACGGTATCAAGGCCTTCATCACGATCAGCAATCAGTCCGCGCTGGCAAACAAACTTCCCCCCGGAGTGAAAGCAGATAAATGGCGGCTTAACACGGTACCCGCTGTGCATCTATCTTGGGAAAGACTGCTCACCGAGGCGCAATTACTAAGTCGTCAAAAAGCAGTCGCCGATCCCGATCAGCAATGGATATTGGAGGAGTGGGTTCGATACCTCGTCGATGAGGACTCTCGAATAATTGAGCCGCCACAAATCGGCGGTCACTGGAAGGAAGTTCTCCGATGCGCGCGTGAAGGCAACCTTAACGCGTGCAAAAGCCAGATGCATGATGTTGTGGAACGCTGGAATGCTTTCCTGAAAAAGGTTGCTTTCCGTTTACGGGCTAAGCTGGGAGTTGATGTAGTTCCGAGAATCTCCAGAGCGGAAAGCAAGGATCCCGCCACGCGCATTAAGAATCTGCTTACCACTGCAATTAACGATGGCCAACTACCGGGCGTATTCCGCATTCCGGATGCTGCCGGGGATTTGTCGGTTGTTGTACTACTCGCTCCTCGATCCGTGCAGTACTCGATCGAGATTGAGGCGCCGACAGAGGGTAAACCGTTAACACGAATAAAGTGGCTCCTCAAGCAGCTACAGTCCGATGACGTACCGGCCGATCTAGTCGTACAGGTCAATTGGGGATGGCGTCTATCATCACAGGGACGAATTAAAGATTTGAAAGAACAGATCGATAGTTTGCTATGGGACAACAACGGTGAGAAGGTGCCCAAGGAAGCCTCGCCTCGTTCCTTTTCTCTTCAGTGGACGATCGGTCTTCCCAAGGGCAAGGGACGTTCCACAGCTCCCGTTTTGGAGGGTATAGCTCAGGGTGTCGAGGATTTTTATCGACGCGTGGTTGAGGGACTCCGACCGTTCATTCCCAAGGCACCCCAATTGCCGGAAGATCATTCCAAAAAAGAAGACTCCTCTGACGTCGACTCAGCCAAACAACCCGAAAGCGAACCAAAAGAACCTGCGATACCGCAACGGGTCGTCGAAAGTGACGGATCACCACAGGAAGGCATATTTCATAATGAGTAAGGTGGGACTCGCTACGCTCGACCCACCCTACATTTGGCCCCCTTGGCACACATGAGCGTTTTGATATAATTATTTTGTTGTGGTAATCGTCAACCAAAAACAACTTAGCCTCCTTAGCTCAATTGGTTAGAGCATCTGACTCTTAATCAGAGGGTTCCAGGTTCGAGTCCCGGAGGGGGTACACATAAAGCCTTGCGTGGCAACGAGTTACGCAAGGCTTTACCTATGCCCCGATGGTAGGGGGTGGCCTGGGGTTACGCCGGGGTTACGGCCCGCGAGAATCCCGTAACCCCGCCTCGAAAACCGCCCGGGGTTACGTCTGGGGTTACGGTGGAAGAGGTCGCCACCGATACACCCACGGCCTTGCTGGTCGCGTCGCGGGCACGATCCGCCTTACTCCTTGTCACACAACGACTTGCAATAGCAAACATAAACGGTGTGGCAGTGGATGAATACAATGCGGGCCAAGCGGCACGTCTTGTTGCGGCACAATAAACACAGTTGACAACTGTCAACAGACGATGTAGGATATACATGGCTCGATCACGTCATCCCAAAAAGGCCGTCGAGGCGGCCGTCACTTACGCGGAGTCCAAGGGATGGAGGTGCGACGATACGGGCAGTCATTGTTGGGGAAAGCTCTATTGTCCCGGCGGTCAAGCGTGTTGCCGAGTGTTGTTCATTAGCTCGACGCCGTGCAACCCGGAAAAACATGCCCGCCAAATAAAACGAACCGTTGACCTGTGTAGTTTCGAGGCGGAATGAACAATGAAAATGACGACGTACACCTTTACGCTTGTTTTGCGCAAGTCGCCGGAATTTACGGAAGAAACGGCCGCCGCGTTGTATTCTTGCGGTTGCGACGATGCGCTTGCGTCAACTCAAAACGGAGTCCCGTGCCTGGACTTTGACCGGGAGGCAAAATCGTTTTCCGACGCGCTGCTCTCGGCCATAGGCGACGTGGAAAACTGCAAAATCAACGGGAAGGCGGCCGGGATTCAGGTTCGGCGGGTCGAACTTTACGACCTTGTCAACGCGGCGGAAATAGCTAGACGCGCAGGCATCACGCGGGAATACGTCCGGCTTTTGGCGTCGGGAAAACGCGGACCGGGCAAGTTTCCATCGCCGGTTTGCAGTTGTGCCGGCAAGGCCCTGTGGAGTTGGGTTGCTGTGTCGGCGTGGTTGGCGGCCAGCAACAAAATCAAGGCCGAACATCCCAACATTGATCTGCGGGACGTGGAGTTGGTCAACGCAATGCTCACCGCGCGGGATTGTGAACCCACGGCCAAGGAAATAGACCGCATTAAAAAGACTCTGTTTCCGAAACGACGCTCGAAACAAAGACACCGAACAAAAACCTTCGCGGCTGTATGTGGGGCAATGGCGAGATAACCGCCGTCGTGTGGCTCATTCTTTGGAGACGGCTTCCGCTTCCCGATGTACTGCATTCGCTCTAACTTACCTTGACCGTTCCAAATCGTCTTTCCGATGCTTTTTCTTACGCCGCGGTGTTGCACGCCGAGCAGCGGCGGAAAATCTCCGGCGAGCCGTACCTGACGCACCTGATGGCCGTGGCCGCAATTGTGCTCGAGCACGGCGGAGATGAGGACGAGGCCGTCGCCGCACTGCTGCACGACGCCGTCGAGGACCAGGGAGGCAAGCCGACCTTGGAACAGATTCGCCGCCGCTTCGGCAGCCGGGTTGCCGAAATCGTCGATGGCTGCTCGGACGCGGACGAAACTCCGAAACCGCCGTGGCGCGGTCGGAAAGAGGCGCACCTCGCCCGGCTCCGCGGCGCTTCGGCCTCGGTCCGGCTGGTTTCGGCGGCCGACAAGCTGCACAACGCCCGGTGCCTGTTGCGGGAGTATCGCCGGCGGGGAAACGAGACCTGGGACCATTTTCACGGCGGTCGTGACGGCACGCTCTGGTATTATCGCGCGGTCGTCGACACCCTGAAACACGTCGGTGCTTCCCCGCTTCTGGAAGAGCTCGACCGCTCAGTGGCGGAAATCGAGCGGATTTCCTCTTGAAATTGTGCCACGGCCTGTGCTAGGTTCGGGGCCGTAACGAGGGTATTCGCAGCGCCCGGTTTCCGGGTAGCAATAAAAGCCCGTCGTCGGAGTCAATTCCGGCGGCGGGTTTTTTTTGTTGCGCCGCGCGCCGAAACCCTCCCGACGCGGAGGTCAATCCATGATCGCGCCGAAAATCGTGGCCGATGTCCGGCTGCTGTTGGCCGAAGGGACGCACAGCCAGCGGAAGATTGCCCGGCTGATGGGCATCAGCCGCGGCACGGTCGGCGCGATCGCCTCGGGCAGACGTCCCGACTACGACAACTCCGGCAACGGCGACCTGGAAGAACCATCCGGTCCGCCCGAGCGATGTCCCGGCTGCGGCGGAATGGTGTACGTGCCATGCCTGCTGTGCCGGGCGCGAAAAGAGTCCGCCGAGAATCCCCGCGGTTCGGCGCGTGGCAGCGGCGGCGCCCCGGTGCTGGCCGGCCTCGAACTGCGGCCGGAGCATCACGCCCGATACCGACAAGTTAGCGATTGGCGGCGGCGGAACCACGGACAACCATTCAGAGGATTTACCGCATGAAAGAACCGCTATTCGTTCCGTATTGCGATGCGCGTCGGAAAATCCGCGGCGGCGACTTGCTGCTGTTTCGGCCGCGGGGATTCGTCTGTCGGGCAATCGCCGTGGCGGGGCGATCCGAGTACACGCATGCCGCGATGGCCGGCTGGTGGAGCCGCCGGCTGATGTACGTCGAGATGTGCAGCCGCGGCGGCCGTGCCCTGCTGCTGTCGAACATCGTCCGCCGCCGGCCCGGCGCGATCGACGTGTATCGGGCTAATGCCACCGGGCAGCGGTTTTCCCGCGACGCGGCCGTCCACGCCATGATCGAAATTACCGGCCGACGGTACGGATGGTTCAACCTGTTTCGGGCCGCGTTGTTGCATCTGCCGTTGTTCCGCTTCCTCGTCGCCCCCGAGACGGACGACGCGGCGGACTCCGACTGGCCTCCGTTCTGCTCGCAGGCGGTGGCGATGGCCACGCGCGCCGGAGGCGTCGATCCCGTACCCAATCTGGCCGACCGGTTGACCGAACCGGGCGACCTGGCCCGCTCGCCGTTCTACCGCTACCGATTCACGCTGACAGATTAAGGGGCCCTGGGAATGTTCAAGGTCCAAGGTTCAAGGTTCAAGGTTCAAGGTTCAAGGTTCAAGGTCCAATGTTCAATGTTCAATGTCACAACTTGAGTTTTTGTTCATTGGACATTGGACCTTGAACATTTTCATTGCCCACTCCACTTCATGTTTTAAGGAGAAAAACCGATGCGTAAGATTCTGCTGAGTCTGTTGCTGGTCGGGCTGATGGCCCTGCCGGCGTTTGCCCAATGTGGGCCGTGGGGTTGTCCGGTTCAACGGCAACCGGCCCCGCGAGTGAAAATCAAGGAGAAGACGAAGATCAAGCGGCCGATCCCGGCATGGCGCTACGAGCGGCCGGTCGGCTACCGGGCCGCCGTCGTGCGGATTCATTGCCACGCCGGGGGTGGCACTGGCTTAGCCAGTGGTACGCGGTGGACGAAAGGGTCCGGCGTGCTGGTCCGATGGGGAAAGCGGATCGTTGTCCTCACGGCCCGGCACGTAGTAAATGACGCCAAGCGGATTCTGGTCGATTTTCACAACGGTCGTCGGCGCCGGGCAAGGGTGTTGAAGGTAAATGCGCGATGGGACTGCGCGGTGCTCGACATCGGTACGTTGCCCGACGGGATTGACCCGGCGGAGTTCGCCTTCGGCGAAGACGCGCGGTTCCACGACGGCGACCGGCTGGAATCCTGCGGCTACGGGCCGGATGGAAAGCTGGCCGTCAATAGCGGCTTGTTCAAGGGCTACCGGCGCTCGACCGCCGCAATACAAGGCCCGGATGACTGGATGATTATTTCCGGCCACGCCCGCGGCGGCGACAGCGGCGGGCCGGTGTTCGACCGGCAAGGCCGCGTGGTTGGCGTGCTATGGGGGACCGACGGCCGGGAGGTCGTCTGCGTCCAACCCGGACGGGTTCATGCGCTGTTGGACGAGGCGGTCGCACAAACCTACGAACAACGGCAGATATTTCAACGCAATCCGACGCCGCCCGCCATTGGCCCGCTGGAGCCGGTAGATCAAGCCAAGCTGGCAGGCGGGGGTAAAACTCTGTTGCCGTGGCGGGGCAAGTCCGAGGCCACGGACAAGGCTCAGGACGCCCGGATCGATAAACTGATTGGACTAATGGAGGGACAGGTGCGAGTGAGGCCGGGGCCATCCGTCGATGTGCAAGTCGGACGGCAACCGGGCAAGCCACCCGCTAATGAGCGATCGCCGTTGCTGGGCGGTCTATGCGTCATCCTCGGCGTCGTTGGCGGCTTCGTGATTTACTTTGCAAACCAGAAGGGAGAATAGAATGGATACGCTACCAATTATGTGGCAATACGCGATCCTGGGGGCCATTGCCCTGGCAGGAACTCTGGTCGGCCTGTGGCTCTACAACCGGCGCGAAAAGCGGCGGAAGCACGCCCTGGAGATTGCAAACCTGATGCGGGACTGGGAGCTGAGTTGGTTTGCGGGGGCGTATGAAATGTACGCAGTCGGAGACTATTCCGGCTTGGTTCATAAGATCAAGGAAGTGGTCCAAGCAGTCCGTAGCGACGAGGCGATGGTGGCAAAGCTCCTGGATGTGACCAGAAAGGTTTGCACCCACGTTGCCTCCAACGACGCCACCAAGGCGGCGGAATTGATCGCTATTTTGCGGGCCGGAAACGCGAAACCGCCGCCGACCACCTGACCTCTGACCTCTGACCTCTGACCTCTGACCTCTGGCTTCTGACCTCTGACCTCTGACCTCTGGCTTCTGACCTCTGGCTTCTGACCTCTGGCTTCTGACCTCTGGCTTCTGAC
>JAUWNG010000218.1 GCA_030612765.1 Planctomycetota bacterium
CGAGTGAATCTTGTTGTACAGCTTGACCAGCGACCGCTCGCGGTCCTGGCCGACAAAAAAGCGAACCGTCACGATGCTCCGGCCCGGCCGGGACATCGAATAGACGTATTCCACGCCGTCGATCTGGTTGAGCAGCTTTTCCAGCCGGATGGTGATTTTCCGCTCGACCTCCTCGGCGGAAAGACCCGGCGCGGAGACGAACACGTCGGCCATGGGCACGACGATCTGCGGCTCTTCCTCGCGGGCGGTCAGCAGCAACGCGGCGATCCCCATGGCGATCGAGACGACCGTCAGCAGAATGGCCACGTCGCCGCGCAGAAAAACGTCCACGATGCGGGTCAGCAGCGGTTGTTTCTCGGAGAGTTGTTCGTTCATGGAATGTTCTTTCTCAACAACACCCGCTCGCCGGCCTTTAGCCCGCTGAGGACTTCGATTTTGCCCGGTATTCCTCGTCGGCCGGTTTCGATGTATCGACGTTCCAGCCGGCCGTCATCGTCCACCACGTCGACAAACTCCAACTGACCGATCCGCTCGATGGCGTCGATGGGCAGGCAGAGATGCCGCCGAACGCCGGCGGGGATCAGCAGCCGGCCGAACATCCCCTCGTACAACTCAGGCGTCTTGGGCAGGGCGACTTTCACCAGGAACGAGCGGCTGGCGGCCTGGGCCTCGGGCACGATCTCATCGACCGTCCCTTCGAAGTCCCGGTCGAGAGCGTCGATGTGGACCGTGTACTTCTCGCCGACTTTGATCTTGATCGCCAGATTTTCCATCACCGGCACGTCCAATCGCAGGGAGGTCGGATCGTAAATGACCAGCAGCGGCACGCCGGGCCGTGCCATGTCGCCCGGCTCGGCCAGCCGATCGACGATCACACCCGACTTCGGCGCGGTAATCCTCGCGTAGGAGAGCATCACGGCGGCCTCGGCGACCGCCTCGCTGGCGGCGTTGAGGTTCGCACGGCTTACCTCAACCCGGGCTGTGCTCTGGGCCATCTGCGACTGGCTGATGACCTTCCGCTCGAGCAACCGGCGGTCGCGTCGATAGTCGTTCTCGGCCTGGCGCAAGGCGGCCTCGGCGGCGACCAGTGCGGCCTGGACCTGGCTGCGCTGCGTTGTCAGCGCCCGATCGTCGAGTTCCACCAACACTTCGCCGGCGCGGATCATCCGGCCGGCGCGGGCGTTGATCTTTTCGATCGGGGCCAAGACACGGGCCGAGATTTCCGTCCGGCTCGAAGCCTTCAGCGTCCCCACCGCCTCGACTATCTCCTCCTTCGACACCTCGTGGACGAGGTCGGTGAATTTCTCGATCTCCTCGGCCGTTAATTGACGTTTGGCGGATATGGCGTCGTCTTGTCCCGGCGGGATTTTTTCGTGAAAAACGCCCAGCATCCAGGCGATCACCAACAGGAGCAACGCCAGACCGACGATTGCCCCCAATGCCGGTTTTAAGAAGCGTAGAATGACTTTTGATTTCATGTTTGCGCTCCAAACACTCATTCGTTACGTTTAGCAGCCGTCTTTACGACAGGTGGCACTACCCACTATCCACTACCCGAAGGTTCAAGGTCAAAGGTTCAAGGTACAAGGTTCAAGGTTCAAGGTACAAGGTTCAAATGGCTGTTCCTTGAACCTTGAACCTTTGACCTTGAACCTTCCCCCACATCCACTACCCACCGACAGAAACCTATCGAGAAGATACTCCGCCACTGTGGGTTTTGGGAAGGCCCCGGCCGACACCCCGGCCGCGCCCGTTCACCGGGGACTGTCCCAATTTTCGCGGCGTGAGGAATGTTGCCAGGCGAATTGACTTGCCCGCCACGAAAATGGGACTGTCCCCCTGGCGTCGCGGGAAGGGACAACGCGGCCCGAGATGATGGATTTCGCAACTGCGCGAGCGGTGGTTGCCGACGTAATCGCCCTTGGCGCTAAGCGCGGAGCCTTCGGCGCTAAGCGCGGAGCCTTTGGCGCTAAGCGCAGAGCCCTCGGCGCTAAGCTCTGAGCTCTTGGCGCTAAGCGCGGAGGCCTTGGCGCTAAGCGCGGAGGCCTTGGCGCTAAGCGCTGATCTCTCGCGCAGCCCGTAATAGTGCTCGCGCAGGCCGTAAAAGTGCTTTTGCAGGCCGTAAAAGTGCTTGCGCAGGACGGCGGAGTGTTCCTAAGTTTAATGACACAAAGGACTTATGGGTAAAACTGCCGGAAACGAACAAGGATAGCGACGGATTAACAAGTCAACGATCAAGCGTTCCCGTCGTGTAGAAAGGGGCTGCTGGACAAGCCAGCAGTGACCCGTCATTCCGTGTGCACAATAGTTGACAAGAAGTGGGGCGGCTGATAATTTAGAGGGATGTTTTAATTTAGGGAGGTCGCGTAGCATGTCCGCAAACCGATTTTGCTTCAATGCGGTAAGCGCTCGGACGCTGCTCGTATTCTCTTCTTTATCCCGCCGCGCAACGGCCTTCTTGAACAAGAAGTTTGACTTCCGTAGGTTGCACGGCCCGGCAGGGCGTTTCCCTGGTCGCGTGCCACTGGCTAAGCCAGTGCCGCCCCTCGTCCCTCTGGTCATTTTCCGCTGAGGAGAACACCATGATCCGCGCGAATTCTGTTCCCATGCGTTGGCAGCACATGACAAAAGCCGCTCTGCTCCCCGCCGTTCTTCTACTGTTTGCGGCAAGCAATGCCTTCGGTGCCGTTCAATACGCGATCACCGACCTCGGCACGCTTTCCGGCGGCTCGTACAGCAGTGCCAATGATATCAACAACAGCGGGCAGGTCGTAGGTTTGGCGGGGATTGGGTGGGGACGCCCTTTCCTCTACACAGGTAGCGGTCCTATGCGGGATCTCGGGACACTTGGCGGAGCATGCGGCTGCGCTTGCGACATCAACGACAGCGGTCAGGTTGTCGGATGGGCGAACCCCAGCGGCAGCGATAACGATGCTGGTCCTCCTTTCCTTTACAACGATAGTGGTCCAATGCAGGACTTGAATAATTTGATTGCTCCGTCCTCTGGATGGGTTCTGACGGACGCGACGGCCATTAATGACAAGGGCCAGATTGTGGGATCCGGAGACAACCCCGCTGGGCAGCGTCATGCCTTCCTATATGGCACCAGTGGTGTTATCCAAGACCTCGGCACTCTCGGCGGAGCATCCAGTTCCGCCAACGGCATCAACGAAAGCGGACAGGTTGTGGGCGGTGCCTCAACGAGCGCCGGGCAGCGTCATGCCTTCCTATATGGCGCCAGTGGTGTTATCCAAGACCTCGGCACTCTCGGCGGAGCATCCAGTTCCGC
>JAUWNG010000044.1 GCA_030612765.1 Planctomycetota bacterium
CCTCCAATTTGTGATTTTGTATGTACCTTTACGTGTTCCAGCCATGTCGAGACTCCTTTCATTCGTGAGTGAAATCCGTTTCTTCCTTGTTTTACGGATTTAACGCACTGATAGTTCGACAAGGCCACTGACAACTGAAAACTAATAACAACACCCAATTGTAGGATTCGGCGTCGGAAAGCGGAAGCGCCCCCCTTTTTTCCTTCTCGGTCTCCGGCCACAATAGCCCTCATGGACACAAACACATCCCCCCTTGCCCAATTGGATGCTGCGGCCGCGGCCGGAAAACTCTCGGCGTCGGCCGCGGCAAATATCCGCAAGTGGCTCGAAGAGCCGTATCTCGGCGAGTATGCCCCCCAAGTGGCCGAACACCTCGCGGCCGGAAAATGGGCCGAACTCGAAGAGGCCTTCTGGACCACCGTCCCCTTCGGAACCGGCGGTCGCCGCGGCCGAATGTATCCGATCGGCTGCAACGCCATCAACCAACGGACCATCGGCGAGACCGCCCAGGGTTTGGCCGACTACGTCAAAGATGTAGCACGGCCGCCCTCGGCTGTGCCGCACTGCCAAGGACAGCCGGGGGCGGCTGTCCCACACTCTTGCGCCATTGCTTACGATACGCGGCGCCGCTCACGGAAGTTCGCCGAGCTTTGTGCCGAGATCATGGTCGAGGCCGGGTTCCAGGTCTATTTTCTCGACGGATTCCGCAGCACGCCGGAACTCTCTTTTGCCGTGCGATATTATCAATGCGACTGTGGCATAATCATCACCGCCAGCCACAATCCGCCCAGCGACAACGCGGCAAAGGTGTACGGGCCCAGCGGCGGCCAATTCGTGCCGCCGCACGACGCCGCCTCGATCGAGCGGATGCGGCAGGTAACGTTCGTCAAACGCACGCCGCTGGCCGACGCGTTGGCCGACGGCCGGGTCTCATATTGTCAAGAAGAGGTGGATGCGGCGTTTATCCGGGCGGTGTTGGCTCAAAGCGTTCCCGGCCCCCGCGATATAAAAATCCTCTACTCGCCGCTGCACGGGGTTGGGGCGTCGGCCGTCATGCCGGTCCTTTCGGAGGCGGGATTCCGCGAGGCGGAAATTTTCGCCCCCCACGCCGCGCCCGACGGCGATTTTCCCAACGTGCCCAACCACGTGGCAAATCCGGAAAATCCGGCCGTCTTCGACTCGATGATCGAACACGCCCGACAAAGCGGCGCCGAACTGATCCTGGCCACCGACCCGGATTGCGATCGGCTGGGTTGCGCCGTGCGGCGGTCGCTCGAACCCGAGGCGCCCTGGGTCACGCTGACCGGCAACCAACTCGGCGCGCTGTTGGTCGATTTCCTGCTCGACGCCCGACGCACGGCCGGCACGCTCACGCCGGAACACTACGTCGTAAAAACGCTGGTCACCACGGAACTGATTCGGCGGGTGGCCGACCATTACGGCGTGCAAACCTTCGGCGATCTGCACGTGGGCTTCAAGTGGATCGGCGCGGAGATGGACGCTCGGGGACCAGAGCGGTTCGTTTTCGGCACCGAGGAGTCGTACGGGTTCCTGGCCGGCGACCACGTGCGGGACAAGGACGCGGCCGTCGCTTCCCTGCTGACGGCGGAGTTGGCCGCCCGGCTGAAGTCGGAAGGCAAAACGCTCCACCAGCGACTCGACGAATTGTTCCGCCAATTCGGCTGTTTCAGCGAAGGTCAGATCAACCTTCGGATGCCGGGCGAAAAGGGGATGGAGGACATGCGGTCGCTGATGAGCGGCTTTCGCTCCCGACCCCCCTGCTGCTTCGGGGGAATGAGGGTGGCCGGCGTCCGCGACTATCTGAAACTCGAGCCGAAGGGCGATCTGGTGATCTTCGACCTGGAGGCGCGAGGGAACTACGTGGCGGTGCGTCCCTCGGGCACGGAACCGAAAATAAAGTTTTATCTGTTCGCCTACGATCCGCCGTCGGCCGCCGACCTCGAATTGACCAAGGCCGCGCAGGCCGAACGGTTCAAGGCGATCGGCGACGACCTGCGGGCTTCTTCGGGTATATGAATCTGAATCATCTCGGCAGAGTGGCGTAACAGGGACACGCCCCTGAACGCAACGTACTATCCACCCAGACGGCAGTGAAAGATAATCACCTTCTATTGCGAAGGGCGAAGCCGAGTAGTCCTGTAAAAGCTATGCCTAACAGAACCAGGCTGGAAGGCTCGGGAACCCGCACGTTGTCGATATGCAGAAGTGCCCTGGAAAATGCACCAAATTTACCCTCACCCTCCAAAAGCTCGGCCGACGTGGAAAGGCTTATTCTGTAGTTGCCGGTAATCGGCAGTGTTACTGAATAAGGGGAAAACGGCATTGTGGGGTCATCACCCCAATAGTTATTACAATTGTGATTAACGTTGCTCCACCCGGGTGTCTCGGTCTCGATTTCAATACCGTTTTCACCATTATCGCGAACTTGTCCCCAGTAGTCATAGGTCAATTCACTCCCGGCAAATGCGAAAAAATCCTGCCACAAATGGACATATACATAGTCTTCTTCATACGCGGTTTCCGCTTGAAGTGCGGCATATTGCACGCCATTGGTGCCACCGGAAACAGTCGCCACCCAGCCCCCGAACGACGCGTCCGTTTCCCAACCAACTAGTCCGTCCTCAAAACTGCCGTTTACTATTCCTTCGGCGTTCACTTGTGCCGCGCCCAGGACAATAACGGCGAGCAACACACTTACTACCCATTTCATGAGTTCATCCTCCGTTACTAAAATGATTGATTCGCCGACTACACAACACACTGTGGAGTTTCCAAACCAAAGCCGTCTGAAGCCCACACCATGTCACGTACTTGGCCCAAATGGCTCGACGATTAGTGTAGCAGTGCGTTTTCGGAAAAACAAGTGAATTTCGGGCTACCCCCCCTAGAAACACATAAAACACGCAAAAAATCGGCCAGCCCTCCCGTCAAGCGGAACTGTCGGTTAACATCAGTGCGTACGTCCGTGTAGAAGCTCTGGCAACCGAACGGAGTAGATGAAAAAGCCCACCCGATGCAGCGAGTGGGCGTGCAGCCGCGAGGACAAGAACGGCTAGACAACCTCGAAAAAGAAGATCGTGACGGACGCCGCCGTCCTTATCGCAATCTCGGTTGCAGCCGGCCGGCGAGCGACGATTTCGGTCCCAACGCAATGCCGATCCAACCGTCGTCGATCACGAATTGCGTGATCTCGGCGTCTTCGAGCTTCCGGTCGTTCACGGCCGGACCGTTCACGAGTTTCAAGGGGGCGTCCTTGGACAAGACGTGGGAAAAGATGCCCCTTAGCGCGATCTGCGAACCCACGGTCAGACGATTTCCGATCAGGTGGATCACACCATTGCGGACCAGTTGCGCCGAATGCCCGTCGATCTCCGGCCGGTAGAACGCGCGGATTTGAAACTCCTTCCATCTTCGCGGCGACTTGCTGAACCGATGGATGGAAAGCGTCAGCACAACCTGGCCGTCTTCGCAGCGGACGACCACCGGATCCTTGCGGGCGAAGGTGATCTTCACGTTTTCGTTTTCGGGGACGGTGTCCCAAGGAGGCGGGCAACTCAGCCGCGCGGCGACGTGATCGGCGAGTTCGAGCAGGGTGAACGTCCGGCCCGCCAAATGGAGCCGTTGGATGCTGTTGTTCAGCACCGTTTCGTGGAGTTGCACGCTCGCCAGGCTGTCGGACGGCGCGCGGGGACGCGGCGTATGGCTGCCCAACTGGTCCTCGCCGGCCAACCGCAGCCGCATTGTGAACCGCTTCTCGGTGGTCTCGGCCTCGATCAACTGCGGATCGAGCGTCAAGGAGTTCAGCGGATCGAACACTCGCCGGTTCAGCCGCTCGACGACTTCGGCGAATTGCTTATGGACCTCGGCGTCGATTCGCTTGCGTGCCCGGGTAGCCACCTTGCGGCGGATCTCGCGGCTGGCCGCCGACTTTTTCTGTTCGTGTTGCGAGCGGGCCACTCCCTCGAACACGCGCCCCAACAGCGGAACGCCGTCCATCGAGGTATTCACGCCGCGGAGCCGGGATTTGTTGTACACGTTCACTTCCGCCGGCCAGAGAGAGATGCCGCCGAGGTCCACCTCCAGCGGCTTACGTGCGATGTAGTACGACTCGCTTTTGTTGTGGAACCGCGCCAGACCGGCGTCCGAAGTGGTAATGGCCGCGATCTCGCCGGTCACTTCCAACTCCATGCGGACGCGCTTCGGGTCGAGCCGCATCCGTATGGCGGCCTCGGTCGCCATCAGGCTTTCTCCCCGCGTCGGATGTCCCAACACGGTGTCGTTGACCCGCGCGTACTCCAAGTTCTGTTCCGGCATCAGGTCGTTGAGCAACTTTTCGGTCACGGCCAGCCGGAAATTGGCGTTGCGATAGTTCAAATCGACCAGGGCGGCCAACACTCTCCCCGCCTTCGCCGGAGACGCCAGCAGGTATTGGCAATCTATCGCCAGCCGGCGGGCGTCGCTCGGCAGACCGGTTCGCTCGTAGCGTTCGACGTTGCGGAGCAATGCGGCGGTGGAGATCGGCTTGGCCGCCCAGAGCCACAGTTCGTACCGCAACGCCGTCACCGCTTTGCCGAAGACGAAATCCTGTTGCTCGGGCGTCAAGGGGGTTTGCATCAGCCGGACCAGAATTTGTCTGGCAAGCCGGCGCAGTTGGGCCTCGTCCGGCGATGGTCCCAGCGCCAAGCCCTCTTTGATGGCGCCCGTCATCAGGTACTCCCGCCAGGCCCGACCCTCGGCCGAATCGCCCGTGACCGATTCGATCTCGGCCAAACACCGCACGAGTTTCCTCGGATCGCGGTCTACGGGAATGGTTTCGCCGATCCGGGGCGCGCCCGGCCGGACCACGTGCTCCCAGACGTCGATCCTGCGCTGCAGGGCGTAACCGGCCCTGCGGAGGTTGCGGGCGAGTGGCTCGCGTGAAATACTCGCGGCCAATTCGTGTGCCCGACGTTCCAGATCGGCGAGCCGTCCGACGATCACCGCCGCCTCGTCCGAACCGCCGTCGACCGCCGGCCCCAGCGCTCGAATGTGCCGCAACACTTCCTCGGCCCATCGCCGCTGCGGTTCGTCGTCCGAAAGCAACTGCAATTGTTCGATCAAGGCGGTCGGCTCCGGCCACGAATCGTCGGCCTTCCGCTCGGCCGTTTGAGGCTTTTTTTTCTGTGTCGGTAAAGAGGCGGATGTGGTGCTGGTATCGGGATAACGGATTTCGCCGGGCGATTGACCGTTGCCGGAAAGCTCCGCGACGCTGGGTACGCGGAGACTGGCGACGACGGCCGGCAATCGACGGACCCAACGGGGCAACAACGCGGTGTGGATCGGATGCCTCTTCGTCGGCTTGCTTTCCTGGACCTCGCCGGCGGCGGTCAAGCGTGGCCCGATTTGGCCTTCTCCGAGGATTGCAGACGCGGCCGGCTCGATCACTTGCGAGGCAACCCTGTCGGCGGCTTCCACCGGTTGTGCCTCGGTAAGCTCCAATTCCTGTGGGACAGGTTGCCAACCTGTCCTACGGCCAGATTGCGTAAGAGACCGAAAAGCGGCTTCATCCACTTCCCTGAAACGGTAAAGGTCCGGCTGCGGGGCGTTCGCCAGGGTGGGGGATTGGACCGCCTCGCGGGAATCTGAATTCGGCTTGGAGGCCCAGAAATCATCCCACAACAGGGGGGGGGCTATGCTCAACACCAGCAGGCATGCCGCTGCCCACAATAGAGGCCAAGTAGAATTCCGTCGCTGGACCATTGCCCGCTCCTTCGATCTGACACAACCCGAATAAAGATAACGTCCGGCATCTGGTTAGATCGGTTGTCGGGGACGGGATAGTTCACTGAGAAGAGGAGGCGTCCGGAGAAATTCCATTTAGCCCGCCGTGAATACTATTTAGCCCGCCGTGAATACACGGCGGGGAGTGTTTGGGTACATTTTACGCACCGTGCCCCGGGTGTATTCACCCGGGGCTAAATGGCTGTTTTTTGCGTAGAATTCCCACCACCGCCGGGGGATATGAGCGGACGTTCCACGCTCCAGGATCGGGAAGCAGTTGGAAATCGAACCTCGCGTCCGCTTCCACCACGAAAATGCTCTCGGTCGGGGCCGATCCGAGCAGTCCCTCGATCAGCTCCAACATTTCCGCGGTGCGACTAACGTAGAAATCGTAAGGGGGCGAGCAAAACACTACCCAAGGCGAACGAATCCGCGACTGAGGCTCCTTCTCGACGGCGAGGGGTGGTCCCGCATCCGTTGCACCGAGCGAAACGAGACCCGCCCCCATTTTTTCCCAGATGAAAACGTTGGCGGCGACGACCTCGGCTCGCGTTTCAACGTCCAACTCGGCTACGTTCCGACGGATGACGTCCGCCGTGGGATGGTGCTGTTCGATCAGCGTCGCCCGGCCGGCGCCGCGACTGAGCGCTTCCAGTCCCAGCGCGCCGGTGCCGGCGAACAGGTCCAGCGCGTGTTTGCCCCGGATGCTCGGTCCGACGAGGTTGAAGATCGCCTCGCGGAGCCGGTCTTTCATCGGTCTGGTGCGGGCGTCTCCGGTGTAATGAAGGCGTCGACCGCGGAACCGTCCGCCGATGATCCGCACTCCGGCGACGGATTTCGAGTTGCCGCGGGGAGAGCGTTCGGCGGCGGTGGATTTCGGTTTACGTTTTTGTCGTGCCATTACCGTCCGATCTCGAAATCGATTGACGCCTACATGGAATCATCGGCTATGATACAGTAGAATGCAGGCGGTAGGAAGACGATCGCCGCTTTGGAAAACCAACGGAGTCCAACAATGACCGCTCGATGCTCCCTGACGTTGGCCTTGTTTCTGCTTGTTTTTTCCCTGCCGGTGTTGGCGGCCGACGACGCGGCGCCGGCGGCCGAACGCGGTCCCCGGACCGAGGAGTTTTATCGCATCCACGGGGAAATGAACGGCTTGCTGGCCGAACTGGCCGGTTTGCAGTTGAAGTACCGGACGGCCTCCGAGCAGCAGCGCGAACAAATCCTGCTGCAATGGAACCGGACGATCGTCCGGGGAGAGGAGATCGAACCTAAGTTGATCGACGCCGCCGGGAAGGCGTTTGAGGAGGCCCCGAACGCCGACAAGGAAATCACCTTTTTTCTGATGAAACTGTTGGCCCAGGGGGTGCATCGCGACGATTACGAGCCGGCCTACGAGATCGGCCGGATGCTGATGGAGAACAAGTGCGTCGATCCACAAGTTGCGAATCTGGCGGGTATCGCCGCCTTTGCGACCAACCATTTCGACGACGCCGAACAGTATCTCGTCCTGGCCGCGGAAAGCGGTTATTACGATTCGCCCTCGGAAAAAAACAAGCCGGCCCAGATCGGTCGGTCATATCTCCTAAGTCTTCCGTACTACAAGCAGGCTTGGGTCAAGGAGGAGGCGATCCGCCGGCGCCAGGCCGATTCCGACAACCTGCCGCGCGTGTTGCTGAAGACCTTGAAGGGGGACATCCTGATCGAGTTGTTCGAGAACGAAGCCCCGAACACGGTGGCCAACTTCATCTCGCTGGTCGAAGGCGGATTTTACGACGGGCTGACGTTCCACCGCGTGTTGCCGGGCTTCATGGCACAGGGCGGCGACCCGCGTGGAAACGGCTCGGGAGGGCCGGGCTACAGCATCGCCTGCGAATGTTACAAGCCGAACCATCGGCTACACTTCCGCGGCAGCCTGAGCATGGCCCACGCCGGCCAGGACACCGGCGGTTCGCAGTTCTTTCTGACATTCGTGCCCACGTCCCAGTTGGACGGAAAGCACACGGCTTTCGGCCGGGTAATCGACGGGATGGAAGTCCTCTCGAAGCTTCAGCGTCGCAATCCCGACGACAAGGAAGCCCTCCCGCCCGACCAGATCATCGAGGCCAAAGTCATCCGCAAGCGTCCGCACGAGTACAAGCCGGAAAAAATGCCGGAGTGAGAGAGGGGGACGAGGGGCGGGGAACGAGGGATCGGGGAAATCCGGACCGAGTGGCAGTTCAACCGCCACTCCAACGAAACCCACCAAATCACGATTGACGGACCTAGCCGAACTTCACGCGGACGGCCGGCTCGTCCTCGACGACGTCGCGGAGTTTGATGGTGGCGCCGGGCGGGGCGCGACGCTCGGAGACGATGCCCCGGACAGAGGTCGAAAGGAACTCGTGGAACAACGCGGCCGGACCGGTGGGGAAACGGATGCGGAGCTGTTCGATCAACTCCTCCCAGAGCAACCCGCTGCGGTAGATTACCCGATACGCGGCCATCAGTTCCCGGATGGCGGCAAGGTCGTATCCGGCCCGTCGCAGTCCGATCTTGTTAAGCCCCACGACCAGGGTGCTCAGCCCATCGACGGTGACATAAGGCGGTACGTCTTTCACCAGATGGGCCTGGCCGCCGACCATCGCCAGCGCTCCGACGCGGCAGAACTGGTGAACGCCCGCCGCCCCGGATATGAACGCGCGATCGTCCACGTGGACGTGCCCGGCCAGCATCGCGTTGTTGGTCAAGATCACGCGGTTGCCCAGTCGGCAGTCGTGGGCGACGTGAGTGTTGACCATCAGCATACAGTTCTCGCCGATCGTGGTGGCGTGTTCGGAGATCAACGCGCGGTGTATGGTCACGTTCTCGCGGATGGTGTTTCCTTCGCCGATCACCACCCGGCCCGGCTGGTCGGGAACGTGAACGTGTTGCGGAAGTCCGCCGATGACGGTGCCCTCGTACACGTGGTTGTTTGCTCCCAGGCTGGTTCCTTCCTTCACGACCACGTGGCTTTCGAGCGTGCAGCCCGGGCCGATCGACGTGCCGGACTCGACGATGCAAAAAGGACCGATGCTTACGTCCGGGCCAATTTGGGCCGAAGGGCTGACGATGGCCGACGGGTGTATGCTCACGGAAGGCTCCTCGTGTGAAGTGCGTGGTACATCGAGCGGGCAAATCTTTAGCGGAACTTGTTAGGAGACGGATCCGTAACCGTTCGTCTCCTACAGACGCCCCTGTTTGACTCTATCGGTTGCCCGGAACATACCCGTTAAGCCAGTCCCGCGGACTGTAACGGTTTTCCCGGTCTTGCCAGCTTAAACCCCGCCGGGGATGGGGGAGGGAGGAGGGATGAAGGAGGAGGGATGAGGGAGGAAGGATGAAGGATGAGGGATGAAGGATGAGGGATGAGGGATTAGACCCTCAGGATAACTGTTTGCGGTTTTGAATCCGTTGTTCCTCTTCCCTTCATCTTTCCTCCTTCATCCTTCATCCCTCATCCCTCATCCTTCCTCCCAACTCCCCCTTCCGCTAGACTGTGGCTTTGCAATGATGTTTACCCGCCCCCGGAGTGTTTGCCATGCCGACCGTAGACCAACTGTATGACGAAGCTATCGCCCTTCAACAGGCGGGCAATCTGGAGGAGGCGGTCGGCAAGCTGAAGGGGCTGGTCGCCGAAAATCCCGATTACGCCCTGGCCTACGCCGCGCTGAGCGTCTTCCACGGCAGGCTGGACCAGCACGACGAGGCCGTCGAGCACGGCCGAAAGGTCTGCGAACTGGAGCCGGACGATCCGTTCAGCTTCATGGCGATGAGCCTGATCTGCCAGCGCGCCGGCCGAATCCCCGAGGCCGAGGAGGCGCTCAGGACGTCGATGCAAAAACAGTCGGCCGCGTGGAGCGGGCAATGAGCCGTTAGCCGTTACGGAACGGATTAACGATCCTTAGCCCGTTGAAGTCGTCGTTTTCGGGAATATCCTCGGAGTACAGCGTCTTGACTCCGTCGTGCATGCAGGCCGCAAGGATCAGTGCATCCCAGTAATGAATACCATGTTTTTTCTGGATGGCTTGACATAGAGGCCATATATCCGGTGTGGGCAACAAAATTACGGAGGCCATTGATTGCATGTCGGCCAACGATTCCCATGCCTGTCCTTTTGTGAAGCCAATATGCTCCAATTTGCGTGCTGCTGCCATGAATTCGCATCCTACTTGCCAGAGCAACACGAGAGACTCGATTGTCTCCAGAAGCCGTTGGGCTTTCTGCTGTTTTGCAGGATCGCGTGTATCGTGACAATAGACCCAGATATTGGTGTCAATCGCGTTCATGCAGTTCTTCCCGACTGGGGTATGGGCCCGTTGACCGAAAAGTTGATTGGCGAGCACGATCCAGAAACCGCTGCCGAGCGAGCTGCCTTACTTCTACTTCTGCCTGTGCCTGAAGCAAGATAATCGCCTCGACGCGATCTCCCTTATGGCAAGGAAGGTTCGCAATATGAAGCACTCCGTCTAACTCAATCGTTGTCTCTACCCGGATTGGATTCATGGCATCACCTCGGCAAACGTAGACTCCTCACCTGATATGGAGTGAAAAACATCCTTTATGATTGTATTCGCGGTAGCTGGACTCCGCAACCATCGCAGCTAAGCCGCAAGCGGCCGGTTTGCCGGGGCGGCAGTGCAACTGCCGCCCCAACGGTGTTTTCCTACCCACTACCCACTACCCACTATCCACTATCCACTACCCGCTATCATCGGCTACTCCACGTCGCGGAGTTCCACCAGCGTGTGGCTGACCAGCGCGCCGTCCTCGAAGTAACACTGGCCGCTGATCGTCCGCAGCACCTTGAGCACATCGAGCGCCGTGTGGACCTGGCCGAGGATCAACTGTCGCTGATCTTCACCGACGTTTTCCAAGCCCGGAGATTGCTCAAAGGCATAATCAATCCAGGGCGTGGCCAGATCGACCAACGCCGCCCAATCGAACCAGCCGGCCACGGCCAGCGGACGATCTGTCTCGGCGAGCAATCCACCGACCGAAAGCGGAGTGGCCTTCAACAGCCGGGCGGTATGCCCGGGCGAGATCGAGATGACCGCCGCGTTCTTTGATATGCCCACGTTGGGAACGATCTGCTTATCCACGCCCCACTTCTCGGGCAGCGGGAAACTGTAGACCTTCCCCTCGGAGCTATCGGTAACTTGCGGCTCGGGGAGCCTGATATCCTCGGGCACGTTGGTCCCCTCGACCTGACGTATCGCGTCGATCAGCCCGTTGACGACGTCCCAGTAGTCATGCATCGCGCTGCGGAACATCTCGGCGTCGCTCAGTCCGATGACGATCGCCGGCTCGAGCATCGGCAACGGCTCCTCGGCGGCCGGCATATCGTCGACGAATCGCTTGCTCAGCAACTTGCCGTCGACAGTCAGCGCCAACTGGCCGTCGGCCAGCGCGGGAACGAGCAACTCGCGGTTGATTTTGTCCATCCGCTCCATCAGCGGCAGCGCCTTGTTCAAGAAATCCTCGAGCTTCCGCCGATCTTCATCCGGCATCTGCGGCAGGCCGAACTCCTCGAAGTATCCGTAGGCCGTCTTGGCCCATTTCGACAGCAGGTCGTAATTCTCCGGGCTGACTCGCTGACGGACGACGATACCCAGGATCGGGTTGCCGCCGACGTGCTGGAGCAGACTCAATTGCTTCGTCCCGTCCAGGCTGGCGTAGTCGCCCCAGGCATATTTATAGCTCTCCACGCCGCGGTCGGTGAGGAAGCTGAAGCCCGCGATCGCTCCCGCCTCGGGGACGATCGCCTTCAGGTCCTCGGCCATCTCCTTGGCGTCCTTGCGGATCTGCTCCCGTTGTTCGTCGCTCAGTTCGGCCTCCGGCAGCAGCATGTCCATGGTCGCCAGGAGATTATCGATCTGCCGCTTCTGGTTGTTCAGTTGCCGGTTCATCGCCTTGCTCAGATATCCGACGGAAGTGAGCCGCCGGTCGGCGAATTTCGCCAGCGGCTTGAACTCCTCGCGGTCGATCAGCCGCGGGCCTTTGCCCAGCTTTTCCAGACATTCCAGCGACGACCCGATCGAGACCAACAGGTAATCGTCGCGGATGCCGATTGCGACGACCAGCTTCGACTGCTTGATCCGCTCGACGATCTTCCGGACGTCCCCCTCCTCGGCCTCAAAGCCCTCGAACGTATCCATGGGGGCTTCATCCCACGGGATCAGACTGCCGTCTAGTTCCAACACCAGGAAATCGTAACCGCCGACCTTGGTCTTCTTGAAACGGCCCTGGGTCTCTTCATTCGACTCCAAAACGATGTTGGCGATCGTTTCCAGCTTGATGAGCTGTTCGTTGGCCAACTCGGCGTTCTTAATCCGGAAACCGACCACCACGTTGGGCACGGCGATCAGGTCGAGGTCTTCAACCAACGTCGAGATTATCTCGCGGTTTTGCAGCTTATTGGCGCCGGCGGTCTGGCCGGTCACCAAGGCAAGCAGCATCCCGGAATTACTGGCGGCCTGGACGTCCTGGAAAAGCCGCACGAAATCGGCGGAACTCATGTCGCCGTAAAAGAAAATCTCCTCCGAAGCCATGTCGATAAGCATGTCGATGATCTTGCGACTCTCGGGGTTCTCCATCGCTTCGGCAAGTTTCGACGGGACGCTCCCGGGGTTGGACAACTGCATGTTGTAGAGCATCAATCCCATCTGGACCGCGGGCATCTCCTTGATCTTCGTCCAGGCGTTGCTGTTGACGATGGCCTCGAACTGCTCGCGGTTGCGCAACATGCTCGAGTAGAAGGCGGCGTCCTCGGGCACGAGCTTCAGCGAGGTGTCGAGTTTGTCCAACTCGGCCGCCTCGACGGTGTGCGGGACGAGCCAACCGGCCGCCGCCAACGCGATCGAAAGGACCGAAAACCGAACTAATCCGAATAACCGGCGACGCGCGATCATGGGTATCTCCTTGTATTGGTAGTCTGTCGCAGTGCGCCCCGAACGGAGGCGGAGCGGTCCGTTTCCTAAACATAGCGTATGGATGGAACCGCAGTGGCGATATTCTATCAGGCCGCCGGGGGGTAGGCAAGCAGGCGCGCCGGCCGGGCGTGATTTAGTGGCTATCCGAGGGCGTCCGGGAATAGTTCCATTTAGCCCGCCGTGAATACACGGCGGGCAGCAGTGGTTGGACACACCAGACCGTGCCCCGGGTGTATTCACCCGGGGCTAAATAGCTGTTTTTGCGGACCAATTTCCAAAAAAACTTAGCCCGGCTCGCTGGGCAAGTCGCGCGGATAGGGGAGCGGCAACGCTGGAGGGAGCGGCTGGTCGTACATCTCCGCCCAGTCCTCACGCTCCTCGTCGGTGGCGTAGTAGCGGAGCCATATCTCCGGGTCGCGGTTGGCGCCCGTGCAGTCCCAGTGCAGATAGTTCTTCGGCCAGTCGAGCTTCTTTTCCCGCGCCGGAAGGATGTCGCGGAAGAGCAGCCGATACAACTCGCGGTCGTCCAGATGGCCGGTGAAATCCAACACGATCCGTTTCTGATAGAGCCTGTGGGCCACTTCCCAGAGGATTTTGTGCAGGCTCTCGCCGTCCAACGACTCCGGGCGGGGTGGACGCAGCTCGGGATCGAACCACCTGTAGATCGGCAACACCGGGGCCTGTTCCCAAGCCAACATGGCGGCCAGAAACTCGTTTTCCGCGGCCAGTGTAAAGTGCTGGACGTTCACCCGGCTGATCGACTCGTCGAAGTAACGCTCCAGATCGTCGCGCAGTTCGGCGTTGCGAAGCAGTTGCTCGACCTCGTCGGGCTGTGGATGACACGGGTTTTGCATGAATATCACCGGAGTAGATCAAGCCGACGGTTGCCGTCCCATAAGAATCGAGTGTACTCAGGCGCGACCGATTTTCCAAGGGCCTGAACGGCCCCACGCCGATTTCTTTAGACAATTTCCGGCGTGAAACCGCTACCAGCGGCGCACACGCCCTAAGTGGTCGGCATAATCGGCGTAACCGGAACGCTTCGCCACGACGAGAGTTATCAGGGCCAATGATTGAGCGTCGGAAGGCGATGGAAAAGTAGGGTGGGACCGCGCTGCGCTTGTCCCACCCTACGCGGTCCTTCCGCTAATAATTAGGCGTCGGGGGGCGATAGTGGTTCAGGTCGATCGAGCGGAACCACTCAATGGTTATCAAAAGCCCCTCGCGGAGCGAAACGGCCGGCCGCCAACCGAGACGCCGCTCGGCCAGCGAGATGTCCGGCCGCCGCTGCATCGGATCGTCGATCGGCAAGGGTTGCCGGATGAGCTTCGACCGCGAGCCGGTCAATTCCAGGACGAGTTCGGCCAGTTCGAGGATCGTGAATTCCTCGGGGTTGCCGATGTTCACCGGTCCGACGAAATCGTCCGGGCCGTCCATCATGCGGATCATTCCATCGATCAGTTCGTCGCGGTAGCAGAAGGAGCGCGTCTGCGAGCCGTCGCCGAAGATCGTGATGTCCTCGCCGGCCAGCGCCTGACGGATGAAGTTCGATACCACGCGGCCGTCGAAGGGGTGCATGCGCGGGCCGTAGGTGTTGAATATCCGCACGATTCGGACGTTGACCCGGTTCTGGCGGTGGTAGTCCATGAAAATGGTCTCGGCCGCCCGCTTCCCCTCGTCGTAGCAGGCCCGTGGGCCGATCGGGTTGACCACGCCGCGGTAGGACTCGGGTTGGGGATGGACTTCCGGGTCGCCGTAGATTTCGCTGGTCGAGGCTTGCAGCACCTTGGCCCGACACCGTTTTGCCATACCCAACATGTTGATCGCCCCCATCACGGACGTCTTCATCGTCTTGATGGGGTTGTATTGGTAGTGGCCCGGGGCGGCGGGGCAGGCCAAGTTGTAGATTTCATCGACCTCCAGGAAGATCGGCAGCGTCACGTCGTGACGGATCAACTCGAAGTTGGGGCAGTCCAGCAGGTGCGAGATATTCGACTTCTGGCTGGTGAAGAAGTTGTCCAGGCAGATTACGTCGTGGCGGCGTTCGATCAGCCGTTCGCAGAGGTGCGAGCCGAGGAACCCGGCCCCGCCGGTCACCAAAATTCGTTTTATGGAAGACACCCGATCGACCTCGGTACGTGTAGTCCGACACACGATGTTGCGTGGATGTTCTTAGCCGGCATTTCTCACCACAGTGTTGTCAATTCTCCTCGTGTGGTGAGAAATGCCGGCTAAATGAGTGACGCCATGCAATCCTACCACAAACCGCGGTTATGACTCGTCGGCCCGTTGAATTTATTGAGAGTGTCCGGGAATAATTCCATTTAGCCCGCCGTGAATACCATTTAGCCCGCCGTGAATACCATTTAGCCCGCCGTGAATACACGGCGGGGAGGTATGTTTAGACGCACCACACCGTGCCCCGGGTGTATTCACCCGGGGCTAAATAGCTGTTTTTGCGGGCCAGTCCCACTCAATTGCAGGCGGCATATACCGCCGTTAGGGACATACATTCATTATCGCGGAAATTTGGCGACGGAAGCTCGGCCCAGTAAACTTGAAGTAGCAGTATCCGTGTGTTCCGCGGGACGGATTATGCCGGATACAACGAGATTGCCGGTACCGAAAATAATCTATCCCAGAGAAAGGATGTGGTTTTCCACGTAACCGAACGTGTTATAGACGTTGCAACGTAGAGTAACATTGTGGTAAACCGAAACTTTCTTGTGGGGCAGAAACAGACCGCCCAGCTTACCAAGTAGTGGTGTTCCTTGAACGACGAAGCCACGGTTTTCCTGGTGGACGACGATCCGGCGGCGTTGAGGGCATTGACGACGACCGTGAAAGTCGTGTTTCCTCGCGTCGAGGCATTCTCCTCGGCGGCCGAGTTTCTAGCGGCCTATCGTCCCCCTAGACACGGGTGCCTGGTGCTCGACGTGGCCATGCCGGGTATGAACGGACTCGAGTTGCAGCGGAAGTTGATCCACGAAAAGATTGCCCTTCCGGTCGTCTTTGTCACCGGTTACGGCAACGTCTCAATGGCGGTGGAAGCGATGCAGGTGGGGGCGGTCAATTTCCTCGAAAAGCCGGTCCAAGAACAAGAACTTTGGGACAGCATCCGCAAGGCGCTCGAGTTGGACTTGCAATACCATCGCCGACGCGCCCGACGGCAGCGCGCCGAGCAGCGCCTCACTAAACTCACGCCCGGCGAGCGCGAGGTGCTCAACTTGATCCTCGAAGGCAAGCTGAACAAGGAGATCGCCACCGAACTCGGTCTCAGCACCCGTACCATCGAGGACCGCCGCGCGAAGCTGATGAAGAAAATGGGGGCCAAGTCGCTGGCGGAGTTGGTGCAGATGGCGATGACGCACTAGAGGGGAATGACGAATGTCGAATGACGAATGTCGAAATTCAAATGACGAATGAATGACGAAATGCAAATGTCGAATGACGAAATACACGTGACATTCGACATTTAGATTTTGACATTCGACATTCATTCGTCATTTGAATTTCGACATTCGTCATTCCCCCCCTCCATTTCCGCCATCAGCATCTGGACGTCTTCCCAGACGGAACGCTTAGCCGACGGGTTTCGCAAGAGATAGGCCGGGTGGTAGGTGCAGACGACGGGGATGCCGCGATAGTCGTGAACGCGGCCGCGGAGACGGCCGATCGACTCGGTCGTGTCCAGCAGGTTCTGAGCGGCCACCGACCCCAGGCAACAGATGTAATCCGGCTGAATGATCTCCAGTTGCCGATCGAGGAATTCGCGGCAAGCGGCGGCCTCGACCGGCAGCGGATTGCGGTTGCCCGGCGGGCGGCAGCGGAGAATGTTCAGAATGTAGACGTCCTCGCGGCGCATCTTCATCCCTTTGACGATGATGTCGGTCAACAGTTGCCCGGCGCGGCCGACAAACGGTTGACCTATCCGGTCTTCGTCGGCCCCCGGCGCCTCGCCGCAGAAAACCAGTCGGGCACAAGGGCTGCCCGCGCCAAAGACGGTTTGCGTCCGCGCGCGGGCCAATTCGGTGCAGCGGGTGCAGGCGGACACTTCCCGCGCAACCTCAGCCAGGGCGTCCGCGCGCCTTGTAGCACAGCCGCCATCGGCGGTGTCGCCATCGGCTGTGCCGCCCGCGACCGTCCCGCCCTCCGGCACAGCCGAGGGCGGCTGTGCTACGGGGGGGGTGTCGGGGAGTTTCCGCCCTTTCGGAACGTGCGTCACTCCAGCGCCCTCAAGCACTTCGAGCCGTTGAATCATCGCTTCCCTGATGTTACGTGCCATAATGAAGTTGATTGCCACCCGTTTAGCGGCCCCCCCGCCCCCCGCCCCCCCACCCCGCCCCCCCCCCGCCCCCCCCCCCCCGCCCCCCCCTAAACGGGTGGAACATTCGTTTTCCGGAAATTATTCCGATTTTTCATAAACGTCCCGTGACTAGAAAACAAACCCGAACACAATTATCATAGAAACTTATGGGTATTCCGCAAGTTGTGATCGTCGGCCGCCCCAACGTGGGCAAATCGAGCATCTTCAATTGGCTCGCCGGGCGGCGCATTGCCATCGTCGATCGCGCCTCGGGCGTTACACGCGACCGAGTCACCCACCTGATGGAGGTTCACGGTCAATTCGCCGAGTTGGTCGATACCGGCGGGATGGGCATCGAGGACGCCGACAACCTTACCGAACAGATCGAGGAACAGATTCAGGTGGCCGTCGACTTGGCGCGGGTCGTGCTGTTCGTGGTCGATTGCCGCGACGGACCGACGCCGCTGGATCAGGAGGTTGGCAAACGGCTGCGTTACCTAACCGTCCCGGTGCTGTTGGTGGTCAATAAGACCGACGCGCCGTCGCTGGACGCCCATGCCGACGAGTTCTATCGTTTCGGTCGAAAGATGGTTCGCGTCAGCGCTCAGGAGAACCGCGGCAAGGCGGAGTTGATGGACGCGATTGCCCAGCGGTTGCCCGAGCCTTCGACCGACGATCCCACGCCGTCCGAGCCGGTGATGAAAGTGGCCATGGTGGGGCGTCGGAACGTGGGTAAGAGTACGCTGGTAAACACGTTGGCACAGGCCGAGCGGATGATAGTCAGCGAGGTGCCGGGCACCACCCGCGACAGCGTCGACGTGCGGTTCGAGATGGACGGCCAGACGCTGTTGGCCATCGACACGCCGGGCTTCCGCCGCACAAAGAGCATCAGCACCGACGTGGACTTCTACAGTACGCACCGCGCCCAGCGGAGCATTCGCCGGGCCGACGTGGTGCTGATGTTCCTCGATGCCACGCAACGGATCGGCAAGGTGGACAAGCAACTGTGCGATTACGTTTCCCAGCAGTACAAGCCATGCATGTTCGTGGTCAACAAGTGGGATCTGCTGGTGGACACGATGCCCACCGAGAAATGGGTGATCTATCTGCACGACACCTTCCGCACCATGTTGTACGCGCCGATCGCCTTCATCACCGGCAAGACCGGCAAGAACGTCAAGGCGATGCTCAACCACTCGCGGATGCTCTTCAAGCAGTCGCTCCATCGCGTAACCACCGGGCGGTTGAACCGCGAGGTTCGCTCGGCGCTGGAAAAAAATCCGCCGCCGCTGTATCGCAATCGCCGTCCGAAAATCTTTTACGCCACCCAGGTTGCCGCGCAGCCGCCGACCGTCGTGCTGTTTTGCAGCGATCCGAAGGCCATTTCGCCGCAGTATCAGCGTTACTTGCTGCGGGTCTTCCGCGACGGGCTGGAGTTCGGCGAGGTGCCCATCAAGCTCTATCTCCGTCGGCGGACGCACGACGACCGGCGCGACGAGATCGACGGCAAGCTGAAGGGCTGAGTGCCGCGCCGCGGTTTTGGTGTTGGTTTGCTCGTTTTTGCCGCGAGAGTGTATGCCGTGTAGCGGGCGGGCCCGCCGTTCATAACTGGTCGCACGGCGGGCAAGCCCGCCCGCTACACGAACGAGAATACGCACTATTCTGCGGTTTCTTTCGGCGTTCGACGGTCATTTCCCTCCGGCTCTTGGACAAGTGTCCCCGAACCACTACAATGGCGGTTTTCCGTTCTGAAACAGCGATGGCCCGGCGGCCGTACCTAAAACCATTGTTGGAGAAATGAAATGATCGTCGGCGTACCAAAAGAAACCAAGTTGGATGAATATCGCGTCGGATTGCTTCCAGTCGGGGTCGAGGAACTGACCCGCGCCGGACACACCGTGCTGGTCGAGGTCGGGGCCGGACTCGGCTCGGGTCTGGCCGACCAGGATTACATCGACAACGGAGCGGAACTGGTCGATAGCCCCAGCGATCTGTACGACCGGTCGGAAATGATTATCAAGGTCAAGGAACCGCAATCGGGTGAGTTCTCGCTGTTGCGTCGCGGGCAGATCATCTTCACCTACTTCCATCTGGCCGCCGATCGGCAACTGACCGAGTCGTTGATCAAAAGCGGCTGCATCGCCGTAGCCTACGAAACCCTCAGCGACGGGCATGGCCGGCTGCCTCTGTTGACGCCGATGAGCGAGGTGGCCGGGCGAATGAGCGTTCAGGAAGGGGCGAAGTATCTCGAACGCCCGCAACAAGGACGCGGCATCCTGCTCGGCGGAGTGCCCGGCGTCGAGCCGGCACACGTCACCATCCTCGGCGGAGGCGTGGTCGGATCGAATGCCGCGTTGATCGCCGCCGGATTCCGCGCCAACGTCTGTCTGCTGGACATCAACATGGACCGGCTCCGATATCTCGACGAGGTCATGCCGGCGAACGTCACCCAACTGTTCAGCGATCGGCACACCATCCGCGAGCAACTCCGCAAGGCCGATCTAGTGATCGGGGCCGTGCTGGTGCCCGCCGCGAAGGCGCCACGCCTGATCGCACGCGAGGACCTGAAGCTGATGAAGCCGGGCAGCGTGATCGTCGACGTGGCCGTGGACCAGGGCGGCTGCGTGGAGACGACCCGGCCGACAACTCACAGCACCCCGACCTTCGTCGTCAACGACGTGTTGCACTATTGCGTGGCCAACATGCCGGGCGCGGTCGGGCGGACCAGCACCTTCGCCCTGTGCAACGTGACCTTGCCCTGGGCGTTGCAGATCGCAAATCGCGGCCTGTTGCCCGTCGCCGAGGCCTTGCGGCCCGTGGCCACCGCCATAAATATCCACGAAGGCGAAGTCACCAATCGTCCCGTGGCCGAAACCTTCGACATGCCGTACAATCCGCGGTTTGAAAAGTAGAACGCTAGTGGCCAGTGGCTAGTGGCCAGTGGACATTGGTCAGTTTTTGCCGAACTGGCCACTGACCACCGACCACCGACCACTTTTTTAGGGAGGATACAATGTCGGGAACCGCTTCGCCCCTGGTGGGCATAGTGATGGGTAGCGACAGCGATTGGCCGAAGATCAAGGCGACGGCCGCCGCGCTGGACGAGTTCGGCGTGGCCTACGAGCTTCACGTGATGAGCGCCCATCGAACGCCCGAAGTCGTTCAGCAGTATGCCTCGACGGCCGCCGAGCGAGGGCTGAAGGTGATCGTCGCCGCTGCCGGCGGGGCCGCGCATCTGGCCGGCGTGGTCGCCTCGCACACCATCTTGCCGGTGATCGGATTGCCGGTCCCCACCGAGCTGGCCGGCGGCCTGGACTCGTTGCTGTCGATCGTGCAGATGCCCGGCGACGTGCCGGTCGCCACCGTCGGCACGGGCGGCGGCGGACCCCGCAACGCCGGACTGCTGGCCGTCCAAATCCTCGCCCTCGGCGACCCGGCTCTGCAAGAAAAACTCGCCGACTTCAAGCGGAAATTAGGCGACAAGGTCGGCGATAAGAACAAGTCGTTGCAGGATGCTCTACGAGCAGAGAAGAAGTAAGCCGTGAAAAACGTTCCCACGCTCCAATGGATCGGCGGTGTTGACGGTCATCTGCGAATGATCGACCAGACGAAGTTGCCGGTCGAGCTGATCGAGATCGACTGCCGCGACGTGGAAACAGTCTGTGAGGCGATCAAGTCACTGCGCGTGCGCGGGGCGCCGGCCATCGGAATCGCCGCCGCCTACGGGGTGTGCCTCGGCGTGCAAAACGCCCTCGGCGCCGACCAAGCGACCTTCTTCGACCGGCTGCACGAAGCGGTCGATCGTCTGGCCGCAAGTCGGCCCACCGCGATCAACCTCTTTTGGGCCTTGGAGCGGATGAAGCAAACCGCTTCGCGGTTTCGCAACGGCCCGACGGCCGAGATCGCCGCCGCCCTGCTGGCCGAGGCCCAAGCGATCCACGAGGAAGACCGGCAAATGTGCCGGGCGATAGGCCGCCACGGGGCCGAACTGCTCGGCAACCGTCAGGGAGTTTTGACCCATTGCAACGCCGGCGGGCTGGCCACCGCCGACTACGGCACCGCGCTGGCGGTGATCTTCGCCGCCACCGAGGCCGGAAAAACACCGCACGTATTCGCCGACGAGACCCGGCCGCTGCTCCAGGGCGCAAGGCTCACCGCCTGGGAACTGCAACGGCGGGGCATCGACGTGACGGTGATCTGCGACAACATGGCCGCCCAGGTGATGCGCGAGGGTCGCGTGCAGGCCGTCGTCGTCGGCGCCGATCGGATCGCCGCCAACGGCGACGTGGCCAACAAGATCGGCACCTACGGTCTGGCGGTGCTGGCCGCCGCGCACGAAATTCCGTTCTATGTCGCCGCCCCAAGCAGCACGTTCGACCCGTCGGTCGCCTCCGGCGCGGAGATTCCCATCGAGCAGCGCGACCCGCGCGAAGTGACCCACGGCTTTGGCCGGCAGACGGTGCCCGACGGGGTGGCGGTCTACAACCCGGCGTTCGACGTGACCCCGGCGGAATTGATCGCGGCGATAATCTGCGAGCGCGGCGTGATCCGGCCGGTCAGTCGTGAGACGATTGCCGCCATGCTGGCATAGATACGCAGCCTTGTTTCCTTGCGAAACCGCAAGCGGTATAATTCCTCGAATGTACGAAACCTTCGAGCATACCGCCGACTTGGGGCTCCGTGTCCGCGCCGCCGACCTCGACGAATTGTTTACAGAGGCCGCCCGGGGACTGTTCTCGGTAATGCTGGCGAACCCGGACTCCGTTCGGTCCATCGAGGAATCGACTTTCCAAATCGATAGCGACGACATCGAAGGGCTACTACACGGGTGGCTGGGCGGATTGTTGTATACGTTTTCGGCCCGACGATTGGTGCTGCGGGACTTTTCCGTGCGTATTGACGGAAAGCCCCCTATTTATTCGGGACTTTCGGGTACGGCGCGGGGCGAGCCGATCGACCTGGAACGGCACGAGATCGACGTCGAGGTGAAGGCGATCACCTGGCACGAATTAAAGGTCGAGCAGTGTGACGGCGGATGGATGGCGGAAGTGATTGTGGATATTTAGGGGATCGGGGCTGGGGGTTCGGGGTTCGGGACTCGGGAAAAACGGATAACTCCAACCCCGAATCCCGATCCCCGATCCCCGAGTCCCAAATCGTTGGAGAACGCAACCATGCCGAAACAAGGCTACGCCGGGCCGCTGGAGCGAATAGACGACTGCTGCTGGCGGATACCGCAAAGCTACAAATCGGGGATGCGGGTCGAGGGGCGAATATTCGCCGACGAGCGGTTGATGGAGCATATTCGCGCCGACCAGGCCCCGGAGCAGGTGGCCAACGTGGCTTTCCTTCCCGGCGTGCAAATGGCGAGTCTGGCCATGCCCGACATCCATTGGGGATACGGCTTCTGCATCGGCGGCGTCTCGGCGACCGATCCGGCCGAAGGGGGCGTGATCTCGCCCGGAGGGGTCGGCTACGATATCAATTGCGGCGTCCGACTGGTGCGGACCAATCTGAACCGCGAAGAGGTACAGCCGCGCCTGGGCCAACTGATGGACGTGCTGTATCGCGGCATACCGGCCGGAGTGGGCATCGGCGGACCGTTCCTCTTCGACCACAAGGAGCTTCGCCGCCTGTTGGCCGAAGGATCGCCATATCTGGCCACCCGCGGCTGGGCCACGCCCGACGACCTCGAATACACCGAGGCCGGCGGCTGTCTGGACGGCGCACAGCCCGACTTCGTCAGCAAAAGGGCCATCAAACGCGGCGGCGACCAGTGCGGCACGCTCGGCTCGGGCAACCATTTTATCGAGGTCCAAGTAGTGGACGAGATTTTCGACCAGTCGGCCGCGCGAACGATGGGCCTGGAAAAAGGTCAGATTTGCTTAATGATCCATTCCGGCTCGCGCGGGCTGGGCTACCAAGTCTGCGACGACTCGCTGGCCGCACTGCGCAAGACACCGGCCAAGTACGGCATCGAGTTGCCCGACCGGCAGTTGGCCTGTGCCCCGGTCCATAGCCCCGAGGGCCAGGAGTATCTCGGCGCGATGCGCTGTGCGGCGAACTACGCTTGGGCGAACCGGCAATTGTTGATGTGGCAGACGCGCGAACTGATGGCCGATTTTTTCGGCCGCCCCTGGGAGTCGCTGCAAATGGAACTGGTCTACGACGTTGCCCACAACATCGCCAAGATGGAGGAGCACGAGGTCGAGGGGCGTCGGCGCATGCTGTGCGTGCATCGCAAGGGGGCCACCCGTTCGTTCCCGGCCGGACACCCGGACGTGCCCCAGCGCTATCGCCAAATCGGCCAGCCGGTGATAATCCCCGGCGACATGGGCCGGGAAAGCTGGGTCCTGGTCGGGCTGCCCGGCAGCATGGAAAAGACGTTCGGCACCTGCTGTCACGGGGCGGGCCGGGTGATGAGCCGAACCGCCGCCATTAAGCACGCCCAGGGACGGCGGATCGACCGCGAGTTGGCCGAAAAAGGCATAATCGCCAAATGCCGGAACTGGAAGGGATTGGCCGAGGAGCAACCGGCCGCCTACAAGGACGTGAGCGTGGTGGTCGACGTGGTCCACCGCGCCGGCCTGGCCGGCAAGGTCGCCCGGCTGAAGCCGTTGGGCGTGGTGAAAGGATAGGGGGCGGCAGTACAACTGCCGCCCCAACAGTGATAGAAAACGCCCCGCGACTGCGGTCGCGGGGGATTGCACCCCAGCAAAAACTACAGTATAGAAATGGATTACGGAGGTAAAACCATGCGAGAAACCTCGTCGTACAATGTCAATATCTTGTCCCGTGTCGGGCTAACGCTTTGGTCGGCTGTGTTCCTCGGTTTTTCGGGCTGTAGCCCAGACTCCAGGGGACCAATCGGCGCCGACACATCGACCGTCGAGCGGACGGCCCGTTTGGAAGGAGAAAAGAAGATGACGCTCACGATTACCAGTTCGGCGTTCACGCAGGGGCATGTGATTCCCAAAAAGTATACGGGCGAAGGGGCCGACGTTTCCCCGCCGCTAAGCTGGTCCGGGTTGCCGGCGGGAACCAAGGAACTCGTGCTGATCTGCGATGACCCGGACGCCCCCAGGGACGAGCCTTGGGTACATTGGGTGATCTACAAGATTCCCGCCTCAGCCACGGGTTTGCCGGAAGGCGTGCCGCGGAAGTCGCGTCTGAAAGACCCGGCCGGCGTCTTGCAGGGCAAAAACTCCTGGCCCGAGGGAGAGAACATCGGCTACGGCGGCCCGATGCCCCCGCCGGGGCACGGAGTACACCACTACTATTTCAAGCTCTACGCGCTCGATGCGCCGCTGGACGTAGAGCCGGGGCTGGATAAGAAGGCCATCCTGGAGAAAATCCGCCAGCACATGTTGGCCGAGGGCGCGTTGATGGGAACTTACGAGCGGTGAGATGGGGAGACAAGGAGACAAGGAGATAAGGAGAGGGGGAGGGGGAGGATGAAGATTCAGAGGCACACAGACTTAGAGGTCTACAAGAAGGCACAAAATGCGGCGATGGAGATATTTCAAGCGTCGCGGGAATTTCCGAAAGAAGAGACGTATTCGCTGACCGACTAGATACGGCGATCCTCGCGGTCCGTCTGTGCGAATGTTGCCGAGGCTTGGCGAAAGCGCCGCTACAAGGCCGCTTTCGTCGCCAAGCTCTCCGACGCCGAAAGCGAGGCCGCCGAAACCCAAGTCTGGCTCGAGTTCGCTGTAAAATGCTCCTATCTGAACCGTGACAGCGGCACACTCATATACCAAACATACGAAGAAATCCTGCGGATGCTCGTCGCCATGATCAACACCCCTGATTCTTGGATCATTTCACACTCCTAACATCTCCTTGTCTCCTTATCTCCTTATCTCCCCCTCTCCGATCGTCAACATGCCCGACCGACGAACCCATCGCGGTCCGCACCCCGAGGACGCCCGGCTGTTCAACGCTGGGGCAGTGCCGTTGTTGCGCGCGGCGGCGGGCGATTTCTGCTGGCTGCTGGACCACGGCTACGCCCACGATTCGACGTTGAAACTGGTGGGCGACCGCCACGGTCTGGTGGCGCGGCAGCGGACGGCCGTCAGCCGTTGTTGCTGCACCGAAGCGCAGTCGGCGAGTCGTCGCGCCCGCGAAGTCGGCTGCGAACGGTTGTCGGGCACGGCGCTGTGGATCGACGGCTACAACGCGTTGACCACCGTCGAGGCGGCCTTGGCCGGCGGGGTGATCCTGGCCGCCCGCGACGGCGCGTACCGCGACATGGCCAGCATGCACGGCAGCTACCGCAAGGTGGCCGAGACCTTGCCCGCGCTCGAACTGCTGGGCCGGACCCTTGCGGCCTGCGATCTCCGCGAGTGCCGCTGGCTGTTTGACCGCCCGGTATCGAACAGCGGCCGGCTGAAAGTGATCGTCGAGGAGTTGGCCGCCGTGCGGGATTGGCCGTGGCGGGTTGAACTGGTGCCGGACCCCGATGTCATATTGTCCGATCCCGAAGCATGGAAAACAACGGAAGTCGTTGGAAAACAAGACGTTGTGGCGGCAACGGCCGACAGCGCGATCCTCGATCGCTGCCCGTGCTGGTTCAATCTGGCACGGGAGACTATCGGTCATCACGTCCGCTCGGCGAACGTACTGAATTTGGCGTAACCATTCACAGGGGACTGTCCCCCTTGGCCACGGGAAGGGGACAGGTCCATGTTTTCGGCCAACCGTTTGCCCGCGAAATGCGTTTTTCGGCCGAAAAATGGACCAGTCCCCAGCCAACCCGTGAACGCTTGCAATCTGGCGGATGCCGGCGGGGTCACTTGACGATTGACCGACGCTTTGTTACCCTGCTGGAAGGTGTTCTTTTTTTGATTTTCCTGCCTCAAGGAGAAAGGCGTATCGATCATGTCCTATCGAATGACGACCGGTTGGGTTTTGGCGTTTGTGGCTTTGTTCGTGGTATGCGCGGGTTGCCCGACTAGACCGGACCGCGTTCACCCGCCGAAGATCAATGCCTCGGCGGCGGGAGACAAGGCCATCGAAATGTTCGACGCGGACAAGGACGGCAAGCTCAGCGGCGAGGAGTTGGATAAGTGTCCGAGCGTGAAGGCCGCCTTGGCCCAGATCGATCTCACCGGTCAGGGCGCGGTCACGGCCGACATGATCACCGCACGGATCCAGGCCTGGCAGGACTCGAAACTCGGCCGGATGTCGTTCAGTTGCCGCGTGACCCATAACGGCCGGCCGTTGCAAGGGGCGGAAGTGAAGTTCGTGCCCGAGACGTTTTTGGGCGAGAACGTTAAAGTCGCCGTGGGCAAGACCGACCAAAACGGCATGGCGATGATCAGCATCCCCGAGCTTACCCCGCCGGGTATCGCCCCCGGTCTGTACCGCGTGGAAATCACCAAACCCGGCTCGAACATCCCCGCCAAGTACAACACGGAGACGACCCTCGGTCAGGAAATCGCCCTCGACACCCAGGGGATCCAGGAAGGCGTCGTTTTCCAATTGAGCTTCTGAGCCGCGTCTGGGTGAATTGCGGCCAATACGTTTTCCATCGTTGTGTAGCGGGGGGGGGGGGGCGCCCGG
>JAUWNG010000174.1 GCA_030612765.1 Planctomycetota bacterium
CGACTGCGGTCGGCGGGGGCGAAGGGGTGTAGCGGTTGAATCACGGGGGTGGTATGATTCGTGGAAGTGTGGTTTCGTAGTTGGCAGTTATCCCCTACCCACTATCCCCTACCCACTATCCACTATCCACTATCCACTATCCATGCTCGTCATCGGCACCGCCAACCACGAAAAGGGCCTGGAGTTGGCGGACCTGCTGCGGCCGGTCGGCGTGGAAACGCGGACGCTGGCCGACTTCCCCGACGACTACCAGGTGGTCGAGGACGGCGATAGCTTCGCGGCCAACGCATGTCTAAAAGCCGCCGGGTACGCACGTCGTCTGCACCACTGGGTTCTGGCCGACGACAGCGGGCTTGCGGTCGACGCCCTGGCCGGCCGGCCGGGGATTTTCTCGGCCCGCTACGCAGGCCCCGACGCCACCGACGAGTCGAACAACCTCCTGGTGTTGGACCAATTGGGAGACACGCCTTTGCCGCAGCGGGCGGCACGGTTCGTCTGCCACGTGGCTTTGGCCGATCCGGCGGGCGAGATCCAGGCCCAAAGCGAGGCGGCCTGTCGAGGACGGATTATCTTCGAGCCGCGTGGCAGCGAGGGTTTCGGCTACGATCCACTCTTCGAGATCGTCGAACACCATCGTACTTTCGCCGAGTTGGGACAGCGGGTGAAGGCCGTCCTAAGTCACCGCTCCCGGGCAATCTGCCACCTTATCCCGCAGTTAATGATCCTGGCCGATTCCAAGGAAATCTGACCGGCACCACCCGGCGGAAGGGGGCGGGGTAGCCAATTACAGGAATCGCGGGGCGAATAGAAACGATTATCGGATGATTTGCTTGTAATAGATATTGACGAATGTTAGGATAAAGTGGGTTGTGTTGGGTTCCTTTTCATTGACTTCTTCTTACTGGAGGTGGCGTTATGGACCAAAATCGAAGCCGATTCGATCGGTTCATGCCGCAATCTACATTCGGCGTGACGTTTGTAACGATCGTGGTCATTATCCTCGTCCTAGGATTCTTCGCCGGCGGCCTTGATCTGCTCAGCGTGGACGGCAAGTTGCCGGAAGGCTACGTCCGATTGGCGGACCGCCATCAACGGTCGTTCGACGACCTTCTTCCCTCCGATTCAATCGCCTTGTCCGACGAGGTCTTGCCGACGGACCCCAAGGCTGCCACGCGCATCAAGTTGTGGGGACACTACGGCGAGGATCGTGCGAACCCCAATTCCGCCCTGGCGCCGGGCTACATCGCCTCGCTGGTCCGCACCTGTGATTGCCGCTGGTCGGACGACGCTAATGCACCCTTGGAAGGGGCTCAGTTCCGCGTGGGGCAAACTCTCGACATCGCCGCCGGGTTGGTTGAGATCGCCTTCGCCTGCGGCGCCAAGGCAATTCTTGAAGGGCCGGCCATCCTCGAACTCCAATCGGAAAAGAGCGGCGCTTTGCGCATCGGCCGCATGACCGCCGACGTGCCGGACGAGGTGGAAGGTTTCACCGTCACCACGCCCCTGGTGCAACTCGTCTGCATCAGCAAAGCTGAACGCGAGAGCGTGGCAAAGCTGACCGAGACCGTCGATTGCCTTTGGGAAGAAGACAGCGCGGCAATCAGAAAAGGGGCGTTCCTGCGCCCCGGCCACAAGCTAAAACTGGCCGGAGGACTGGCCGAAATCTCTTTCGCCTGCGGCGCGAAGGTTATCCTTCAAGGACCGGCGAACCTGGAGATCGAGTCGACCAAAACGGCGATCCTATACTCGGGCAAACTGACCGCCGACGTGCCCGACGATCTGGAAGGTTTCAAGATCCGCACCCCTTTGGCGGAAATCATCAGTCTGACGGCGGACTCGCAACTGGCCGACGGCAAGACCGCTCCTGAATCGAAGGCGGTCTCCGTCGAAGGTTCGGATGGGGCCTCCGACACCGTAACGTTTAAGCCGGGCGAGCGCAGGCAAATCGAAGCGCCGGCGAAGAAACCGGATAGCCCCGCTCCACCGGCCTCTTCTAAACCGTAAGACAGGTTGCCAACCTGTTACTCTTCGTTACGACGCTCCGAGGTTGTGAACTTTTTGCAGGGTGCGTGAAACGCACCACAACCGGTAGTGCATGGTGCGTTTCACGCACCCTACGGATTGTGGTCTTAACGACGCCAAATCGAAAAATTCACATCCTCTCGCGTCCATTCCCGCTGTAGCCCATTGCAGCGTGGAGCACGTTAACGAGGGCCGAGGGCGTCTTGGGTGGATATTCGGTGCGATTTGCCCGTAACTTCTTGACGCTTATAGACATACGGCGATTACCCGGCCGTCCCGGCCCCTTCTTTTTTTGCCCGGCTTCGGCCCTATCCGGTTTTTTTTACTAAGGTTCGCCGAGGCAATCATCATTATATATAGGGGAGTATCTCTTCATGGCACATTCCGAACACCGCCGACAGACGCATCTGGTCGAACAATTGTTCGTCAAGCACGTCTCGGCGATTCGTGGATTCATCGAGGCGTTCGTGCCCGACTTCAACCGCGCCGAGGACGTGCTGCAAGAGTGCTTTCTGACCGTGGCGGCCAAGGCAGACGCCTTTCGCGAAGGTTCCGACTTCCTCGCCTGGGCACTGGCGATTGCCAAGTTCAAGGTGCTGGAGTCGCTTCGTCAGCCGTGGGCGAAGGTCGGCTCGCTTTCGCCCGAGGTGATCGAAACCCTCTCGGCCGATGCCCCGATGGACAATTCGGCCGACAATTCCCAAGCGTTGCTGCAAGAATGCATGGAAGAGCTTTCGCCCCGCGCCAAGGAAGTGATCGAGATGCGCTACGGCGAGACGTGCAAGCCGGCGGAGATCGCTCGCCGGCTGCAATGGACGCCGCAGTCCGTCTACGTGGCCCTATCCCGAGCACGCGCGCTGTTGCGCGATTGCATCGAGCGGAAGGCCAAGCAACAGGAATATCGTTAACATGGACCACGTCCGGCTGGAAGACCTGCTGAACCGTCACGTCGACGGCGACCTGACCGGCGAGGATCGGCGGGAGTTGGAGCGGATGCTGCTCGACTCGCCCGACGCCCGCGGCGTCTTCTGGCGGTTTGCAAGGCTGAACAGCCTTATCCGGGACAATTTCCAGTCGCAAGCCGGGCAGCGCGTGGCAGTTGGACTGCCGCACCAACTCGATCTCGAATCTCAAATCCCGAGTTCCCCATTCCCCTCACTATCCACTACCCACTACCCACTACCCACTAGCCACTTTTCCGTCGGCAGTTGGGCGTTCTCCTGCATGGTCGCCACAGTGATCATGGGCGTGATGCTGCTGGTGTTCTGGGCGATGAAAGTCACCCATCACCAACATATCGCCGAAGCGCCGTCGCAGTCGGCCCCGTCGGAAACCATGCCGGAGATGGTGTTCGTAGGCCGGATCACCGGCATGGTCGATGTGAAATGGTCGGACGATCCCCACTATCTGCCGCCGCTGGGGTTTGCCCACGTTCCCTTAGACAGAAAATACATCCTCTCTTCCGGGCTGTTGGAAATCACCTACGACACCGGTGCGAAGGTCATCCTCGAAGGCCCCTGCACCTACGAGGTCGAATCCACCGCCAGCGGCTATCTCGCGCTGGGCAAGTTGACCGCAAGAGTGGGGGAGAGGGGAGAGGGGAGAGGGGCGAGGGAAGAAAAAGGTTCAAGGTCCAAGGTTCAAGGTTCAAGGTCCAAGGCCGAGCCTTCATCCTTCATCCTTCATCCTTCATCCTTATTCTCCGTCCGCACTCCCACCGCCGTGGTGACCGACCTGGGCACCGAGTTCGGCGTGGAAGTGAGCGATGAGGGAAACACCACTTCACATGTCTTCCGCGGTTTGGTGAAGGTGCAGGTGGTGGGTGGCACTGGCTTAGCCAGTGGCACTCCGCGCGAGGTGATTTTGGGCGAAAACGAATCGGCGCGGGTGCAACCCGACAAGGACGCCAAGGACCGACTGGTCATCGTGCGCGGCGCGGCCGATCCAACCGCTTTCGCTTTCGTTCGCCCCGGGCAACTGGCCGCGCTGGCCGAGGAGCGGCAACTAAAACCCTTCCGCCGTTGGCAAGCCTTCAGCGAGTCGCTGCGCAAACGCTCCGACCTGGTTGCGTATTACGACTTCCAGCAAGACAAGAGTGAGCGTTCCACGTTGCGGAACCGGGCATCGTCGGGCAGTCAACTCGACGGCCGGATCAAGGGGGCCGTTTGGGCCTCGGGGCGTTTTCCCGGCAAGCACGCCCTCTACTTCCACGGCCGCAACTGTGGCAACAGGGTCGCATTGCCCGAGCAGGAACGCTTCCAGTTCGCCGGCCCGTTCTCGGTTGCCGTTTGGTTCAAGACCGACCGGTTCGAGGGGAAGTGGGTGGTCTTGGTTGCCAAGAGCGACACGTCGTGGCGGCTCCAGCAACACGGCGATGCCAATGCGCTCACGTTCGACACGGATTTGGAGTTCAGTTCAGATCGCCCAAAAGCAACGATGGCCGGTCGTACCGAGGTCGCCGACGGCCGTTGGCATCTGGCGGTGGCGGTGTTCGAGCCGGGCGACGACACAACGCACAAGCGGCTGTATTTGGATGGCCGTCTGGAGGCCGAAAGCCGATTACCCCAGCCCATCCACTTGCGACAGAACGACGAGCCGGTGTGGTTGGGCGACAACAGCATGAGGCTGGACCCCAGCCGCGAGTTCCAGGGTTTGATCGACGAAGCGGCGTTTTTCGCCGCCGCGTTGTCGGCCGACGAAGTCGCGGCGATGTTCCAGGCCGGCGACCCAGACCATCCGCCCGCGGATGGAGAAAGGAGGTGATCGACGACGACTTGACGATGCGGAGAGTGTAGCTGGCTCGCGACGTAGCGAGCCGGAATCCCGACCGCCAGTGCGGAATCAATGTGCCGGGCATGTCGTCCGGCCGACGCGCGAGCGGTTGATCTTGGTAGATTTTTTTAGAAGGAACACTTCCATGACTTCGCGATTCATTATCAATGTGATGGTAGCTATGACCGTCCTGATCGGCCTCGGCGTTTGCGCCAACATGGCGACGGCGGAAACCGTGACATTTCAAGACGGCACCTTGACCCCGACCGAAGCAGGCGGGACCGGCGAAGCCTACGAGGGCACCACGGACCTGCATCTTCGGGAGGCCAATCTTAATCAAGACCACTACAATACGGGTGGTGAATATTATCTGGTTGTCGGCCAGTACGGGACGGGTATTACCGACGATACTCGGCCGCTGACCAACTTTGATTACGGGACGTTGACCGACTACATGCAAACGAACGGCCTACGGATCCAGTCGGCGACGCTTCAGTTGTACCTGGAGGGTTGTGCAGGCAGTGCCACGACCGGGGTGGGTCAAACGGTCGATCTATTCAAGGGATTGACTGCCTTCAACGAAGGCACAGGCGCACACAGAAACAACGGCCGCGATGGTCGCCTAGCGCAGACCGGCGAGTCGTGTTGGAGGAAACAGACCTATAACACTGTGGATTGGGCTGGCGGCGGGCTCCATAGCTCCGCCGACTGGGGCGTAACGCTGGACACTGGAATCGTCCTCTCGCCGGCAAAGTATGGTAGTTGGATCGATTTCGACGTGACCGGCGCTTATGCCGACGACGGTTCGGACCTGAGTGCCCAGAACGGATTCTGCATGTTGGCCCGCCACGACGATGATAGCCCGTATTATGACGGCTCAGGAGCCAACCAAATGCTTTTCAGGTCCAGTAACAGTTCTGAGGCGGAGAAGCCGATACTCACGTTCGTCCTTGTGCCCGAGCCCTCGACGTTCGTGCTGGCCGGTTTTGGCCTGTTGAGCTTGTTGGCCTATGCCTGGCGGAAGCGGAAGTAGAGTTTAGTGGCCGGTGGCCAACCGTTGGGGTGGCAGTTAAACTGCCACCCCAACAGGGGCGGAAAACTCCCCTCTCCCTTTGGGAGAGGGGCTGGGGGTGAGAGCATCTGACTGTCTGGCAGGATGTTAGGCGCCGTCACCCGGGTTGGGGTGGCAGTTAAACTGCCACCCCAACATTTGGAAACGCGAATTGATCTCGTGTAGGGGCGACTGCGAAACAGTCGTCCCCACCAGTCCGTTGAAAAAGTCGGATTTGGGAGTTTGGGTGCCACTGCTGGCTTGTCCAGCAGTGTTTTTCCGGGTGCTTTTCCCCGCACTGCTGGACAAGCCAGCAGTGGCACCATTTTTCAACGGACTGCTACACGCGGAGTTACCGGTTAGTCGATTAACGTATCTGGAAACCTGCTATGCCGTGGAGTCGACACCAATGTCCCGATTGCCGATAAGCCTTTTCCGAGTCATCGTCCTTCCGCTGTGCATCCTGGGCACTTACACGACCGTCCCCGTCTTGGCGGCCGACAGTCTCAAGGTAATGACTTTTAATATCAGGTACGACACAGGACTGACGGGGCCTAATCAGGCAACGTCCTGGAACTACTACTTAAACGACGACAATGATCGTCGCGATCGCGTGGTCGGCGTTGTCAACACCCTCACTCCCGACATACTCGGCGTACAGGAGATGCTGTACCACCAACTCGGCTACCTTAACGGCGAATTGCCGGGTTACGGTTACTACGGCGTCGGCCGCGCCACCGGTGGAACGGAAGACGGCGCCGGCGAACGGAGCGGAATCTTCTACCGCGACGATCGATTCACCGCAACCGACCAAGGCGAGTTCTGGCTCAGCGACACGCCGGAGGCACCGGGGACCACGTTTTCCACCATCGACTCTATTCCACGGATGGTCACGTGGATTAAGTTGCTGGACCAACAGACGGGCGGCAACTACTTCGTGATGAACACCCACTGGTCCCACAAAGATACAAACTCCGATGTCCGATACAAGTCTGGAATACTGATGCGCGAAAAGATCGGCGCGCTCTCCTGCGGATTGCCCGTGATCGCAATGGGCGATCTCAACGAGACTCATACCGACGCCGGCTACCTCGCGCTTCTCGATGGCAGCCCCGGCGAAGTCGAACTGACCGACAGTTACGACCAGACCGGCAAACCGCAAGGAAAAACCTTCCACGACTGGGCCGGCGGCACGGACGGCAGCCGGATCGATCATATCTTTCATTCGTCCGCTGATTTTCAGGCGATCGATGCCGACATCGTGCGTACGACGTTCGACGGATATTATCCGTCGGACCATTACCCCGTGGCGGCAACGTTGCGCGTGGTTCCCGAGCCATCCAGTTTTGTGCTATGTGTGGTGGCGGGCTTGTTCGCTCTTGTTTTAGTCATCTGGTGGCTTGCGAATTCCACCAAACAAACTCCATTGAAAGGGACGTCTCGTGACTGATCCGTTCTTAAGTCCTAATTGTCGCAGCGGAGAGGTCCGTAGGCTGAACGCCGCCCTCACTCCTCGCCCTTCGCCCAATGTCCTACACGGTTTTACCCTCGTGGAGCTTTTGGTGGTTATCACGATCATCGGCATCCTGATCGCGCTGCTATTGCCGGCGGTGCAGGCGGCCCGCGAGGCAGCGCGAAAGTTGCAGTGTATGAACAACCTCAAACAGGTCGGTCTGGCGGTGCTGAACTACGAGGAGACCCACGGCGTTTTCCCGCCAAGCTCGACGTGGGACGTGGCCGCGGGCGTGAATATTCAACAGGGCAACAATAACCGGCTCGGTCCGAATTGGGGCGTCCT
>JAUWNG010000100.1 GCA_030612765.1 Planctomycetota bacterium
CGACTGCGGTCGCGGGGGAACGCGAAACGCCGCATACCTCCCCCGCGACCGCAGTCGCGGGGCGTTATGGGGATAATATCAACCGGAGGGTCGATAAACGATTCGTACCTATCGTCGATCCCCGTAAATCAGCGTCATCAATTCCGCGCGAGTGGAGGCCTTGGTGCGGAAGCAGCCTTTCATGGCGGAAGTAACACAGAGCGAACCGGGTTTCCGGACTCCGCGGATAGTCATGCAAGTATGAACCGCCTCGATCACCACCGCCACTCCCTTGGCGTGAAGCTCCTCGACCAGCAGGTTGGCGATTTCCTCGGTCATGCGCTCCTGGAGTTGCGGCCGTCGGGCGACTTCGTCCACCACGCGGGCAAGTTTGCTCAGTCCGATCACTCGATCGCCCGGCAGATACGCGACGTGCGCCGTGCCCATGAAGGGGAGCAGGTGGTGTTCGCACATGCTGTTGAAACTGATGTTCCGCACCAGCACCACTTCGTCGCAGGTTTCGTTGAAGGACTTGCTGAGATGGCGGCGGGGATCCTGATGCAGACCCCCGAACAGTTCGGCATACATTCGGGCAACCCTCGCGGGGGTTCCTCGCAGCCCCTCGCGGTCGGGATCCTCGCCGATGGCCGACAATATCTCCCGTACCGCATGTTCGATGCGCGGCTGATCGACCGGATGTTCGACCAACCCCAGCCCTTCATCTTCTTCGGCATCCAGGCTGCCGACGACCCTTTCGCTAAGCTCGGATACAAACGCCACGATTTTACACCTTGCTGTACAACGAATTAAAGAGGGTGTCCAGGAATTGGCCGCAAAGAATACTATTTAGCCCCGGGTGAATACACCCGGGGCATTGTGCGCGAAATGCACCCGCCACTCCCCGCCGTGTATTCACGGCGGGCTAAATGGAATTATTCCCGGACACCCTCAATTAAACACTTCATCATAAGAGCGGGGCACCGAACGGTCAAGCCGCCCCGCGGCCGTGAAACAAGGCCCACTCAGTGTGCCGTACTTGACAGTAAGGGGGTAACCGTTGCAGAATCGGGCTTCTCCACCGAGATGCGCTAATGCCCAGCACCGCCGAAAAACGACACGCCGCCCGAATTGCTCGACTGTTGGTCAAGCATTATCCCGACGCCGGATGCTCGCTCGACTTCCAATCGCCCTTGGAATTGCTCATGGCCACGATCCTTTCGGCCCAATGCACCGACGAGCGGGTAAACCAGGTGACGAAAACGCTCTTCCGCAAGTATCCGACCGTCGCCCATTACGCCCGGGCCGGCTTGCCCCAGTTGGAGCGAGACATTAAAAGCACCGGCTTCTTCCGCAACAAGGCCAAGAGCATCAAAAACTGCTGCCGCGATCTGTTGGAGCAGTACGACGGCCGGGTGCCGAAAGACATCGAGCAACTTGTTCGTCTGCCGGGCATCGGCCGGAAGACCGCCAACGTGGTTTTGGGCACGGCCCACGGCATCGCCTCCGGCGTGGTCGTCGATACGCACGTCGCCCGGATCGCCCGCCGGCTCGGACTGACCGCCGAAAAAACCCCCGAGAAGATCGAGCGGGACTTGATCGCGCTGTTCGCCGAGAAAGGGTGGATCTCGCTGAGCCACCGCCTGATCCAGCACGGCCGCCGCCGTTGCACGGCGCGGAAACCCGCGTGCGACGAGTGCCCCTTGGAACCGCTTTGTCAGAGAATTGAAGTGTAGTCGGTTATAATTCATCATTCATCATTCTACATTCATCATTCCCCCATGATCCTCTCCGGCCGCGAAATCAAACGACAGTTGGGTACGAACGTCGTCATCGACCCGTTTGACGAGTCGAAACTGAATCCCAACAGCTACAACCTCACGTTGCACGACGAATTGATGGTCTACGAGGAAGTCGTGCTCGACATGCGGAGGGCCAATCGGGTGCGTCGGATCGGCATTCCGCCCGAGGGACTCGTACTGCAACCCAGCCAACTCTATCTTGGCCGGACGGTCGAACGCACCGAGACGCACAATCTCGTGCCGATGATCGAGGGCCGCTCGTCGATCGGCCGGCTGGGGCTGTTCGTACACGTGACGGCCGGATTCGGCGACGTCGGGTTTTGCGGATATTGGACGCTCGAAATGTTCGCCGTCCAACCGGTGCGGATATACGCGGGCGTGGCCATCTGCCAGATTTTCTATCACGACATCCGCGGCGACTTCACCGAGTATTGCAGCGACAAGTACCAGAACAACACCGACATCCAGCCGAGTCTGTTGTTCAAGGAGTTGGACCCCGACTGCGAGCGAGACCCGCAATTGCAACTCCCCTTCGGTATCGAACGCTCGCACGGGTAGGGTGCGTCCGCGACGCACCGATATTCATCCCTGTTTGTGGTGCGTCACTACCACTCACCCATCGTTAACGGGCGCGACCGACGGTCGCGGCTTTATGGATTGCCCACTTTCGCCAATCACTACAATCCTCTATACTGGGCAATAGTAACATACAAGAACTTTCACCCTCGATACTCCAGGGAGCAACATCATGCGACTTCAACGACTTCGGACTCTTGCCTTGACGCTGGCGATCGTTGCCGTTTTTTCGATCATGGAGGCGCGGGCTTGCACCTCGATCATGGTCGGTCGCAAGGCCTCGATCGACGGATCGGTAATGACCTCGCACACCTGCGACAGCCATCGCGACGCCTCGACGGTATTCGTTGTTCCGCCGATGAAGTACGCCCCCGGCGAAGAGATTCTGCTGACCAAGCGAGTGAAAGACGACAGCGGCGTCATGGAGCGTTACGGCCGCGAGCCAACCGGCAAAATTCCACAAGTGACCGAAACTTACGGCTACATCACCGCCGTTTATGGGATCATGAACGAGCATCAACTGGCCATCGGCGAATCGACTTTCGAGGGGCGCAAGGAGTTGCAGAGCGACAAGGGGTTGATCGACTGCGAGACGTTGACCCGCTTGATGCTCGAGCGGACGAAAACCGCCCGAGACGCCATCCGCATCGGCGGAGCGCTGATCGAAAAATACGGTTGGTGCGACCTGGGCGAGGCATTGACCATCGCCGACACCAAAGAAGTGTGGCTGATGGAAATCGTCGGGCCGGGCAAGGACGCCGTCGGCGCGGCTTGGGGCGCGCGGCGAGTACCTGACGATCACGTCTCGGTGGTGGCCAACGGGGCGCGGATCGGCGAGATCGACCTTTCCGACTCCGACTATTTCATGGCCTCGAAGAGCGTTTTCGAGATCGCCGAGAAGCTGGGATACTGGGATCCGAAGAGCGGGCAGCCGTTCCGCTTTTACGACGCCTACAGCCCCGGAAGCCGGGTGAAGGTGGCCTCCACGCGGCGCGAGTGGCGGGCCTTCGACATACTGGCGCCCTCGCTGAAACTGTATCCGGGCAGCAACCACTTTCCGTTCTCGGTAAAGCCGGAGAAGCCGGTCGCGCCGGAGCAGATCATGGAAATCTTCCGCGACACCTTCGAGGGGACCGAATTCGACATGACGAAGAACCTCACGGTCACCGACGAAGACGGCAAGACGGTGAAAAGTCCGCTGGCCAACCCGTTCATGCCCTACGAGATGAACAAGCTGCTGAAGATCAACGGCGGTTGGAGTTGGCGCGGCGAGCGTCCGATGGCCCGCTGGTACTGCATGTACGTCACCGTCACCCAATCGCGCGGCTGGCTACCCGACGCGGTCGGGGGCATCGTCTGGCTCGGCTACGGCAATACGGCCATGACCACTTACGTGCCGATATACGCGGGCGTGACCGACATGCCAGAGGATTACAAAACCGACGGACGGACGACCGGTTTCAGCCGTCGCTCGGCGTGGTGGGCGTTCAATCGGGCGGCGACTCTGGCGGCCCATCGCTGGGGTGACATGCGCGTCGACGTGGCAAAGGTCCGCGATCCGATCCAGAAGCAACTCCTCGCCGATCAGAAAGCCGTCGCCGAACGGGCAAGCGAGTTGCTGAAGGAGTCGCCGGCCAAGGCCCGCGCCTTTTTGACCGAAACGACTCACGCCGCCTGCCGCAAGGCGACCGAGGCCTACTGGGACCTGGGCGACCTGCTTTGGACCAAGTACGACGAGAAATGGTAACCGTTTCCCGTAACCATTCCCAACTACGCATTCGCCGGCTGGGGCTTTTCCTCGACGTCGAACGGCTTGAATACTCGCTGGTTGTAGATCGCCAGGGCGTGCAGCGCGTGACAGAGAGAAACGATCTCTTGCGTGTTAAGCGAAGGGGTATTCCATCGGTAACGCTGACTTCCCAACAATCGGGTCAGATAGTGTACCGAATTGACCACTTGGGGGTCTTGCAGCCGCTGGTCGGGCAATGAGAGGGCCAACCATTCGAGCACGCGGCCGGTCGCCCGCAACTGGGCGGCCGGGTCGCCGGCGGTGCTCTTTGCCGCGAGGAAATGCGGCCCCCAACCGCCGTCGGAGTTTTGCAGCTTCAGCGCGTAATCCTGATACTCGTCGATGTACTTCTTCGCCCGCTGGAATTGACCTTCGATCGGCCGGTCCTTTTTTTCGCGTCGCTCGACCGCGTAGCTAAGCCCCATCAGCCGATTCAATCCGCCCTCCGGTGCGGTGAGGACCGGCCGGGCGAGTTCTTCCTCGATGATCCGCTCGATCGACCACTGTTGGCCCAAATCGTTTTGCCAGACGGGTTCGTCGAGGTAGTAGCTCAATCCGATCAAGGCGAGCGACTTATCGCCTCCTTCGCGGCAGCCGAGTTTTTCCGCCTCGACCAGGTCGGACACCTTCCGCACGTCCTTGCCGACGCGGACCGGATAATCGGCCGGGACTCGCGACATCGCCAGCATTGCCAGGAACTCGCCCGGATGCTCTTGGTATCCGTAGCCGATCCGCGCGGCGATATGGTCCCGGCTGTAACCGAGCATGTTGTAGCCGGCGCAGGGGTAGTTCCAGCAAAGGCAGGTGATGCCGTTGATGCGCTGCCCGCGGGGCGATTTCAGCGAGACCTCCGCCTCGCACCCGAAAGCCAGACAACGGCCGAGGATTTCCGTGGCGGAGTGGTCGCGTGTGTTGAAGGTTTGCCGCGAGTGCGCCGCCAGGACACTTCGGACGCGGTCTCTCAGCGCCGCCATTTCCGAGCTAAGCGTCGGCTTCGGCTCCGTCGCGGCTTGCTCCGGCTTGGCGTCGGCCCGGTGAGCGGTTCCGAACGACAAGAGAATACATACGGCTAAGATGCGAATGGTCATAAACACTCCGTTGTATAAACCAAAACCTCATTTGTGGCACAGCCGCCCCCGGCTGTGTATTTCGCTCTGCACAGCCGAGGGCGGCTGTGCCACATTTTGAGATAGATTCTAAGCCGCGGCCGACACAGCGCGGTGTTAATTCGTTACGAGCCGGCGGTGTTTTCCGGCGGCGAGTGGTTCGCCGTCGAATCCGACTCGTCTTTTCGCGGCCGGTCGATGACGAATCCGCCCGCGCTTCCTCTCTGAATGTAGCTGCTGTTTCGCGCGCCGCATCCGTATGCGTCCTTGCCGCCGTAATCGACGACGAAGCTGAAGTTGCCGCCGCAGCCGGGCAAGTCGTGGTACGAGATGCTCGAGGGGGCATATCCCTGGTTGCGTCCGTGGTACACGTCGTCGCCGTTGTAATCGAAGAGGATTGCGAAACCCATCTGGGCGCCGACCCCTTGCGTCAGCCCGCCGGTTGTTTTGTACACGTCGTTTCCAGCGAAGTCGCAGAGCACGCCCATCGAGCAATCCCAAGCCATGCCCGTGCTCATTATCTTGCCGTCGTAGACGTCGTCGCCTGCATCGTCGAACAAGAACCCCATTGCGTAGTGGCAACCCCAGCCGGTGCCGAACCGCTGGAAATGCGATTCGGTCCGCGGTCCGCCCTTGAAAGACTTTCGAGTAACCAGTCGTTGGTCGTTTCCGCCAAAATCTCGTGCGAAGCCGAGGCCGCACCAGTATCCGCCGCCGTGTGCCAGATAGTCGAACTCGTAGAGGTCGTCTCCGCCGCCGTCGAGTATCACGCCGATTCCGCCGTTGGCCACTTGCCTCAGGCCGGCGCCGACGCCCTGCCCCCAACCCTCGAGTCCCGGTGTTTCCTCGTATGAGTCTTTCCACATCCCGCCGCAGTAATAGTGGTCGTCGCCGTCCAGGTCGTCCAACAGTCCGAAACCCAACGGCGCGCCCATGCCTTGCCCCCAAAGTGCCGCGCGGTAGTCGTCGTTTCCGGCGCGGTCCACCAACAGTCCGATCCCTCCCAGGGCCTGCCCCTGCATTCGTCGCAGTCCGACGTAGCGGTCGTTGCCGGCGTAATCGACCAACACCCCGACGCCGGCCAACACCGACCCTTGGGCGACTTCTTGAGCTTGATAGGTGTCGTCGCCGTCCAGGTCGAGCAGCATGGAAACGCCGAGGACGGCGCCGCCCTGAATGCCGGGCTTGGCGCCGCGATAGGCGTCGTTGCCCGCCAGGTCGATCAGCAGCAGCACCGGCCGCCGCGGACCGACCGTTCCCTCATTGTAAACGTCGTTCCCGCCCAGATCGATCACCGCGGCCACGTCGAGCATCTTGTCCAGATCGTAGGTGTTTTGCCCCTTGCCGCCGACGATAATCGCGCCGGCGGGCGTGTCGATCCGCGCGACAACGGAACCCGTCACGCCGGGCGTTTGTGGGACAGCCGCCCTCGGCTGTCTTGGGTGGTTCCGCACAGCCGAGGGCGGCTGTGCTACACAATTATTTATGTCCAGCGATTTGAGTTGTTCGAGCAGTCGCACGTCGGCGATCGGGGCCAGGGCCTCGGCGGCGGCGACCAATGCACCGCGGTCCATCTTTTCCATGAGATCGCACATCCGCCGCCCGGTGCCGCGGTTGCCGAGCGTGTGGCCCAAACTGTTCTGCGTCGACAGCACGCGGACCGCGCTGCTCAACAACTCGCGGATTTCCGATTTGCTCAAAGGGGCCAAAGCGGCGCAATACGAAACTTGGGCCTCGCTCAGGGCCTGTTGGATCGCGTCCAGCGCTTGCCGCGGAGCGGCCGCGAAGGGGGACAGGTCCGATTTGTGCGAAGCACCCTTCGGGCCGCTCCGCGGCAAATCGGACCTGTCCCCCTCCAGCCGCCCCAGGTCCAGCTTGGCTGCCGCCATGCCGAGCAGCTTGGTAAGTCCCTGGCGGTCGTCGCACGCGGCGACGTGCAGCGCGCGGGTAAAACGCTCTGCCTCGGCTGGGGCGGTCAACACGTTGCGCATCAGGTGGTCGTACCACCGCAGCCGGCAGTTGCCCGCCAACTCGGAGCCGGTGTACCTGCCGGCCGAGGCGTTCAACTTGCCTACCGCGTAGCGCTGAAAACGGGCGAACCGAGTGGACATTCCGCGACGTTTAATGCCCGCGACGATCTCGTCTTGCAACAATTTCATCATTCCAGGGGCCAACGGCTCGCCGACCGTATCGACGGCTTTTCGTGCGGATTTCTTCTCGGCTGGTTGAGGCTTCTCCTTCTCGGCGGCATCCTCGGACGCAGCGTTCGCGTCGGGCCGGGCCGCGTCGTCCTCATGTTTGAAGTATTCCGTTTGCGTAGCTTCGTCGGATTGGGGTATTTTTTCAGGCCACATCGTCAAGGCCGGGCCTTGCACCTCGGCAGGCTCGTCGCTCGCGGCAAAGACGGGTTCACCAACAACAAGCAGGGAAAAAACCACGGCGAGGACCAGAAGCATATATCTTTCGCAGGGCCGAGGCAAACACAATAACATTAAAATTTCTCCTGCGGTGAATCCCAAATGCCGGCGTTAAAGCGAGGTATTTTAGAGAGGATCTGCGGGCTGGTCAATCGGGTATGGCACGGACCACGGTATGACGTGAATCGGCGCAACATCCGTCACAGCTTGAATTACTCGCAAGCTCCCCCACTACTTTGACAAATCGGCAAAGCGGAAGGGTTCTATGTTTCTTACCGCCGCTGACCGAGAAAGGGTTTTCGATGGAAGGGCTGCTGCAGCGCGGCCACGCACACTTCCCGACCGTTGTGAAGGAGCTGTCTCGCCCGGACCACGTTGAAACCCCAACTTCTGATGCGGTCAAGATGATCGGGTAACTGCTCGGCCATATCCCATCGGGTGAACTTGAGCGTCAACAGCAGCCCTCGAATGCTGACCCGCGGATGAGCGACAATTGCTTCGATTGCGTCCAGCGTGAATTTTGGGGTGACGTTCATATCGGCCGTCAACCAGCGGATTTTCTGGAACTCGCGCCTGCGCACCTGCGTGCTGCGGCGTCGGATGTGAGTGAAGCGGGGATGATTCAACACGGCCGGATTCATCTCGGCGGGGTCGATTCCGGTTACCCACAGCCCGCGGGCCAGCAGCGCTTGGCTGGTCCCGCCCGGTGCGCTGCCGATCTCGGCGACCCGTGCGCCGCGCGGGATCGGCAATTGCGACCATCGCAAGGCCTCTTCCATTTTCAGCCACGCTCGCGAGACTGCCTCCGGCGGCAGTTCGAGCGACATCATCCCCCCCGGATAAAGCGACGGAATTGAATTTGCCCGGTGATAGCCGATCCACCATTGATCCGGCGCCAACAGGACGCAATCCAAAATCGACTCGCCCGCTCTGGCCGGTGTATGTGGATACCGGGCGCCTCGGGTCAGGTGTTCCGGATGCGGACAAGCCTCGACCAACAGCCGATGTACGTTCGAGGCTTCCTCGGACAGCGAAGGCTCGAATCCGTGGTTTCCCGGCGCTCTGGCGTCCTTCTGCCAAACGTGGATTCTTTGGACCGCCCGACCTTCGACCGCCTTCCAGACGCCAGCGGCCAATTTTTCCAATGTTCGCCCATCATACTGGCCGCTGAAGCGGCCAGCCCTAGCAGCCCGTTGAGAAAGGGTGCCACTGCCGGCTTGCCCAGCAGTGCGGGGAGAAACCCCCGGGAAAACACTGCTGGCCCAGCCAGCAGTGGCCCCCGAACTCTCGGCAACCGACTTATTCAACGGGCTGCTAGCGCTCTTTGTCACTTTTCCGAGCGAGAACCCATAAGCCCGGGCGAAGACCGATTCCAGATCGAAATCCTCCGCCAAGCCGTGGTCCGGCGGGAGCTTGAAGGTCAGGAATCCTGGCCGCGAGAAGGCCAGCCGGAACGCCGGCCAACGTCGGGCAAGCTCCCCCTTCAACGTCCCCTCGGCGCCAATCTGACACGTAACAAATATGAAATCGGACATGGATGTCGAGTCTCGATATAGAAGTCGCTACCCCTTTGAACCACCCCGGACGAAAGTGGTATAATCAATTGTATCAAGTTTCTATGGTTCTGGTGTAGGGCTGTTTCAATGAACGCAGAAACGATCTGCGAGTGGTTGAATCGCCGACCCTTCGGGCCGTTCGAGATGCGGCTTTCCAACGGAGAAGTCTATCAGGTCCGCCACCCGGAAGTCCTGGCCGTCGGCAAAAACCGGATGGCCATTATCGATCCCGCGACCGACCGCTTCGTTCACGTTTCCTTGGTCCACGTCAATAGCATCGAAGCCTTGCAAACGGCTTGAGCAACGTAGGTTATGCTTTAGCATAACAAAATCTGCGCTTTGCCCAAGATATCCTGTTATGCTCAAGCATAATCTACGCGGGCGGGGTCAATAGGTCAAACCGCCGCGGAGCATTACGGTGTCGGTGGGCCGGTATTCGGGCGTGCCGCTGGTGTAGCGGATGCGGCGGCTAAAAACGTAGCCGACCTCGAAGCGGGAACTCAGCCCGCCGGATACCTTGCGCTCCAGTCCCAGAATGACGCGATAGTCGCTCAGCACGACTTGATCGTCGCTTCCGTCGGCCCGGCGGATGGCCCAAGCGTCGCCGGCGAACTCGCCGGCCACATAAATCCAATCCTGTTTCTCTTCGCAGTTGTTCCAAGCCCAGTAGATGCGGCGCGAGATTCTCGGGTGTGGGAAAACCAGGTCGAACTTCACGTCCGCATGTGGCATCCAGACCACTCCGCCGATGGGAATAACTTCCGCGTCGGGCCGGTCGAGATACGCCGCCCCGAGCACCACCCTGGCCTTATCCGTCCAGTTCCAAGCGGCCGCGCCGTGGCCGGTCAGCCGAAACGAGTCGGCGGCTTCCTGTTGGAAATCGCTGTAAACGCCCGGGGTTATCGCCAGATCTAGCCCGAGCCTCGGGTTCAACTGCGAAAGCCACCGGAATTGGACGTAGCCCTCGTGGAGCCGCGGCGGCAGATCGACGCGGCTCGGTCCTTGCAAATAATGCACCGCGAAACCGGGCGTTATCAGCAGCGGCGAGTCGATGGTCGGACAGGGCAACGCGAAAATCGACTGCAACTGCAAGTCGTTCATCCCCATGCCGTCACGGCCTCCGGGCGCAAGCCACGTGGCATCGAAGAGCAGTTTTTGGAACACGCCGCCGCGCACGCCGGGCGGAAGTTGCGGCTCGCTTTGCGGAGCAGTGGCGGGCGCAACGCCCAACTCGCCCGGCATCTGGAGTATATCGGCCGACGAGTCGGGGTGCGAAACCAGCCGGCCCGGCGGGCCCGCCTCCGCAGGCGCTACTGCCGGAAGACGGATGACCTGGGCGTGGGAAATGATGAATGATGAATGAAGAATGATGAATGACAACAACAGCAGCCTATACTTAGCGTTCATCATTCATCATTCATCATTCAACATTCAACATTCATCATTTCTCAGTACGACAACCCGGCGCCGAGATAGACGGTGTTGTTGGGATAGAACGCGGGGGGGAACTTGCTCCGGTAGATCAGTTCGCGCGAGCATGCGAACCCGACCTCGAAGTACCCGTTGAACTCGCGGAGCGTCTCGAACCTCAGTCCCAACGCGATGCGGATGTCGTTGTAATCGAAGCGGTCGTAGGTGTCGTCGGTGGCGATGCCAAGTCCGCTGTTGCGTTTGATCGTCCAGGTTCCGCCACCGTAGTCGCCGGCGGCGTACATCCACCACTCGGTGTTTCCCCAGGTAGTCAGCCGTTTGCCGATTTCCGGGTTTGGAAAAAGGATGTCGAAGTAGACGTCGGCGTTCGGCGTCCAGCAGATTCCGCCGGCGGGAAGGATTTTAATCTTGTTGCGGTCGAGATACCACACGCCCGCCTTGATACTCATGCTGGGTGAGAATTTCAACACCGCCAGCCCCTTGCCCATGAAGCGGAGGCTGTCGCTGGTCACGCGGGTGAAATCGCTGTAGATGCCGACGCGGAAATTCAATTCACCGCCGAACCAGGGCGTGACCTGCGGGTTCCAGGCGGCATCGAGATAGGCGTCGTAGGTCCGCGGCGGCAGGTCGGCCGGCCACGGATCACCCGGCGCCGTTTGCGGAATCGACACCGGACCGTCCCAGCAATGCAGGAAAAAGCCCGGCGTGACCAGTAGCGGCGTCTGCGAGTTGTAGAACATCGGAATGGCGAAAGTAACGCTCAACCCCATGTCGTTGATGCCCAGTTCGTTGCCGCCGTGGCCGGCGAACCAGTGATAGTCGAGGTCCACGTGTTGGATGAACTTCTGCATGGTCGCCATGCTGATGTTCGGCGACGACTGGAAATAGGGGTCATTCGGCAGCAGTGCGCTGGGTGTGCCGCCGGGAGCGGCGTAAGGGTCCCAGTTGGTCGGCGGCGGTTGGATCGCTCCGCCCGGTATGCCCGGCGGAGGCATGTTGATCGCAGGCTGCGGTGTTGTATAGGGTTGGGGCGAGTAGGGCGGAGCCGTCCCACCGGAAGTCACGCCGGGTTGGGCATACGTCGGCGAAGGGGGAGACGAAAGCAGCGCCGGCGGCGACGGAGATGAATATGGCACAGACGATGGCGGAGAATACGGCGCAGACGATGGCGTGTTATATGTCGACGCGGGGGGAGGAGTGGTTGCTGGAGGAGAACTTGCACCCCATGTTCCCGATGAGTACGGGGGGGCTGTGTTTTGGACCGGCGTGGCAAATTGCACTCGTTGGGCCAAGGCGGGCGACAATGACCAAATCCAACATATTGCGACCAGGCCGCATAAAATTTTTGCGGTTTTCACCTCTGTTCCCCTTTGTAGCTGTGGAGAGGAGGCACTACACGAAAAGAGAGCCGACAAGAGAACAGGTTCAATACCAATGCCTTTCCACGGGGTCAAGAGCGGTTCCGGGCGGAACACAACGGGGTGTCCCGGCGGTGGATGTTTGGTGAGTCTGGGTGATATGGGGTGCATCTAGTGGCGGCAACGTAAATCGATTATTTAGTCCGCATTTCTCACCACGGTGTGCCACTGCTTGGAACAAGCAGTGCTGGGACAATGGGTTACGCTCGGCACTGCTTCTGCGAAGCAGTGGCACACTGCGGTTTCCATTATCAACCCGCTCCGCCGTGTATTCACGGCGGGCTAAATGATTACACGGATACTTTGAGCAGATACCTTCTCACCCGTACTCTCGCTACGTCGTACCGGTTGCCACCTGCTTCCGCGTTGCCTATACTATTTGGTTCTAGTTGTACGTTAGCAAGATGCTTGGCTAGCGATGTCGCTCCGTGAACATGGCGAATAGCCTTTCGGCGGGGTGGGCGTTCTGGCCTACCCCGGGGCGGACGAGCGAGTCCGTCCCGCTTACCAATCAATCAGACCCCATAATTCCATCCGAAGGGACGAAGCATGAGCGAAGAAAAAACCTTGACATCCGGGCAATGGCTCGTGCTGGCGGCGGCGTTTCTCGGATGGATGTTCGACGGGGTCGAGATGGGGTTGTTTCCGCTCATTGTCCGGCCCGCATTGCAGGACTTGATGAGCGTCACCGGAGACGCGCGGGTCGGTGAATGGAACGGGTATTTGATTGCCGCTTTCATGCTCGGCGCCGCCAGCGGCGGATTGGCCTTCGGATGGCTTGGCGACAAGGTCGGCCGGGTTCGCGGGATGGCTTTGAGCATATTGGTCTACTCCATATTTACCGGCTTATGCTACTTCGTAACGGCGCCTTGGCAACTGTTCGTTCTCCGCTTCATAGCCGCGCTGGGCATGGGTGGCCAATGGGCACTGGCCGTGGCGCTGGTCATGGAATGTTGGCCCGATAGATTCAGGCCGCTATTGGCCGGTGTCATCGGAGCGGCGGCCAACGTCGGCTTCCTGTTGATTTCTGTCGTGGCGTGGTACTTTCCCGTAACCTCCGAGACATGGCGGATAATGATGCTGGCCGGAGCCATCCCCGGCGTATTGGCCCTGCTGATCATCATGTTCGTTCCCGAATCCCAGCGGTGGAAGGCGTCGGTCGATCACCGCCGCACCACGCCGCTACGGGAGGTATTCACCCCGCCGTTGCTGAAGAGAACTCTATTAGGCATTGTTTTCTCTTCCGTACCCCTGATCGCCACTTGGGGAGCCGTCTCCGGTTGGACGCCTCTCTGGATAGAGCAGACCCGGCAGTTGGAACTTGCCCAGCCGCACATGACCACTGCCCAACGGCAAGAAGCACAAGCCGCGCCGACCATCGACGATCGCATGAAATTGATTCGCGGATATACCAACGAGGAGAAAGAGGAGGTTTCGGGCTTTCTCACTACCGCGCAGTGGAAGGACGTAGCGGATGAAGCGGCGCCGGCAAAGGCTTGGGTGCAGATCATGCTCTCAATCGGCGCCATCATCGGGTGCATATTCGGCTCCAACCTCGGCCATCGCCTGGGCCGCCGCCCGGCTTATTTCGTGCTGTGCGTGCTCTCGTTTGGCTTATGCACCTTCTTGTACCGAGGGTCGGGTTCCTTCAACCTGCAATTCTTGTTCATCGTGGGTCTGGTGGGAATCGTCTCGGCCGCCTTCTACGGCTGGGCGCCGCTCTATCTGCCCGAGTTGTTTCCCACTCGGGTGCGCGCTACCGGGCAGGGGATTTCCTTCAACTTCGGGCGAATTCTGACCGCCGTCGGCGCCGTTGTGACCGGCCAACTGCTGTTGGCCTACGGCGGAGACTACGCAAAAGCTTGCTCCATCATTGTTCTGATCTACTTCGTCGGCATGGTCGTTATTTGGTTCGGCCCCGAAACCAAGGGAAAACCGTTGCCGGAATAGTATTGCCATGAATTACTCCCGCCCCTGGATGTTTTGCGGTCTGGCGATGATGGTCGCCGGCGCCGTGCTGTTGTGGCAGCAAGGCAACTTTTACGCCGGGCAACTCGCCGCCGAACAAGTCGCCGAAGACGCCCCAAAGGACCGGGAAACCGATCGAGCCGAATCGCGGCAAAAAAAACCGCTCCCCACGGCTTGGAAAAAACTCTTCGACGGCAAGACGTTGAAAGGTTGGAAAACGGCGCAATTCGGCGGCGAGGGGAAGGTCCAAGTCCGCGACGGCGCGATCGTCATGGAAATGGGCAGCATGATGACCGGCATTGCCTGGACCGGCAAGCCGCCGCGGAACAACTACGAACTGACCCTGGAAGGCATCCGACTGGACGGAAGCGATTTCTTCTGCACCACCACCTTTCCGGTCGGCGACGAGCATTGTTCGTTGGTCGTCGGCGGCTGGGGCGGCATCCTCGTAGGTCTGTCGAACGTCGATCGGTTCGACGCCTCCGAAAACCAGACCACAACGACCTACGATTTCGACGACAAGAAGTGGTATCGCATACGGATCCGCGTGACCGACGCGGCGATCGAGGCCTGGATCGACGACACCCGCGTGGTCAATCAGCCGCGTAAGGGGCACACGTTCGGCATCCGCGACGAGGTCGATCTCTGCCGCCCCCTGGGTATTTGCACCTGGTGTACCAAGGGCGCGGTGCGCAACATCCGCCTCCGCGAACTGCGTAGGGTGGGACAAGCGAATCGCAGCCCCACCAGCAACGGGAAATGAACTTTCTCTACCCCTAACCAGCCCGTTGAAAAAGTTGGCTTTCGGGAATTTGGGTGCCACTGGTGGGGTGTCCAGGTGGGTTTTTGCGGGTGTTTCAGCCATGCCCTGCTGGCCCAGCCAGCCGTGGCCCCCTTTTTCAAACGGCTGCTCCCCGGCGCGGTACGCGCGCACCTGGTCCCGCGCCGCCGCGGTGGCGGTCGGGGAGGGGGCCTCGGGGGGCATCACCTGGCGGGGGGGGGGGTGCGTGCGCCGGGCGGGGGGGGGGGGCGCCGCCGGGCGGG
>JAUWNG010000134.1 GCA_030612765.1 Planctomycetota bacterium
ATAGTGGATAGTGGATAGTGGGTAGTGGGAAGCTATTTGGTTTTTTTCTTGAGAGAATTTGACAAGCCGCTCAACAGTCGGCCAACCTCCGATGTCTGTTCGACTAATTTAGCCGCGGCCTGTTTGGAAATATATTTGAGCCTTTCCGCTATGAGGACTTGAGTTTCGACTTCTTTGATGGAGCCTTGGGCAATGGAAAGAAAGTACAACAAATCGCGGGTTGTACTTCTCCCCTGCCCTTCCGCGATATTGGATGGAATAGAAACTGCCGCGCGCCGAATCTGAGCAGTCAATCCGTATATTTCTTCTCGCGGAAACCCCTTGGTTTCACGAGATATTGCTTCAACTAGGTCCATCGCTTTTTGCCACGCGATCAGTTCTCGATAGCTTTGAATCGCCATAGTCACACTCCCTTCCATGTGGCTGTTGATAATCACTATCCCCTACCCACTATCCACAATCCCCTACCCCCTCGATGCCAAATAATTCGACAACGTCACTTCCCACGACCGATCGGTCCGCATCGGCACGTAGTCGATCTCCGCGGCGCGACATACCGATTGGAGCCGGCGGAGATAGCGGCCGAACTCGGCTCGATACGCGCCGCCGATCGCGGGCGGATCGGCCAGCACGTCCGCGGAACCTTCCAGACCGCGAAACAGCGTCATCTCGTCGAACGGGAAATCGACCTCCGCCGGATCGAGCACGTGCATCAGTACGACTTCGTGGCGGCGGTGGCGAAGGTGTTTCAGTCCGGCGGCGATCGACTCGACATCGTCGAACAGATCGCTCAGCACGACGACGATCCCCCGCCTATTGAGCCGCTCGGCCAGGTCGTGGAAGATCGGTCCGATCGCGGATTTCCGCTCGGCGGTCGCGTCCTCCATCGCGCCGAGAATAGCGTTCAAGTGCGAGGGGTTGCCGGCGGCGCGGACCAGGGCGCGGACCTCGCCGTCGAAGGCGACCAGTCCCACGCTGTCCTGACGATGGAGCACCAGATAGGCCAGCGCCGCGGCCGCGCGCCGCGCGTAATCGAGCTTCGACAGCGGCGCCGCGTCGCTCCGGTAGCGCATGCTCTCGCTCACGTCCAGCAGCAGGTGGCAGACCAGATTGGTCTCTTCCTCGAACCGTTTCAGGTAATACTTGTCGGTCCGGCCGAAGGCTTTCCAGTCGAGGTAGCGGAGGTCGTCGCCGGGCGAGTAGTCGCGGTGTTCGGCGAACTCGACCGAGAATCCGTGCAAGGGGCTGCGATGTCTGCCCGAGACGTAGCCCTCGACGGTTCGCCGCGCCCTTAGCGGCAGCCCCTGCAATCGGGCAAGCATCGCCGGGTCGAGTAGTCGTTGAGCGTTTTCCACGGTCGGTTCGCGGTGTTTGTCGCAAGGAAACTATGTTTAGCCCCGGCGTCCACGCCGGATTCAACGCCGCGTGGACGCGGCGGCTAAACGGTTGAATTATCGCTTGACGCCGCGTGGACGCGGCGGCTAAACCATGTGTTCTTCCATCAGCCGGCGGATAATGTCGTCCGGCTTGACGCCCTCGGCCTCGGCGTTGAAATTGGTCACAATGCGGTGGCGAAGCACCGGCAAGGCCACCGCGCGGACGTCGTCCTCGGTGGCGTGGAACCGGCCGTGCAACACCGCCCGGGCCTTCGCGCCGAGGACCATGTATTGGCTCGCCCTCGGGCCGGCGCCCCAACTGACGTAGTCGCGTACCAGCGGCGGCACGTCCTTTTTTGTTCCCTCTCCCCTCTCCCCTCCCCTCTCTGACCTCTGACCTCTGACCCCTGACCTCTCCCCTGGCCGCGTCAGCCGCGCCAGCCGCGCGGCGAAACGCACGACGTGCTCGGCGGCCGGCACGCGGCGGACGATCCGTTGCAATGCCAGTATCTTTTCGCCCGACAGCGTCGGCGAGACCGAGACCGTCACGTCGGCCGTGGTGCGACGGACCATGTCGCACTCCTCGTTCTCGTCCGGGTAATCGACGTAGGTATTGAACATGAAACGGTCGAGCTGCGCCTCGGGCAGTGGATACGTCCCCTCGTGTTCGATCGGGTTCTGCGTGGCCAGGACGAAGAACGGCTGGGCTAGCTCGTGCCGCTGTCCGCCGGCGGTGATTTGACCTTCCTGCATCGCCTCCAACAGCGCCGCCTGGGTCTTCGGCGGAGTGCGGTTGATCTCGTCGGCCAGAATCACGTTGCCGAAGATCGGCCCCTTGAGGAAGCGGAACTCGCGCGTGCCCGAGCGGCGGTCTTCCTGGATCACCTCGGTGCCGGTGATGTCCGAGGGCATCAGGTCGGGCGTGAACTGGATGCGGCTGAACTCCAGCGACAGGGTTTCGGCCAGCGTGCGAATCAGGAGCGTTTTCGCCAGCCCCGGCACGCCCACCAGCAGGCAGTGTCCGCGGGCGAACATCGCCAGCAACAACTCTTCGATTACCTGCCGCTGGCCGACGATCACCTGTCCGATCTGCTCGGTGATCGCCCGATACGCCTCGCTGAGTTCGTTTACGGCTTGTAGGTCGTCTTGTTCAGGCATAGTTTCATCTCTCGTTCCCATGTTCCGCGTGGTAACGGGCAAGAGGAAGTAGGGTGCGTCCGCGACGCACCGATGTTCTCATTTTTGGTGCGGCGCGGACGCATCCTACAGTGTCGTTTATTTTTTATGTCCAATCGCAATCAATTCCGTATCCGTGGCGATCAGCAGTTTTCCGTCGGCCGTCAGCAGATTGCCGCCGGTCGCGCCGCGCATAGCCAGATCGATCGCTCTCAACGGTTTCGCGGTCCGTTGGTCGAAGATATACAATTTGTCGCGTGTGGGCCAGAGGACATTGCGTCCGGCCAGCAGACCGCGACCGTAGCCGGGGCGTTCGGCCCCTGAAGGCCAAACGTGTTTCACTCGCCCCCGGTCCTCACCATTCAGGCCGATCCAGTAGAGTTTCCCGCCGGCGGCGATTAAATGATCGTCCGTCGCGCCGAGCAGCCCGACGGCGTCCTCGACCTCGGGGCCGGTTTGCCAGAGCAATCGGCCGCTGCTTGCGTCGAAGGCGAAGATGCGGGGACTGTCGGCCGGAGCGACCAGCAGCGTCCCGCCGTCGAAAAGGCACGGGTTCAGATCGCGTCGCCAGTGCGGGGCGAGTTCGCCGCTAACAGCCCGTTGAAAAAGTCGGTTTTCGAGAGTTCGGGTACCACTGCTGGCTTGTCCAGCAGTGTTTTTCCGGGTGTTTCTCCCCGCACTGCTGGGCAAGCCAGCAGTGGCGCCCTTTTTCAACGGGCTGCTAAGTGCCCGTGGAAAAAGTGGGAGTTGGGAGTTTGGGTGCCACTGCTGGCTTGTCCAGCAGTGTTTTCCCGGGAGTTTTCCCCATGCACTGCTGGGCAAGCCAGCAGTGGCACCCTTTTTCAACGGGCTGCTAAGTGCCCGAGGATAGAGGCTCAGCCACGATATGCGGCCGTCGTCCGCCCGCAATGCCGCCACCGCGCCGAGGTTCGTGTTGAAATAGATCGTGCCCTCGGCCAGGGTGAGCAGATTGTGCGAACACTCCGACAGAGTGCCTTGGGAGGGGGGCTCCGCGCCGCAGACGAACCGTCGCCAACGGGTCCGGCCGGTATCGGCATCGAGGCAGGCCACCAGCGCCCGCGGACGGACGCCGAGCCGGCGCATCGCTACGTAGACGCCCCGCTCGTCGGCCAACGGAGAGCCTTCAAACGCCCAGCCCTCGTCGGGCGTAATCTTCCACAGGAGCCGTCCTTCCGCCGCCAGATCGAGACAGACCAGATATGCCGGCTCGGCCGACGTGCCGGCGACGGGCGATCCCATCCGGGCGAAAAGCCTGTCGCGGTACACGGTCATCGTAAACCGCGGCGTTCCGAATACGTTCGTGGAGCTTGTCGGCCGACTCGTCGCGCCGGCCAGTTCGCTGCGGTAGATTGCCGGCGAGCGGCCCCATGCCGGCGCGCCGTCGTCGAGCCGCACGGCGAGGATTTGCCGTTGATTGTTGGCCAGCACAAGATTGCCTGACAACAAGGGATGAAAGCACAACGCCCTCACCCCCGGCCCCTCTCCCAGTGGGAGAGGGGAGACACGAGACGCCCTCACCCCCGGCCCCTCTCCCGGCGGGAGAGGGGAGACACGAGGAACCCTCACCCCTGCCCCATCGCTCAAAGAAATCCGCCATGCGACGGCCCCTACGTCCGATAGCGGCGCGGCCGCTTTGTTTCGTCGCGGATTGCCGGCGAAGGTGAGCCAGTCGGGACCGGACGGAACGGTCGGCCAGGTTGCGCTCTCGACGAATAGAGATTCGAGCAAATCGACGAATTTCCCACGCCGCTTGCCCAGTCGACCTTGTGCGTCGGGGTGCAGCCGGGCGAATTGGGCCAACTCGGTCCGCGCCCGGGAGGAAAAAGGGGACAGATACGTTTTCTGCGCAGCACCCTCCGGGCCGTTCCGGGAAAACGTACCTGTCCCCTTTTTCCTATCCTCGGCCCCTTCGAGAATCGACGCCAGCACGAGCCGGGCGCGAACGGCGGCCGGATCGAGATCGGTGTCGGGGTAAAATGGCGATAATGTATCCGATGCGGCTTTTTTTTTCGGCGGCAGTATCCGCCGCCAACACCATCGGGCGGCGGCGTAGTCGCCCGACTCCAGGTTGATCTCACCGAGGGCCATCAGGGCGTCGTCGCCATAAGTGCCGGCAAACGCCCGATCGACGACCTGTTGCAGCAGCCGGCGGTTTCGTTCGGCGACGCCTTGCTCGTACCATTGCCGGGCAACCGTGTCGACTTGGCCGCGATAGATTTTCAGCGCCTCGGGCGGCAGTGCGGCCAGCCGCAACTGGCACCAGTCGCGCAGGCCGACAAAACGCCGTTCGGATACGGCCATTAGTCCGTCGTCCGGTGTTTCGGCGAGTTTGCGGAGTATATCGACGGCCTCGTCCCATTGGCGGTCGGCCAACAGGGCCTCGACCCGCTCCAACCGGGCGCGGACGGCGCCCGCCACCCGGTCGAGTTGTACGGCGTCGGCCAGCACAAATCGCTTGGCGGCCGATTGCCTCTCGGCCGGCGTTGTTCCGGCCAGCGCCAAGCCGGCGCAAAGCAACAACCAGAGCCAATCTGTTCGGCGGCGAATCATCATCCCCCAAGTATAAGCGAGAACGCGGTTTGGAAAAAGAGAAGGGGCGGCAGTTCGACTGCCGCCCCAATGAACGTTTCCGTGGGACAGGTTGGCAACCTGTCCTACTCCAAATCGAGTCCCATCATGTACTCGTCGAGCGATTTCCGCAAGCCGGCTTCCTTGTCGGACAACTCGGCGATCCGGCTGCGGAGATTTTCGATCTCCGTCTCCTGATTGTCGAACTTTTTGACGTAGCGCTTGTAGACGTCGCTGGTGCGGTCGAGCCGGCTCATGTTCTGGCGGATGCGGGATTGGTCCTTCTCGATGGCGGCGATCCGCTGCTGGCATTGTTTCCGCTCGACGACGACCTGCTGCAACTCGTGCTTCCGCTTGACCACCTCGACCAACGCCGCCTTGACCTTGTCGCTGACGACTTTGGCGCTGAGGTAGAACCGGATCGCGCCCCGATCGAGGTTCGTCAGTGCCACTTGCTGGCGTATGGTTCGCTCCTCTTCGACGACAAACTTGGCCGGCTCGCCCGGCTCGGCCTCGACGGCAAAGCGATACAGGTTGCGGGTCTTCTCCGTCGGCGTCTTGGGCTTTATCAGCGTCCAATTCGGGTCGATCGGGTACTCGACGAGCACCGTCTTCGCCTTCTTACCCGAGTTCCTGATGGTGTATTCCACCGACCGGGCGTACTTGCGAGTGGCGATCATCGTGCCCTTGAGCAGTCGCACGCTGAGCAACTCCTCCGGCCGGCCCTTGCTCCGCGGAGCAACTTCCGTGTCGAGGTCCAACCCATAGCTAATCAGCCGCTGGCTGCCGGGCGGGAGATCCTCGATCTTGGCGTCGCCGGCATACACGCCGCCGTCGAACACCGTGATCGGCCCTTGCATCAGGTACAGATCGGTGGTGTTGGTGAACCTCAGCCCGTGGAGCGGGTGCTTGGCCTGGACGCGGGGATTGTAGATCGACACCTTCTCGCCCTTGACCTCCGCGCTGACGATCGGCAGCATGGCCGACTGCTGGCGCGGCAGCGTGACGGGCACGGCAATGGCGTACTGGAAGAGGTTGCCGACGTTGCCGGCCTCGGCGGCGGACCGCACGCCATGGCTAAGCCACCCGAGGGCCTCTCCATCCATCTTATCCTCAGAAAGTCTTTCGGCTTCGACACCGCCTCCAACGGCATTGGCCCTCCTCGCGAGCCGTCTCTCGACCATCTTAGCCTTAGCCATAGCCGCCCTGGGGGCGGCGGCCTTCTTGGCGAACTCCATTCCCTTCCGCGCGAGGTCTTGTCCGTAGGTTTGGGGACGTAATGAAGCGTATAGTTCCAACTGCACCTCCGGCCGGGGGATGTACAGCGGCTGGTAGAGGTCCATCGTGAACGAAATCGGCCGGCCGCTCACGAGCGCCAGCCTCACATTGCTCCAGTCCTCTTCGGAGGTGTTTTCCACGATCGCCCAGCCTTGCAGCAACGGTTTCCGGTCGTCGGCCAACACCAGGCGATAGGTGGTCTTCCAGACGGGCGTCTCCTGGATGTAGCCGACGCGCACGCGGCGGGTTCCCTTGCCCAGGAAGCTTAGTTCGACCGATTTTTTGTCCGCGGCGTGGGCCGAGGCCAACACGGCCAGGGCCTTGCGCAGCTCGGCGTCTAGCTTTTCGTTGGCCAGCTTGATCCGTCCGACCGAATCGAGCGACACCGCCCGCAGACCTTGGTCGGTCAGCAGGTTGAGCACGTCGATCTCGACGATTTCGTTTTCGCCGATCTTCTTCTTGCGGGTCTCGACGCCGAGGATAATGCCGCTCAATTCATTGGGGGCATCGAGCACCACCCGCTCGCCGCGGATCTGCCCGAGAAGTTGGGCCAGCGTGGGATTGGTCGTCAGGTCGATCGAAAAGCTCTTGAGCGTCTTGGTGATCGGGTCTTTCGAGCCGTATGTTACCGTCGAGACCTGTCCGCCGTCGAGGTCCTGCACGACCATGCTCTTCAACAGATCGTTGATGTCGTCGACGTTGAACTTCATTTCCACGGTGGCGTCGCCGTCGACCTGGCCGTAAAGCTCGAAGAAACCGACCCCCGAACTGAACAGCACGACCTTTTTCAACGGCAGAGTAGTCTTTTGCGGCCCGTCCGCGTAGGCGGCAAGGGGCATCGCAACGGCAAACAACACGGCAAGGCAAACCGAACGGCGATACATGGCAATACTCCTGAAAAAATGGTTGAGGCGTAGCGGTCCGTTGAAAAAGGGTGCCACTGCTGGCTTGTCCAGCAGTGCGGGGAGAAACACCCGGGAAAACACTGCTGGACAAGCCAGCAGTGGCACCCGAACTCTCGGAAACCGACTTTTTCAACGGGCTGGTAGCGGTCCCGGCCGCTGGTCGGCGGCGCGGGACATCAACAATTCTACGTTTATGACGAGTGCGCGCCGGGAAAAGTTCCCTGCCCCCAGCGGCGGGGGGGCCGTTTAACCCGGAGCCATCGGCGACGGCGAGTGATCTGGAGGGAACCCGTCGCCGATGGCTCCAGGTTAAACGATTCCGCCGGTTGCGGCTTTTTGGATGCGCTCGACCAGCGGGGGAAGGTCGTCGTGGACGATGTGCCATAGAATGTCCAGATCGACCGTGTCATATCCGTGCAGCAGGCGGTCCCGTAGTCCGGCAATGTCCCGCCAGGGGATTTCCGGATACGCGCGTTGCGTTTCTTCCGATACCCGGGCCGCCGATTGACCGACGATTTCCAACAGCCGGACCAGCGAGAGATTCAGCAGCCGATCGGTCTCCAGGTCGGCGCGGGTCTTGCCTTCGGCCAGGGCGACGGCCTCGGCGACGTGGTCCCGAATATGCAGCAGCCGCGTCTGATCGTCACGCATCGTCATAGAGCACCTCCGCTTCACGCAGCACTTCTTCTCGATAGTATCGGTCCAGAAAGCCGGGCGTGTTTAAGTCTACCTTCCGATCCAGAATGTGGGACAACTCCCGTTGGATGGCGAAAAACCGCAGCCCGACCTTCGCATCCGATAAGAACTCCACGAGCACGTCAACGTCGCTTGCCGCGTCGAAATCATCGCGCAATATCGAGCCGAACAGCGCCAGCCGGCGGATGCGGTTGCGCCGGCAGAACTCAGCGATCCGCTCCTTCGGTATTTCGATGTCGTGGTACGTCACTCGCGGTCCTCGCACATTGGGCAAACGGGTCATACCTCCACCGCGATCTGCTGAATGCCCACGAACGGCTCGACCTGAATGGATTCTCCTCGGCTGCGTTTTTCCTCCAAAATAAGCTCGATTACTTCCTGGAGGTTTGCCCGAAGCTCGTCGAGCGTGGCACCCTGGCTGTGTGCCCCGGAAAGCCCCGGGATCGTTCCGACGTACATCGCCGATGCCAGGTCATACTCGATATACGCTGTGAATATTTGCCTCATGGCAGCCGCCAAACATCTGCTCGATCCTACCCCACCTTCCGCACCACGCCGACGACCACGCCCAACACGCGGGCGTTTTTGACGTAGATCGGCTTCATCGAGGAGTTGGACGGTTCGAGCCGGATGCGGTTCTTCTCGGGGAACCAGCGTTTCAGCGTGGCTTCGCCGTCGTCGGTCAGGGCCACGACGATCTGCCCCTTCCGCGCGGTTCGTTGCTTCTGTATCACCACGTAGTCGCCGTCGGCGATCTGGTCCTCGATCATCGAGTCGCCTTCCACCCGCAAGGCGAAGCGGTTCTTCGTGCCGGGAGTGAGCATCTCCTGGAAATCAACCCGCTCGTTCTGCTCGATGGCCTCGTGCAGCACTCCGGCGGCAATGGTCCCGGTCAGCGGCAGTCCCCGCTCCTCGATCGGCTCGGCGACCAACCGGATCGCCCGAGCCATGTTCGGCTCGCGAGTGATCATTCCCTTCTTGACCAGGGCCTTCAAGTGGCAGACCACTCCGTTGGGCGAGTTGATGTCGAACCGGGTGGCGATCTCGCGGACGGTAGGGCCATAGCCCCGGCCGCGTATCTTCTCGCGGATGAACTTGTACACATCTCGCTGACGCGGCGTAAGATTGTCAAAAAGTCCCATCATGTCCCCTCTGAAGTGTGGATTGGATTTCAATAGCGGCCCACTTTGAGTGTTATACTACAATATACTGTTGTACATAGTCAAGAGATTATTGGCCGGGGCCCGTCATGAATCGCCGCCTTCTGCCCAGTTTCTGTTGCGGAAAGTCGACTTTCGTCACCCTGAGCGAAGCGAAGGGTCTCGGGGTGCGGAGATTCTTCGCTTCGCTCAGAATGACAATGGAACGGCGGCGTTGTTGACGAACCCCGAAAACCCCGATATACATAAAGTGTGGTTGGATGCCGTCCAAATAATGATCGAAATTGTCCCCTCTCTCGCTGGGAGAGGGTTGGCGGGGGTGGCTAAGCGGACAAGCGATCCGACCCATTTACGCAGTTCTCCCAGGCCCGCACCCCCTTGCCCCTTTCCCTTGTGGAGAGGGGAGACTTTCCCGATGGCCTCTTGGTCCTTTTGACGGAGGTTTTATCGTGGCTCGAAAGAAAGTGATTCTTGTCGGCGCGGCAGGAAGGGATTTTCACAACTTCAACACTTATTTCCGCGACAACAATGAGTATCAAGTGGTGGCCTTCACGGCAACCCAGATTCCCGACATCGAGGGACGGAAATATCCGCCCTCGTTGGCGGGCGGACTGTATCCCGATGGAATACCCATCTTTGAAGAAGCGCGGCTCGCCGAGTTGATCGAAAAACACGACGTCGGCGAGGTCGTGTTCGCATACAGCGACGTGCCGTACTCTCATGTGATGTCGATCTCCGCGATGGTCAACGCAATGGGGGCGAACTTCGTCCTCATGGGATGCAAAACGACCATGCTCAAATCGACCAAGCCGGTAATTTCAATCTGCGCCGTCAGGACAGGTTGCGGCAAATCCCAAACCACGCGATACATCTACGACATTTTCAGGAAACTCAACAAACGAGTCGTCGCCATCCGGCACCCGATGCCGTACGGAGACCTCGAGGCCCAGAAGGTCCAACGTTTCGCCACGATCGAGGACCTCGACGACCACCGATGCACAATCGAGGAGATGGAAGAGTATGAGCCGCACATCGTTGCCGGAAACGTGATCTACTCCGGGGTGGATTACGAGGCGATCGTCCGCACGGCCGAGGAGCGGGACAATCCCGACGCGATCCTCTTCGACGGCGGCAACAACGACACGCCCTTCTATCACGCCGACTTGAAGATCGTGGTGGTCGATCCGCTGCGGGCGGGGCATGAGGTCGCATACTATCCCGGCGAGGCGAATCTGAGAATGGCCGACGTCGTGATCATCAACAAAATGGACTCCGCCAACCAGCGGCAATTGAAGATTCTGCGGGACAATATCCACAGAATCGCCCCGGACGCCAAGGTCGTCGAGGCCGATTCCGAACTGACCCTCGACGGCGAGATCAAGGGCAAGCGGGTATTGGTCATCGAGGACGGTCCGACCCTGACTCACGGCGAGATGCGGTTCGGAGCCGCAATGGTCGCCGCCGAGCGGTTCGGCGCGGCGGAAGTCGTCGAACCGCGACATCACGCCATCGGACAAATCGCCGAGACTTATCTGAAATATCCCAATATCGGCGAAGGAATCCTGCCGGCAATGGGGTATTCGGACCAGCAAAAGCAAGACCTGCAAGCCACGATCAACGCCATCGACGCCGATGTCATCCTCAGCGGAACGCCGATCGATCTGACGAGGATCATCTCCGTCAATAAGCCCGTGGTCAGAGTCAGATACGACCTGAAGCCGCGGCAAGGGAGTCTCGGGCTACTGGAAAAAGCGATCCAACAACGGCTGTTCGGTTGAACCGCGTAACGAACGCGTGGAAACCGATTGTGAAACAGCGGCTTATGGCGTTTCGACGAACACCGTGTAGCGGGCGGGCTTGCCCGCCGTTGCCTCAGCGGCACTCTTGCGGGCAA
>JAUWNG010000122.1 GCA_030612765.1 Planctomycetota bacterium
GTTTCAGGTAACGCGTCAACTGCGGTTTCAACTGACGAATTTGCTTGGCATCCATACCCAATCCTCCCATGTGTTCATGAAAGACGTAGATTCCTCAATTTCCGCAAACGATGCAAGGTCAACTTAGCGTTGTAGTATTAATTCGTCATCCCTATATCCTCCCGGAGGAACTGTATAACTAATTCTGCATGCCTGCTTGCCATCCAGCCGCTCCCAAAACAGCGCGTTTCCGAATAGCTCTTCAATCGCCGTCTTCTTTAAGAAGAGGGAGTCGTAGATTCGCTTGTTTGTTTCTGTTTCTCCACGATCGATGTACAACTCAACCCGTCCTTCGTGCTGCAGAGTCACGTAGTTCAGATTGATCCCTCGAATCCCGGAACTCGTGGCGATCCAAGAACTCTCGCTTGGTGAGATGCTGGAATGCAGTTGCGTGATTGCGCGAGCGCGTTGAAGCAGACCGACCCAGAACTTGCGGCGGAGACCGTATCGCTCTGCCCGATCTTGTCGTCCCTTCTGTTCCTTCTCGCGAATCTGTACTTGATACGCTGCCGCCTCCGGCAACGGGATTACCTGCTGCACGTCGATCAGCACGCGACCGTTATCTTCATAGGGCTTGATTCTGACGCAACGAATATCAAGGGCTCTTTCGTTCAACCACATCACGGCCGTAGTCAACTCCTTGGAGAACTCAGCCGACACGAGGACCATTCGCACGTCTTGGGCGAAGCGATCTTCATCCGGCTCTTCCCAGTCAAGGAACTGCAGCAACTTTGTGCGGGCATCCGCATCACTGCCAACTCTCTTCAAGTAGTCGTCATAAACGCCAACCACCTGGTCAAAAGTCATTACCGATACCATCGCCGCGTAACGGATCGCCTGCAACTCCATGTGCCCGCCATCCTCGGTCCGCTTGAGTTCAAATACAACCAGATTGGCGTCCGTGTCCAAGCCAAGTAAGTCGATTCGCCGTTTTGAATCCTCCCAGTCGCCAAACTCCTCGGCAATGATCAAAGTGTCCGGCGAGACGATTTCAATCTGACTTCGGAGCAGTCTTTGCAGATCATTTCGCTCACGGACCCCTGCAATTTCAAACGATGTTTCCGGTATCTTGCGGATGTTCTCGGAAGTCATCTCGTAGATCGGCATTGTAACACCTTCTTCTCGAAGCCAAGACAAACCATCACTTAGTCGGAGCCAGATGGAACCTGTTCACACGGCCTTAAACACCTCGACGGCCAATCCTGGGCACTTGGAAAAATCGGTGTCGGTGGTCCAGAACGATTTAACGCCGACCAACGTTGCGGTGGCGGCGTGAATGGCATCAGGTGTTTTCAGACCGAAACTCGCCCGAAACTCCGTCGCTTTCTCAACCACGGCGGCGTCAATTTCCCGAAGATCAACTTCTTGTCCCGAAAAGAAAATCTCGTACTGGCGAAGAAGGCGTTCTTGCCGATTTCGCAACGGCTTGCAACGACACTCCAAAAGCGATATTCGCGACGTAACGAACACACGATCCGCGGGAGACAGTTGCCGCCAACACGTCTCGATTGGGGCTCGCAATTGACTTACTCCCTCGACCCAACGCATGATAATGCTCGAGTCCGCGTAGATCATGCGTCACCCCAAGCGGCTCGCTCTTCGGCAAGCTGGGCATCGAGGTCTTCCGCCGTGCGAAGGTGTTCCGCCGTGCCGAAAGCATCGAAAATCGAGTGCCGTGGCTCTTTCGGCAATTCTGCGTGAATGATAAGTTCCGCGGGGCCTTCGGCCTCGGGCAACGGGTCGGTGGGAACGAAAGTTTTGTTGAAGAACGTCCCGCGAATAATGACTGGCGAGCCCATTAGAACACCCTCCTGCTATGTGGTATTCTACACCCCGTAAACGGCTTCGTCAACGGCGACTACTTTACATGAACCCTTCCAGCACGTCCTGCGGGGCGGGGCCGTAGCCGTGCGGCTCCATCGTGCAGGTGGCGCGGCCTTGGCTTAGCCCGCGCATGGCGTTTGAATAGCCGAAGAGATTGGCCAGCGGGGCGTGGGCCTCGATCACCGTGTCGCGCCCGCGGACGTGTGTGCGGACGATGACCGCCCGACGTTGCTGCAAGTCGCCCATGATCTCGCCCAAATAATCCTCGGGCACGGTCACCTCGAGCCGCATGATCGGCTCGAGCAACACTGGCCCCGCGGCGCGAAGCGCCTTCTCGAAGGCGTCGCCGGCGGCGTAGCGGAAGGCCAACTCGGTCGAGCCGGTTTCGTGTACCTCGCCGCCGAGAACGGTGATCTTTACTCGCATCAGCGGGAAGCCGAGCATTCCGCCCCCTTCGCCCTGCTCGCTAAGAACCTCGACCACGGGCGTCAAAAACTCCTCGGGCAATTCGATGCCCGGTGCGACCGTGACGAGGACCGGCTTAGCAGCCCGTTGAAAAAGGGTGCCACTGCTGGCTTGTCCAGCAGTGCGGGGAGAAACACCCGGGAAAACACTGCTGGACAAGCCAGCAGTGGCACCCGAACTCTCGAAAACCGACTTTTTCAACGGACTGTTAGAGGTTGCTCCAATGCCGGCCGCCCTCACCCCCGGCCCCTCTCCCAACGGGAGAGGGGAGGTTTTCTTGTCCCAAGGCTCCATGCGGACGCGGACCTTGGCCGAGAGCGTTTGGCCGGCGACGTTGCGGTGGCACTCGCCCGCGACCTCGACCGCCTGCTGGATCGACTCGCGGTAGCTGACCCGCGGTTTGTGGACCCGGACGTTCAGCCGATACTCGCGGAGCAGCCGGTGTTTAATCACCTCCAGGTGCAACTCGCCCATGCCGCTGATCAACGTCTGGCCGGTATCCTCGTTTTCGCGGGCGCGGAAGGTCGGGTCCTGCCGCTTCATCATCTCCAGCACGTCGGCCAGCTTCTTGCGCTCCAGCGAGGTCTCCGACTCGATGGCCATCGAGACGACGGTTTCGGGGAAGGTGATCGACTCGAGCAGGATCGGGTCTTGGGTCGTGCAGAGCGAGTCGCCGGTGATCGAATGGCGCAAACCGACGATGCCGATGATGTCTCCGGCCGAAACGGACTCGACCTGCGTGCGGCGGTCGGCCTGGATGCGCCACAGTTGCGGCACGTTCTCCTTCTTCTCCTTGCCGGGGTTGTAGACGCGGCTGTTGGCCTTCAGTGTGCCCGAGTATACGCGGATGTAGTACAGGTCGCCGTGCCGGTCGGCCTGAATCTTGAACACCAAGCCGCAAAACGGCTCGTCGGCGTTCGGATGGCGGACGATTTTTTTGCCGCGATTTTTCGGGGCGGTCCCCTCGACGGCCGGCACGTCGGCCGGACTGGGTAGATAATACTGAACCGCGTCCAACACCGGCTGCACGCCGATGCCGTCCAAGGCCGAGCCGCAAAGCACCGGCACCACAAGATTGTGGATCGTCGCCGCGCGCATCACGCGACGGATCAGCGCCTCGGGCACGGGCTCCTCGGCCAGCAGCAGTTCGATCAACTCGTCGCTATGGATCGAGAGTTGATCGAGCATTTGGGCGCGCCACAGTTCCGCCTCGTCGTGCAACTCGGCCGGGATGTCATCCTCGGCGATCTTTCCGCCCTTGTTGTCCGTGGTGAAACGGAGCATTCGCATCGAGATCAGGTCGATCACCCCACGGAAGGCCTCTTTCAGGTGCGGCGGGCCGGCGCCGACCGGCAAGTTTACCGGGATCGGATTGCAGCCGAGCCGGTCGCGGATTTCGTCCAGCGTGCCGAAGTAATCGGCCCCTTCGCGGTCCATCTTGTTGATCAACGCGATCCGCGGCACGTGATATTTGTCGGCCTGACGCCAGACGGTTTCGCTCTGTGCTTCGACTCCCTCTCGGGCGCTGAATACCACCACGCCGCCGTCGAGCACCCGCAGGCTCCGCTCGACCTCGGCGGTGAAATCGACGTGGCCCGGCGTGTCGATCAGGTTGATCTCGATGTCTTTCCAGGGAAAGTTGACCGTGGCGGCGTTGATCGTGATACCCCGCTCCTGCTCCTCGGCATCGTAATCGGTGACGGTTGTTCCCTTGTCCACCTCTCCGACGCGATGGCTGAAGCCGCTAAAGAACAGCATCCGCTCGGTGACGGTGGTTTTGCCCGCGTCAATGTGGGCGATGACGCCGATGTTGCGGAGTTGTTGGATGTCTTGTGGCATGATAGCAAAGCAAAGTAGGCCGGGTTGCAACCCGGCGAACATTTTGCCGGGTCACGACCCGGCCTACTGATAACTGACAACTGACTACAATCAGCGCATAAGAACGCCGTGTCGGCAAGGGGGGCGACCGGCACGGCGTCGAAGGAAATCGGTGACGTATCCCGTTCTTGCACTGCTTGCAAGCAAGCAGTGGCACACGCACGCTGCGTTTACCAGGCGAAATGGGCGAAGGCTTTGTTGGCCTCGGCCATGCGGTGGACGTTTTCGCGTTTGGTCATGGCCGCGCCTTCGCGGTTGTAGGCGGCCAAAAGCTCGGCGGCCAGTTTCTGGCTGGTCGGCCGTCCTTTCTTCTCCCGAACCACCCCTAAAATCCAGCGGATGGCCAACGATTGCTGCCGCAAGCGGTTGACCTGCATCGGCACCTGATAGGAGGCACCGCCGACGCGCTTCGAGCGGACCTCGATGTTCGGCTTGACGTTTTCCACCGCCTGCGTGAAGACGTCGATCGGCTCGACGTCCTTGACCTTCTCGCGGAGCAACTCGAGCGCGTCGTAAAAAGCCGACTCGGCAACGCTCTTCTTGCCGTCCCACATCAGACAGTTGACAAACTTGCTCGCCAAAATCGACCCGTACTTCGGATCCGGGGTGAGCATTTTTTTGCTGGCGGTAAAACGACCCATGGTAAAGTAGGGATTCGGGGATTCGGGGATTCGGGATTCGGGATTCGGGATTCGGGGATTCGGGATTCGGGGATTCGGGGTAGGAAAAAATGTCTTTTTCCCAGCCCCGAATCCCGAACCCCGAGTCCCCTTCTTACGATGGTTTCTTCGCTCCGTAACGGCTGCGGGATTGTTTGCGGTCGGTCACGCCAAGCGTGTCCAACGAGCCGCGGACCACTTGGTAACGCACGCCGGGCAAATCGCGGACCCGGCCGCCGCGGACCAACACGATCGAGTGCTCTTGCAAGGTATGCCCCTCGCCGGGGATGTAGACGGTGACTTCCTTACCGTTGCTGAGCCTGACGCGGGTAATCTTCCGCAGGGCGGAGTTCGGCTTCTTCGGGGTCATGGTCTTGACCTGCAAGCAGACTCCCCGCTTTTGCGGGCACTTGTTCAACACGGGAGCCTTGCTGTGCTTGCGCACCTTCCGCCGCCGCTTCCGCACTAGTTGGTTGATCGTGGGCATTTGTACTCGCATTCCTGGATAGACAACCCCTCGGCAACCGAGAACCGAGAATCACGTATTCTGCCAGCTTCGCCCCAGGCTGTCAATGGGGGGTTGCCCGAGGTCGATTTCTCCCGCCGGCCGGCACAAAGATAGCGATAACCACAAGCCACGCTTGGAGATATGCTCCGAGAACGTGTCTTGGAAAAGCATATTTAGCCCGCCGTAAATACACGGCGGGTCGGGTTGAACGTAAAAAACCGCTTTCCCCGTATGCATTCACCCAATGAATCGCCGCGACGCTCCGGGGGGTCAATCACCGTTTTCCTCTCGCAACCGGCGGGCAATATCCTCCACCAACTCCTTGGAGCCCACGTAAACGGCCGTCCGCTGGTGATGTCTGTGCGGCTGGATGTCGAGGATCGGAGTTCCCTTTTCATCGACGGCCATTCCGCCCGCCTCGCGGCACATGAACGCCACGACCGCGGCCTCGTACATCAGGCGCAGTTTTCCCTCGGGACGGTTCTTTTTCGGGTCCGTGTGGTTGGCGATGACCGGGTACATGAACATGCCGCCGTTGGTCAGGACTCTGTGGAAATCTCCGGCCAGCGCGCCAAGGTATCGGAAGGCGTATTTGTCTTCGTTCTCCGCGATCCACTTCTGAACGGGATCGGAGTACGTGTGGCGGTTGGCGGCGTTGAACGACAATTCCCATGTGCCGGGGTCTTGGGGAAGGACCATCTTTCGCGGCTTGACGTAAGTCATCGTCTCGTCGATGTGGAACCGCCAAGTGCCGGCGTTCCTCAGTCCCAGGGTAAAAGTCCCGGTGGGAATCACAAACATTCCGGCGGCGATGTAATCTTTGCCCGCCCTCAGGTGTCCGTCCTCGGGGCCTTCCAGGTTGCGTTTGGCGATGCCGAACAAGAAGCCGACGGGCAGCCCGTGGGGGATGTTCGACGAGCCGTCCAACGGATCGAAATAGATGAAGTATCGTCCGTCTGGATTCAGCGGGATGATTTCCTCCGCTTCCTCGCTGACCGCGTGAATTATCCGCCCCGAGCTTTTCAGGTAATGAATGGCGATTTTATGGGCGATCTGGTCCATGCGCATGACGTTTTCGCCCTGCACGTTGACGCTTCCGGCCTGCCCGAGGTTTCCTTTCAACGCTCCGGTCAGGTAGTAGTGTTGGATGCGTTTTGCGGCGCTGACCAGCGCGTCCATCAGAATCAGGAAGTGGTAGGTGCGGTTGTGCTTTTCCTGATGATGGAGGAGGAAGTTTGCGAAAGTCTGCTCGAAACGGCTCATAACCCATGCTCCGAGATTATTATCCTAGAACGTAACCGTTCACGGATTGGTTGGCGGTTCACAATGGAAGCCTCCGGCTTTGCCGGAGGTGACTCACTGACCAAACGCTGTTCGCAACTGCAATCGTTCTTCGTCATTCAATTGTAGAATTTCGATCGTGGTGCGTCCGATAGGTGTTTTACCGACAATCATCGCACCCTGGCGCTCAAAGTGTTCATGCCATGACTGACTGCGAGGGTGGAACAGCTCGGTCAACGTCCTGTCTTGGGATCGTAACCCGCTACGTTGCTGCCTTTGTGCAAATTGCAGTCGATGCAAGCCAGCGCGAGATTGTCGGAGTCATCACTCCCGCCGTGTTTCCGTGGTAGAATATGTTCGACGTGCAAGGCGGCCAACGGCGATTGGTCCTGATGCAATCCGCAATACTCGCAACGAAAATCTGCCCGGCGGCAAACCTGGCTTCGCGTGGCGGCGTTCATGCGGACGAGCCGTTATCGAGGAGTTTCTTGGCTTTTGCCTGAAGGATGGCGATGAACTTGTTGGCCTGAACGTATCCTTCATATTCGGCCCGCTCGGAATCGGTCAATTCGCCTTCCGTATGCTTCGAGGCCAATTCCTCGATCCTGGCCCTCAGCGGGTCATCGCCGCGATACGCCGCCAGTGCGCGGGCCTGCTCGATGCTGAAGAAATCGAGAATCGGGTCGGTGCCGCGATTAAACGCAGCCAAATCCACTGTAGTCGCCATAACAGGCTCCTGAAGTTGTTCTCCTTCACAATCGATATTCTATTCGGTCGTCTTTATCGCTGGAATAGTGAAAAACAGAAGGGTTGCCGTTTGCCGCTTCATGCCCCCCTATGAAGGATTACTCTTTTCCTTGGGACCTCTGCCAATTGTTGCCAAAATCCTGTTTGCAAGGCTCGTTCGGAATTCTCGGAATTCACGGACATCGTCCCAAACAATGTGGTTCAAATGATTTGTGTCAAAATGGGCTGTTTTATCTGTGGTAATCGTCTCCGGCCGACCTTTGAAATCGAAATGCCGTCGGACAATCGCTGAAAGAAGCGTTTTCTTTTCGTCCTGGAATTGACATCTTTCATTATGCACTCCTCATAATCCCAACACATCGTTCATATCATACATGCCCGGCTTCTTGCCGACGAGAAACTTTGCGGCGGCCAACGCGCCGGCGGCGTAGCAATCGCGGTTGGTGGCGCGGACGGACAACTCGATCGTCTCGCCCAACATGCCGAAGAGGATGGCGTGCTCTCCGGGGTTGTCGCCGATGCGGACGGCGTGATAGCCGATCTCCTGATGCGGCCGCTTGCCCGACCGGCCTTCGCGGCCGTGCCGATGTTCGGTTTGCCCCATCTCGGCGGCAATGATCCGGCCGAACTTCAAGGCCGTGCCGCTGGGCGAGTCCTCCTTGAAGCGGTGGTGCCGCTCGATGATTTCCACGTCGGCGTCGCGGTCCTTCAGCGCGTGGGCCGCCATTTCCGTCAGCTTCATCGTCAAATTGACCGCCAGGCTCATGTTGGGCGACCAGAGCAGCGGAATCTCTTCGGCGGCGGCGCGGAGCTTTTCGGTCTGCGACTCGTCGAAACCGGTGGTGGCCGAGACCAGCGGAATCTTCTTTTGCCGGCAGAGGTCGATTATTTTTTCACCGGCCACGGGCAGCGAGAAGTCTACAACCACGTCGACGTCCGCGTCGAGGCTTGTCCCGAGCGGCGTGCCGATCGGTTCGACGCCCGCAACCGTTCCGGCGTCTTCGCCTAGCCGCGGATGATCGGGCGCGTCGATGGCGGCGGCGATGGAAAGTTGCGGATCGGCCGCGGCCAGGGCGACCAGTCGTCGTCCCATCCGACCCGCAGCCCCGTGAATTGCAATGCGAAGTGGCATAAGTAGTGGATAGTGGATAGTGGATAGTGTAGAGAGAATTATGGATAGTCAAATCGGGCGAAACTGCAATCTAGGCGATTACTCTTGTTCGATCAAGTCCCACGATGCCCCGCTGCCGGTGGGGTGATGTTCCGGAAAACGGAGTTTTCCGTAGGCCAAGAAACTCACCCCCCCCTCAGTAGAACTGGTATGTTTGACAACCACTTTCCCCCAGCTTAGAATAACAAGTCTGTGGGAACCGAGAATCAGGTACACTGAGCAAGTCTCACGTGGAAAGGGATTCGATGAAGAAGGCGGAAATGCAGGTCTTCAAAGATCAGCTTCTTACCCTGCGGGTACGGCTCCGCGACGACGTCGATCATTTGGCCGACGCCGCATTGAAGAAGAGCCGTAGCGAGGCCAATGGGGACTTATCGAGTATGCCGATCCACATGGCCGACCTCGGCAGCGATAATTTCGAGCAGGAGTTCACCCTTAGCCTGATGGAAAACGAGGGTGGAACACTGGCCCAAATCGAAACCTCACTCGAACGGATCGAAGAGGGGATTTACGGCCAGTGCGAGGAATGCGGCGCCAGGATCCCGAAGAAGCGGCTGAAAGCCATTCCTTACGCCATCTTGTGTATCCGCTGCGCCGAACAGCAGGAACAGCGGCCTTGAATAAAGCGATCCCGCTTAGCCGTTATGTTGTCTTCTTCACCCTGGCGGTCGGCATCTGCGCGGCCGATCTGGCCACTAAATCATTGGCGTTCGCGCGGCTCGGCATGCCCGGGCCGGACAGCAAAATCTGCTGGCTTTGGAAAGGCGTGTTCGGCTTCCAGACCAGTCTGAACACCGGCGGGCTGTTCGGCCTGGGACAAGGCTACTCGTTGCTGCTGGCCGCGATGTCGATTTGCGCGGCGGTGGGCATCGTCGTGTGGCTCTTTCCGGTCGGCGCGGCCAGGGATCGGTTTTTGACGATTGCCTTGGGGTTGGTCACTGCCGGTATTTTCGGCAATCTTTACGATCGGCTGGGACTGCCCGGTCTTAAGTGGCCCGTCGGTTATCCCGGCCAGCAACCCGGCGATACCGTGTACGCCGTGCGCGATTTTATCTTGATGATCGAGATCGGCCGTTGGCACTGGCCAAACTACAATCTCGCCGATTGCTCTTTGGTCTGCGGCGCCGCGCTGCTGGCCTGGCATGCGCTGTTCGCCAAGGGAGAGGAGGGAATGGGGAAGGATGAAGGATGAAGGATGAAGGATGAGTTGACGGCGTACAGCCAATAATGACAGTCCTACTGCCCAATCCACATTCCCTCATCCTTCATCCTTCATCCTTCATCCTTCATCCTTCATCCTTCATCCTTCATCCCTCATCCCTCCCTCCCGCCTTGCACCCCCCCCACGAAAACAAATCCATACCCTCACAACTCACCCTTCTATTGACCCGTGCAGAGCTACTTGATATACTTCCCTCCAGTACACAACACAACGATTGGTTGGGGAGTATTTTTTAGCTAATGAAGCTATCTCGCACCGTGTCGTATGCCCTACATGCAACCTTGCAATTGGCCCGGTCGGAGTCGGGGGGAACGCCTGTTCCATGCAGCCGTTTGGCGGCGGAGGGGGGAATGCCCGAACGCTTCCTGCTGCAAATCCTGCGCAACCTGGTTTCTCACGGAATCCTGGAATCGACTCGCGGCGTCGAAGGGGGATACTCTCTCGGAAGAAGTCCGAAGGACATCTCCTTGCTCGATCTGATCGAGGCCGTCGGCGGTCCCGTCGTTTCCACCTTGCCGATCCACGACGGATTACCCGCGGAATTGAAGTTGAAGCTGGAACGCACGTTTTCTGGCGTTGCCGAGCACACCCGCCAGGAGCTTCGGGCAGTCACGTTGGCCCACTTGGTCCTGGTGGAAGATGATTGTGATGCGGATGGCGACGGTCAACAATTATAACGATCACTCTTTTTCCTCAAGAGCGGACGATGCCCAGTCGCCGATGCGTTCGATGCAACGTTTGGCCCATTGTCGGTCGAATGGTCGGGTGGCGTCGTCCGGGACGGGAAACGGGTCGTAGCGAAACTCGACCGCGAAAGGCGTCAAGGCCACCGCTTCGGATAGCTCCGGCGGATATGAAATGCCGGAATCCTGCAAGAGTGCAACTAATTCCCCCAGTTGATGAGTCCGTCTACAAGCGATTCCGCGATGGGCAAGGACGGCCTTGGTCATTTTTTCCACGGCTTGCTGGGCGTGGAAACCGATTGCTTCGTCCGGGGCCGATTGATCCTCCAAGAGTCGATTCATTACATACTCGTCTTGCTTTGCTTTCCCCAAGAGGAGTTGAGCGAGCTTAGCGGACTGCATCAAAGACCCTCCCCTCTTTGGCGGCTTCATAGAGGACGGTACCCGGCGTGTCGCGCCACTCCTCGAAGAGGGCCTCCGTGGTCACCAACACGTCGGCCGGTACGCGCAACGGTTGCAACACTTCCCGCAGGCGAACCATCTCCTCGCGGTATGCTTTTACTTCCGGCTCGATTACGAGGAAATCCAGATCGCTTTCCGGTCCCGCATCGCCCCGTGCATGAGAACCGAACAACAGCACTTTCGATCCGGCCGGCGCGGCTTCGAGGATCAAATCGACGGCTCTTTCGATGATGGTCGAGTCCATGAAATAAGTATAAAGAGCGTCGTGGAAAGCGTCAACGCCGCAAGGGATGCTCGAACACCGGTTCGGGTGCGTTACCCTGCCTTTTTATGCGGAATCGTCTTCGACGAGGGGGAGAGATCGAAGTGGGGAGCGGGTAGAATATGGCCGTGGGATTTGGCCAACGGGCCGGACGGGCCGTTTAGCTCGCCGTTCCAGCTATGGGCGTCGATACGGGCGAGTATCTGACCGGCCACCGATAGTGCGTCGCGGCCCGCCTCGCCACCGACCAACGGTTGACGGCCCGTGCGGATCGATTCAACGAAATCGTCCTGCTCCAAGACCAAGGCGTCGACCGCGTCGAAGCTCTTTGTTTTCCGGGGCAGATGCTCCTCGGCAAAATGGACGCGGTAGTGTTCGACTTGCTCGGGCGTCAGCCGGTTTACGTCGAACCGACGACGGCGGAGCGTCTCGCTGGGGCGGACAAACTTCACGCCGCGGGCGGCGAAGTCGATGCTCGTGAAACCGGCGGCGGACCAGACCTGCATCCGACGCACTTGTTCGTCGCTGACCCGAGAGGCCGAGAGCGCGGCCACGCAGCCGCACTCGAACTCCAGCCGGGCGTTGGCCGCGTCCTCGTGACCGCCGAGGACCGAGAAGCCCAGGGCATCGACCTTGCGCAGCGGGCCGCGGACCATCGACAATACCAGATCGATGTCGTGAATCATCACGTCGAGCACCACGCCCACGTCGGTCGAGCGGAAGGTGAATCCGCTGGTGCGGACGGCTTCGATGTATTTCGGTTCGGAGACCTCGGCCGCGGCGGCGCGAAACGCGGGATTGAACCGTTCGACGTGGCCCACCTGAAGCACGGCGTTGCTCCGCCGCGCGGCGGAGACCAACTCATTGGCCTCGCTCCGGCTGGTGCAGAGCGGTTTTTCGACCAGCAGATGGACGCCCGCCTCGAGAAACTCGCGGGCAATTGTATAATGCAAGCACGTAGGCGCGGCGATCACGGCGGCGTCGAGCCGGTCGAGCAGGCCGGCGTGGTCGGCGCGGGCCTCGGCGCCGCACTCGGCGGCCACCCGGCTCCGGTTCTCCGGCAAGGGATCGACGACTGCCAGCAGTTCAACGTCGTCGCGAGCAGCGAGTTTTTGGGCGTGAAACCCGCCCAGTCTTCCGGCGCCGACGACGGCCATTCGGAGTTTGTTCATGGTTTTTAGTTTTCAGTTGTCAGTGGCCTTGTTGACTAATTCCACTCGAACTCGGGGAGTCCGAGGCGAGTGAATTTGTTGAGGATTTTACTTCGTAGCCGCGTTTCAGTTTGTTGGTTTGGAATTGCACGGTTTTTCAGATGGTCGCCAAAACAACAT
>JAUWNG010000019.1 GCA_030612765.1 Planctomycetota bacterium
CGACCATCTGAAAAACCGTGCAATTCCAAACCAACAAACTGAAACGCGGCTACGAAGTAAAATCCTCAACAAATTCACTCGCCTCGGACTCCCCGAGTTCGAGTGGAATTAGTCAACAAGGCCACTGACAACTGACAACTCCCCGCTCACTTCCTTTCCACCATCAGCCCGCTCCCTTCCAACAGCGCGACCAACTCGGCGAACCGCCGTTCGCCGCCGGGGGCGACGGAGACCTTCAGCACCGGCCGCCAATACATGCTTCGCCCGGCAATCCCCCACGCCTCCATCTGTTCCCAAACGGCCGAGATCAGCGTGTCGACCGACGACTCGACGCGCGGGCCGAGCGGCACGACTTTGTTATCCCTCGGGCCGCGGTCGGAGAACACTACTATCCGGTCGACGTGGCACTCGATGCGGATCGGCCGTCGAATACCAACCGACCCGCTCGCGGCGTCGCGCAGCCCCCAGCCTTTTCCACGCTTGGCGGTCAAACTTGTGGTTATCGAGCATCCGCCGCCATTTTGATCGGACGGATCGTCATTTCGCTCCACGTCTAGCCTGCCGGGTGGCGGCTCGGGAGTCGGCTCCCACCCACCCGGCAGCAGCGGCCGACCGCTTCCCACGGCCGACGACTGGCCCGACGGGTCTTGCTCGCGCGGCGGCCGGCCGACCACGTATCCCTCGGGCCGAGTGTCGTTTTCGCCGTCGGCGGCGTTGGCGAAGCCAGTGGCACACGATTGATCGGCGACGGCGGCGTTGGCTCTTCTCAAGGGATTTGTGTCGGCGGCATTGCCCGAGGTTGGCGGTCCCGGTGGATCGCCGTATCCGTCCCCCGCGAGCGCAGTCGCGGGGCGTTTTTCCGCTCCCCCCGCCCCTCGTCCCTCGTCCCTCGCCCCTCGTCCCTCGTCCCTCCTCGCCGCAACTGGGCCGGCGGGACGAACCGGCCGGTAGCCGCCCGCGCCTGAGTTGGAAGAGACCTCCTCGCGGACGAAACCGCCGCCGCTGGGCTTCGCCCGATACACGACTTTTGTTCGGACGTCCCGGTGCGTGGGCGCGGCCGCGGCCAGCCGGGCCCGGCTTATCCGCGCCGAGGCGACCACCTGACGGACGACTCGGGCCAAATGCGGATCGGGCGGTCGGAACGCCAGGTTCCAATCGTCGCCGATCAACTCGTAACCGAAGTCGGAACCCCACGAGGTCATCGCCGCGCGGGCGGCATAGTAGGCGTTGATCCCCTCCGGCCGGACCAGCAGCATTGGATACGGTTCGCCCGCCTCGGCGTCGAAGTTCGACTGCTCCAGCATGTACTCACGCGCGGCGCGCATCGCGGCCGCCAGCGGATTGCCCGGCCCCAGCGGCCCGTCGAAGTCGGAATCGGTCAACTCGATGCCTTCGGGTTGCAACACCACGGCGTCCGCGCGACATTCAATGTAGATCGGCCGGCGATGCGTTTGATTCGGTCCCTCGTAAGGGACTATCGCGTAAGAGGGTTTTTGGGCGGCGGACTGGTTGCGGGCTTCGGCAATCCGCCGGGCAGCCGCGTCGATTTCGGCGCGGACGCGCCGCAATTCCGCCTTGGTTTCACTGCCCCGCCGCCGGTCGGTTTGCTCCAGACGGTCGAGATCGTCCAGGGTGTTTCGGCATCGTTCAAACTGCTCCCGCAATCGTCGCCCGTGGTCCTCGAAGTGTCCCAATTGCAGTCGGGCGTCGGCCAATTGAGCCTCGGTTTTCGCCCGCGATTGGCGCAGCATCTCGATGCGCCACCGGGCGTCCTCCAGCCGCATCCGCACGTCGACCGTTTGTTCGGCGGCTTTGGCCAGCGCGGCCGCCTCGGCCTGGCGTTTGGCGACGAAAGTAATGGCCATCAGCAACGGAACCAACGCGCCCATCGTGCAGATCAATACCGCCAGAAACGGAAACATCGCGATGCGCGATTCCGCCCGGGTAGCGTGTCGGCGTTTTGGTCGGAGGACGAATTTCATGCCGCATGAGTGGCGCGTCGGGAGGGTTCAAGGTTGATCTGTGGCGTGGTGCCCGGCGATTCGGCCAGCCGTGCGCTGAGCATGTTCACCGCCGCCGCCAGACTGAGGACGGTTTGCTGGAAATGTTTCGCGCCGGCCAGCGAGGCGAGGTTGCGGTTCAGCGCGTCTTCCAACCGCGTGACCTCGCCGGCGGCCTCGACGGCCCTCTGTAGCACTTCGGCCTGGCGAGAGAGTTCTCCGGTGGCGGCCGACATCGCTGCCTGCACTTGCCCTCCGGCGGCCTCCGCCATCTTCGACCATTGTTCGGCTGCCGATTCGACCGAGTCGCGCCACAATTCGGCCTGCCTCCGCGCCAATGTCTCCGACGCTTGCAGCATCATCTCGGTCATCCGCTGCATGGCGACGATCTGCCCGTCGGCGCCGCCTGGGACCGCCGGAAACCGATCAAACAACTCGTCCTGTACACGACTGTCCACCTCTTCCAACAACCGGTTTTCCAACTGCTCCACGCAGAAGTGGACGAACATTAAAATTATTGCCAGCGAAAGGGCCAAGGCGGTAGTGTCGAACTTCAAACCCAGACCTTTTAACACCTTGAACATCGATTGGTCCATGGCGCTAAAATCGATGCCGTTCAGCGCCATCGTGATGCCGATCACCGTGCCGAGAAAGCCGAGGATCGGGATTGCCCAAACTATCACGCGGAACAGGCCGTGTCCGGAATGCACGTGGGCGGCGTCCACGTCGGAAAGATATTTCAGTTCGTCGCCCAGCGAATCGGCCGAGCCGCGCCAGCGGACGTGCTTCAGCGCCGCGCGGAGCCGCGAGATGTAGTATTCGCCCCAACGCCGCTCGGGCAGCCGATCCAGCCGCGCCAGCAAAGCGTCGCACTGCTCGGCCGGTTGCGACGTTTTCACCGCCGGTCCCAGCGGCGAGTCGCCGAGTGCCGCTCGTTGCGCGAACGTATCGAACAATTTGATCGTCAGCGCCGCCAACCCGACGGCGAACATGATCGTCTCTATGTACTCCACCGGGTGGCCGGCGAAGTAACGCTTCACCAACGGCAAACCCAACGGCCCGTAGTGGACCAGGGCGTAAAACCCCACGGAACCCAGTATCCCCCATAGGAATGGCGATCTGCCGATCGCCCGGATCGATTGACTTAACTTGCTCATGTCCGATTAGGTCCTTCGTTCGATGTTGTTCCTTGCATAGCGCGCAGAGGGGCCGCAGCATCCTCAAAATCGACCTAATCGGTAAAGTTTATGAGTCGAATCGGCTACGGAAAGGGATTGCGGGGAGTGTGAGTGGATGAGAGGGAAATGGGGTTGAGTGGGGGGGAATGAGAGTTGGTGGGAGGGGTCTCGATCCGCCTTGTCGGCAAAGTTTGCCAAAGTTGATGTCGGCAGGTGCCGATGATGAGAGTCTGTGTAATATATTTCATTTCACGGCTCACGGCGTGTATTCCCAAGGGGGGAACAGTCCGGTGTCGGCCCATCGGCGGGCTGCCCGGACTGTTGCATTTCTTGTTCGCCGTTGAACGCCGACCGTGGTCTCCCTCTGAGGCCCGCACCACGCTGGCAATTCCCTACGATTGGGGATAAATTATACTGGTTCCAATAAGCTGACCTCGGCGCTAACATGTCTTCCCAATCCCCCCCAGCTCCCGACCCGCACCAACCCGCCGAGGGCGATCTATCCGGGCGACGCTTGGGTGACTTCCACCTCTTGCGGCGGCTGGGGCGCGGGGCGATGGCCGAGGTCTATCTGGCCGAGCAGGAGCGTCTGAAGCGGCGGGTGGCTATAAAAATACTCAAACCGGAGCTGGCCGACGACCGAACGTATCTCCAGCGGTTCGAGTTGGAGGCCCAGGCCGCCGCCTCGTTGGTCCACACCAACATCGTGCAGATATACGAGGTCGGCTGCGTCGACCAATTGCACTACATTGCCCAGGAGTACGTGCAAGGCCGGAACCTCCGCGATTACCTTTCCCGGCATGGTCCGCCCGATCTGAGCCACGCGCTGTCGATCATCCGCCAGGTTGCGTCCGCGCTGGCCAAGGCGGCCGAACGGGGCGTCGTCCACCGCGACATCAAGCCGGAAAACATCATGCTCACCTCCAGCGGCGAGGTGAAGGTGGCCGACTTCGGACTGGCCCGGCTGACTCGCGAAGGCGCCTCGAACGACCTGACCCAGATCGGCATCACGCTGGGTACGCCTCTTTACATGAGCCCGGAGCAGGTCGAAGGCAAGCCGCTCGACCCGCGCAGCGACATCTATTCGTTCGGCGTGACCTGCTACCAGATGCTCGCCGGCGCGCCGCCGTTTACCGGCGAGACGGCGTTGGGGGTTGCGGTGCAGCACTTGAAGTCGCGGCCTCGGCCGCTCGAATCGCTGCGTCCCGACCTGCCTCCGTCGCTGTGCCGGATCGTGCATCGGATGTTGGCGAAAAATCCCTCGGAGCGTTTCGATTCGGCCCGCGATCTGCTCCGCGAATTGCGCCGGGTGCAGATGGAGCATTTCGGCGACAATTGGCCCGAGGATCTGCCCGGCTGGGAGTCGCTGGCGGCGGAGATGCCCGACGATCCGCGTGTCGCGGCCACCCAACGGCTGGACGAGTTGATGAAATCCACCGCCCGAATGCGGCCCGGCCGGCGTCGTTGGGGCTGGCTTGCGGCGGGGCTAATGGCCGCGTTCGCCCTCGGCGGCGCCGCGGCCTGGTGGTTGGTCGTCCCGCCGCCGCTGTTGGCCGACGCGAAACCCGCTCCGCCGAAGGTTCCCAAGGAGCCTAGCGTCGAGCGCCAGTGCTATCGCGCCAGCCAGATTGGCACGGAAGCCGCCTGGCAAAGCGTGCTCGACTATTACCCCGACAAGAAATCCTACGCACTCCGCGCCAAGCAACAACTCTCGTTGATCTTCTTGCGCAAGGAAGAGTATACTCGGGCGATGGCGATTTTCGACGAGCTGGCCACCTTGGACGAAGACCAGCCCGAGCTAAGGGCCTTCGGCCTGGCCGGACAATGCGGCGTATTGAGTCTCCGCGGCCAGTGCGACGAGTCGGACGCCGTCCTACGCCGGCTTTGGCCCATCCACGACCGACTCGACAACAGACAGATGAAAAGATTGTTGCAATACGCCATCGAGAGAAACCGATCGAAGCTAGGCCAACAGACCGCACGGGAGTGGGGCCGCTGGCTTGCCGAGCAGTTCCGCGAGGGCGATTGACACTGCGGGCGGCGGCTGGTACAAGTTAATGATTCTTAGCTTGGCCGTGTGCCGACAACAAAGGAAAAGCCCCCTTCGTCTAGTGGCCTAGGACGTCGGATTCTCAGTCCGATAACACCGGTTCGACTCCGGTAGGGGGTACTTGTGTGTTTTGGTTTACTATCGCATTGAACCGCAACGGTTGGCAAAAAGCCCTTGTTTTCGGGGGCTTTTTTCGTTGTCTTGCGAAAACGCGCCTCTGTATTCCGCATTCCGCCAAACTGGCCGCTGAAGCGGCCAGCCCTTCGCACTCTTCACTACCCACTACCCACTATCCACTATCCACTACCCACTATCCACTATCCACTACCCACTACCCACTACCCACTATCCACTATCCCCCTCGATAAGACCAATTTTTCCGGATATCCGGCAGCCTTCGTGTTGTTTCATTGACACCACCATTCGTTCTGGATAATATGGGGGCATACTGTAGCCCGTACTCAGAGAGATGAGTAACAGGCTGAGCGTCTACTGTTTCCATTGTCGGAAGTGGTCGCTCTTTCTATGTTCCAAAGGACTGCCGCAATGTCTTTTACCCGCCGTTCGCTTTTCGAACCGCGTCGTCGTTTGGGTTCTTATGAGTCATCGAAGGGAGGGAAGCTCAGCGGTGCAATCGGTCGAGATTCCCGCTCCCGCCGTCTGCATCTCGAACCGCTGGAAGACCGCACGCTGTTGTCGGTCGGCGCCGGCGGCATGGTCTGGAACGATCTGAACCTGGACGGCATCCGCGACCTCGACGAGCCGGGCGTGGCCGGAGCGGTGGCCGAAGTCTTTTCCTCGACCGACGCGGTAATCGGCAACGAGGACGACGTTTCCCTCGGCGTGGCAATCACCGACGCCGACGGCCTCTATTCGTTCGACGACTTGCCGGACAGCCCGAACTTTTACGCGGTCTTCCGCACTCCGGTCGGCTACGAGTTCACCGCTCAAGACGCCGGCGGCGACGACACGTTGGACAGCGACGCCGACGCGGTGGGCGTAACTTCGTTGTTCACGATCCCCGCCGGCCAAGCCGACACGACAATCGACGCCGGGCTGATCGGCGATTCGCCCGAGTTCGGCTGGGCTCTGAACGTCGGCGCGACGTTTGATGAAGCCGCCGCCGAGGCCGTGGTCGTGGACGATTCGGGCAACGCTTACATAACCGGCTATTTCGACGGCACGATCGATTTCGACCCCGGTTCGGGGATTCTCAATCTAACCAGCGCCGGAGGGGCGGACGTCTTCGCGGCCAAGTATTCGGCCGACGGAGCGCTCGTTTGGGCCAAGAGCTTCGGAGGAACGGAAACAGACAAAGGATTCGACATCGCACTGGCCGACGACGGCAGCCTCTTCGTCGCCGGATATTTTTACGGTACGGCCGATTTCAACCCCGGCGCGGAAACATTCGAGTTGACCAGCGCCGGACTGAACGACGCTTTCGCAATGAAACTCAACGCTGGCGGCAATCTCGTTTGGGCTTCCGGCATGGGCGGCGAAGGTGCCGAACTGGCCCACGCCATCGCCTTGGCCCCGGATGGAAGCGTCCATACGACCGGTTATTTCATGGAAGCGGGCGTTCCAATCGAGGATCCCAACACGGACATTTTCATCTCGAAGCTGGACCCGGGCGGCAATCCCGTCTGGGAAAAGATCATTGGCGGCGACAACGCCGACGAAGGTGCGGGCATCGCCGCGGACGACGAGGGCAATGTTTACGTCACCGGGTATTTTTCCGGCGTGGTGGATTTCGATCCGGGCGAGGACATTTACAACATTACAGTCGGCGACGACTCCTGGAATGTTCAGAACTCCTTCGTGCTGAAGTTGAACGCGGACGGCAATTTCGTCTGGGCCACCGGATTGGATGGAAACGACGTCGATTTGCTGAACGACATCGCCGTCGCCCCCGACGGGAGCGTTTACGCCGCGGGAACCTCCATTGAAAAGTCCATCTGGATTATAGGGCCATTTCAAGTTCCATTCTTTCCGATTATATACGGCGGTCCCAACGGCGGCTGTATAACGTTCGGTTCAATTGCTTCCGACTACCCATTTCTGTTTTCGTCGGGGATTGATTCTTTCGCCGCTTCCGATGCGGATTTCGACGAACCGGAAGCATCGCTCTCGTCGTACGGCCTGACCGCGGAAGTAAATTCCGTCGACCTGGGCGCGCGGTCCGGCAGCATCCTCGTCAAACTGGATTCCGCGGGCAACCTGGTCTGGTGCGAAAACACCGGTTCATCGGAAAGCGAAGGCAGCGGACTTTCGCTAGGAAACGACGGCAACATTTATGCCACCGGAACCCTTGTCGGCGTCGCTGATTTCAACCCCGGATCGGATGCCTTCGCGCTCGACGGCGGAGACGGAAGCGGGTTCGTGTCGGTCTTTAATCCTGACGGCGAGTTTGTCCAGGCCTTTCTGGCCGGTTCCCCGGACAACCTGACGGAGCTTGACATCGCGGTCGCCACCGACGGTGCCGTATACGTATCCGGGTTTTTCTTCGGCACACTCGATTTCGACCCTGGCGCGAATGTTTTTTCCCTCGTAAGCACAGGCGAAGTCGACCTCTTCCTATGCAAGTTCCTGGCCTTCGACGGACCGACCGACGTGTTGCTGTCCGAAAACAGCGTGGGCGACGGTCAGGCCGCCGGTACGCTGGTCGGTGTTCTGTCCACCCCCGGCGAGCAATCCGTAGCGACCTATACGTACTCGCTGGTCGAGGGAAACGGTGCGGACGACAACGGTTCGTTCATCATCGTCAGCGATCAGCTCCAAACCAACGCCGTATTCGACGCCGCCGATAAATCTTCCTATACCATCCGCGTCCGTTCGACCGACTATGCCGGCCAGTACGTGGAGAAGGAGTTTACGATTACGGTTGCCGACGTTACGCCCCCCGATGTCGTGCTGACGGCCCCGGCGTTCGACAACTCCGGCTCGCCGGCGGTCACGGTCTCTGCGATGGACGGAGAGGTCGCGCTGACCAACGACTCGACGGTGCTGCTGGACGTTGATTTGAACAACGACGGCGATTTCGACGACGACGGCGAAGCCGACTATACGACGGCTACGCTCGTCGATGGAACGGCGACCTTCAACGTCTCGCCCGAGTTGGAAGACGGAACCTACAACCTTCGGGCGCGGGTCTCCGATGCGGCGGGCAACGAAGGCGCCAGCAACGTGGCCACGATGGTCGTCGATACGACCGCGCCGACGATTTCCGCCGTGCTGGTGGTGGAGGAGATGGGGACTCGGGACGGGGTGTTGACGACCAGCGAGAGTTTGCTGATGACCTTCAACGCGGTCGATCCTGACGGCGTGGCCAGTGTGACCGTTCAAGTGGACGGTCAAAACGTCACGCCCGTTTACGGTCCATACGCGGCGGCGTCCGGCGTAAATTTTGGAGTGCCGCTGGGCACGCTGTCCGCTGGCGCCCACAGTTATTCGATCGTGGCCACCGACAAGGACGGCAACCCGACCTCGCCACCGTACACCGGCACGTTTATCGTAGTGGTGGAGGATCAGGAGCGGTGGGTGCCATACGCACCAACTCCGTCACAAACGTATCTTCAGGCGTCCGCTGGTCCGACAGGCGTCACGGTGGGCGTCACGCTTACATTCACGGATACGGGCTACCGCGTCCTCGACTGGGGTAATATCGTTGGCAGCGGCAATACGATTGCCGTGAATGCACAAATTGAGGATTGGACCGGCCTAGCAATGATGGCCATCACGACGGTCGGGCACTCCTATGACCTCGGTGCGCTGGCGCCGGGGACGTACACCTTCACCTTTATGGCTTGGGGAAAGCCGGTTGAGTCTGTAACTTTCACCGTGGATACCGGCCCGACAATCTCTAGGGTGTTGGTGGTGGAGGCGACGGGGCCTCGGGACGGAACGCTGATGGCCAGCAAGAGTCTGCTGATGACCTTCAACGCGGTCGATCCTGACGGCGTGGCCAGTGCGACCGTTCAGGTGGACGGTCAAAACGTCACGTCTGTTTACGGTCCATACGCGGCGGCGTCCGGCGTAAATTTTGGAGTGCCGCTGGGCGCGCTGTCAGCGGGCACCCACAGTTATTCGATCGTGGCCACCGATAAGGACGGCAACCCGACCTCGCCACCGTACACCGGCACGTTTGATGTTTCGCCCGCAATCAGGCCGATAATCTCTCATGTCGTCCTCGTCGAGGCGGGAACGGGAAGCAACCGCGACGGCACGCTGGAATCGAACGACAGGCTGCTTATTACCTGGAACGCCGCCAGTGCCGATGGTATCGCCGCGCGGTCGTTGGAAATCGACGGTCAGACCGTCGCCGCGGTCGGCGGACCGAACGCCGACGGCAATTGCTACGGCGTATTCGGACCGCTGGCCGCCAGAAGCCACGTTTATTCGATCAAAGTCACCGACAACAACGGTATTGCATCCACCCATAACGGCATTTTCAATGTGATTGCCGCAGCGTCCGTCGCTCCGCAGATCGGCGACATTGTGGTGGCCGAAACGGCCAACCTCGCCAGGGACGGACTGCTGAACACCGAAGAGACGCTGGTGCTCACCTGGACGTTGACCGACGCGGACGGCATCGCGTCGAAGTCGCTGTCGGTTGACGGAATTTCCGTCGCCACGATCTACGGCCCTTATGGAAACGCATACGCCGGCCGGCTGGGCCAATTGGCCGCGGGCACGCACGCCTATCAGATTCAGGCGACCGACACGACCGGTCAGACATCCGCGCTCAGCGGCACGTTCCATGTTTACTCCGCGTTGACGGTCGATACCTCGACCGCCGCGATCGGATCGGTCCAGGCGTTGACCGACGCCGAACTGGCTTCGATCGCAACGGAAGCGGCGCATCGCCTGGAAGCGGTGTTCGGCAGCCGGGTCTCGACGGCCTTAAGCAGCGTTTCCATCCAAGTCGCCAACTTGCCGGGCAACCTGCTCGGCGCTACGACGGACGAGAAGATTCTGATCGACCGCGACGCCGCCGGTCACGGCTGGTTCGTCGATCCGACGCCCGGCGACGATGAGGAGTTCATCCTCGACGACCTTGGCTCACTGGCTGCACGGCAGAACACCGCCGCCGACGGGCGGGCCGACCTGTTGACGACCGTAATGCACGAACTCGGTCACGTACTCGGCTACGATCACGCCGACGAGGGACTGATGGACGACTTGCTCCCCTTGGGAGCGCGACGGACAGCCGCCACGGATAAGGTTTTCGCCGGGTACGGGCAGTAGTCGAAAGTCGTCAATCGCCAAGGTTCCGCTGCCACTCGACTCCCAGCATGATTACGTTGATGCCCGAGCCGATCCCCAACAGTGCCACGCGGTCGTTTGGTTGGAGATGGCCGTTTTCGATGCCGATCGCGGCAGTCATCGGCAAGGCCACCGCGCCGGTGTTGCCTAGATATTCAACCGTGGAATAGTCGATCCGTTCGTCCAGGCCGAGGGTCTCGAACAACAGCCGGCGATGGGCACGGCCGACCTGGTGGCAGAATGTTTTTTGTATGTCGGCGGCCGTCCAGCCCATCTCGGCGAGAAATTCATCGAACGTTTCGCGGGCCACGGCCACCCCTTCGCGCATCAACTTCTCGGAGTCGGTCCACATTAACAGCGGCGGAGCGTTTGCGCCGCCCTCACCCCCGGCCCCTATTCCGAGTGGAGGATTGTCTCCGCCCTCACCCCCGGCCCCTCTCCCAAAGGGAGAGGGGAGATTGTTTTCGTCGCGGCCGCCCTGGCAGAGACGGCAGTGTTCGCTGCTCGTGCGCATCGTGCCGCCGAGGAGTCGATTGCCCGTGCGGCTCAGCTTGCGGTCGCAAAGCAAGATCGCGGCGCTGCCCGAGCCGATCGTCAACGAGGCGAACGCGGCCTTGACGTCTTGGCGGGAGAGCGTCTCGTCGGTGTTCAGGTGAGCGATTGTCGCCTCGACCAGGTCGCGTCCGTTTTCCGTGCCCACCACCACGCCGGCGTGGATTTGGCCCAGTTCGATCATGTTGGCCACCTGCACCACGCCGTTGAGCAGCCCGAGGCAGGCGTTGGAAACGTCGTAGACGGCGCAGCGGTCGGGCAGGCCCAGGCGGTGATGCACGCCGCAGGCGGTGGCCGGCTCGAGAAAGTCGCGGCAAACCGAGCCATGCAACAGCGCGCCGATCTGTTGCCGGTCGATGCCCGAGATGCGGATTGCCTTCTCGGCCGTCTCGACGCTCATCCGGCTGGGTGGATCGCCAAGCGGCCAGAAACGACGTTCGGCGATCCCGGTCATCAGTTCCAGCCGTCCCTCGGGTAATCGAAGCCGAGCGTACAGCGGCTCAAGGCGCGACTCGATCTCGGCCGAGGTTGCGATCTGCTCGGGTAGGGAGTGCGAAATGGCCTCCAAACAGACGTTTTCGTATTGCATTGATCGACTCGCGCGGCTACGGCTATACGGTGAACGGCTCATTGTACGGGCCGATCATCGAGTGCGAAAGGCATCGAGTATCTATCCTTTTCGACGTCATCGTTTAACCCGGAGCCATCGGCGACGGGCAGTCTCCCACTACATCCCCGTCGCCGATGGCTCCGGGTTAAACGATGAATAACCAGCCGCCGCACATCCCCGTCGCCGATGGCTCCGGGTTAAACGATGAATAACCGGCCGCCGCATGTGGAAAACCACATCGCCGGCAGTGCTAGCAATACAAGGAGTTGTGCCATAAGGGGTTGCGCCCCACAAAATACGGATAAACCCTTGTAGCTTACCCCGGCGTTACATACATTCACCGGCGACTTGTACTTCCATCGACGGTGACACGTCGAAGCTCAAAAGGAGTCACGAGACCTCAGCATCGCCCCAATTACATGCCTTGGCCCCTGCGCGACGGAGCGCGCGATACGGTTCGCATTCTCCTTCCCGCCAAGTCGGCCGAGTTCCCCCCCCTTCCGGGCAAGATGCCGCGGTCGAGTCCTCCGCTTCTACTTAACCGACACAGGATGTGTCCAAGAAGGAGTGCAAGATGGCTGCGAAACCGTTGATCGGCGTCAATGTGGACTATCGGTCCGCACGAAAGGGTTCTTCCGCGTACTGTTATATTCATGCCGGCTACTGCAATTCGCTGGTCGCCGCCGGCGCCGTGCCGATGCTTCTTCCGCCGATGATCGATCGGGCCGATCTGTCTCGGGTGCTGGACATGCTGAACGGCATGCTATTTATCGGCGGGGCCGACCTCGACTGCCGGCGCGACAGCTTCATGCTCCACCCCTCGATGCGGATTATGGACCATCGCCGCGAGGAATTCGACCGCGGGCTGATGGAACTGGCCGCCGAACGACGAATTCCGGTGATGGGCGTCGGCTGCGGAATGCAACTGCTGAACCTCTCGCAGGGCGGCACCCTGTCCCTGCACATTTCCGAGGACATGCCGAAGGCGGTCCCGCACCTCGACGCCACGGACCCCAACCATCGCCACGCCCTGCAAATCGAGATGGGAACGATCATGGAGCGGGTATACGGCGAAGGTGAAATCCGCGTGAACAGCATGCACCATCAGGCGATCGACGACGTCGCGCCGGGCTTCAACGTCACCGCCCGATGCCCCGACGGAGTGATCGAGGCCATCGAGAGCGTTACCGACTGGTTCGCCTTCGGCACCCAGTTTCATCCCGAGCACGAATCCGCCTCGGCGTTGGACCTGCGCATTTTCGAGGAGTTCGTCGTCGGCATCACCGGCGAGGTGCTGGAAGCCAGCGAAATGCGCCTGGTCGCGTAGCGCTGCAACGCGTTAACGGGACGCTGGTGTCACAATAGCTGGGGGCTAATATGGTTGGACCGTAAGCGTTCACGGGCTGGCTGGGGACTGGTCCATTTTCGGCCGAAAAACGCATTTCGCGGGTAAACGGTTGGCTGAAAACTTGGGACCAGTCCTCACGGTTATGGCTCTATGGCGGGGAAAAAACATTTTCTCCACCATAACCCACGATTGCGTGACCGGCTGGTCCAATCATTAGGTCTATTGTGATATTTGTTTTCAGAGCCAATAAACTATGTGACAACGGTAATTGCATGGCCAAACGCAAGGCAAAAAAAACGATATCCACCGGCACGAGGCGCAAATCGCCCGCCAAGCCGGCCCGCTCCACGGGCACGGCGACCAAGATCAAGCGCCTCGATTCGGAGTTGGTCCAGTTGTTGCAGCAACGGGCGGATTTGGTCCTCGAATCGGCGCGGCGCGGCGGGCAGCTTGCGTTGGGGCCGACGACGCCCGATGGTGAAGACGAAACCCTGCGCCGACTGGCGAACAAAAGTCGCGGGCCGATGCCGGCCCGCTCGGTCAGCGCGGTGTTGCGCGAGGTTGCCGGCGGCTGCCGCGCGCTGATCCGGGCGCCTCGCGTCGCCTTCCCAGGCCCACCGTTCGGATTCGGTCATCTAGCGGCGATGCAACATTTCGGCCGGAGCGCGGAGTGTGTGCCGGTCGACGGCGTCGCGGCCGTGTTCGACGAGGTGCATCGCAAGCAGTCGGACTTTGGGTTGGTTCCGCTGGAAAGCTCTACCGACGGCCACCTGGCCGACGCTTGCGACACGTTGCTGCGGAACGAATTGAAGATCTGCGGAAAAGTGACGCTGTGCGTTCGCCACGCGCTGCTGAGCAAATGCCCTCGCGCGGAAGTGCGGGAAGTGTACGGCGTGCCGACGGCCTTGTCGCAATGCCGCAATTGGCTGGCCAAGCACTTGAACTTCGCCCGGCCGATCGAGGTCACGAGCACGTCTACCGCTTGCCAGTTGGCCGGCGGGAAGCCCGGCGCGGCGGCCGTCGCCGGCCGGGAAGCAGGTATCTGCTTCAATCTGGAGGTTTTGGCGGAGGACATCGAGGACAACGCCGCCAATACCGCCCGTTTTGCGGTGGTCGGCGACCAACTGCCGCCCCGGACAAAAAACGACCGCGCCGCGTTGTTGTTTCAGTTGGAACACCGGCCCGGCGCCTTGGCCGACGCCGTGGCGGTATTGAAGCGGAACAAGATCAATCTGACGTGGATCGAGTCGTTGCCGATCGCCGGTCCGGATCGAGCGGCATTGTTTTTTGTGGAGATCGAGGGGCACGAGGCCGACAAGCGATTATGCCGCAAGCTGGCGTCTTTGCAGCGCAAGACGCTTCGGATGGAGTTGCTCGGATCGTATCCGGAGTAAGAAAGTGGCTAGTGGCTAGTGGTCAGTGCGAAACCGCAAGCGGTTTTCTAGCCACTGACAACTGACAACTGACAACTAATAATTAGGAGACGTCTTGGATGCGACGACCGTTTATTGCCGGAAATTGGAAGATGAACACGAATCGGGCCTCGGCCGTGGCGCTGGCCGAGGGGGTGGCAAAAGGGGCTGATTCCATCGATGGGGTGGATCTGGTCGTCTGTCCGCCAAGCTGCTACCTGGAGGCCGTCGGCCGGGCGATCGCCGGCTCGAAGGTCGCACTGGGGGCGCAAAACATGTATCACCAACCGGACGGGGCCTTTACCGGAGAACTCAGCGCCGCGATGCTACGCGACCTCGGCTGCACTTACGTCATCCTCGGCCACAGCGAACGGCGGCACATCCTGGGCGAGACCGACGAAGAGGTCAACCGGAAGGTCCATGCCGCGCTCGCCGCCGAACTGACGCCGATCGTCTGCGTCGGCGAGTTGCTCGCCCAGCGCAAAGCGGGGCAGACAATGACGGTCATCCGCCGCCAGATCGATGGCTCGCTGGCCGGACTATCACCCCAGCAGATGACCGGCATTGTGATTGCTTACGAGCCGGTTTGGGCTATTGGGACGGGCGAGGTCGCTACCCCCCAACAGGCGGAGGAAGTCCATTCAGCCCTTCGCAAAATCGTCGAGGATAGTTATAATGACTTGATTGCCGACTCGGTGCGAATACAGTATGGGGGAAGCGTCAAGCCGGAAAATGCCGCCGAACTGCTCGATCGGCCCGACATCGACGGCGCCTTGGTCGGTGGGGCCAGCCTGAAAGTCGAGCAGTTCTTGGGCATCGTCGAAAAAGCCGGTTGATTTTTTTAGGACTGCAAGAAAGCACGTAGGACGGATTTCCAACTCCGTCCCGTTTTCAAGGACGGATTAGGAAATCCGTCCTACAACAATGGAAAAAGACACATGAATGGCTTCGCGACCTCTTTGTTGATGATCCTGCTGCTAACCACGGCGATTTTTTTGATCGTGCTGGTGCTGGTCCAGCGCGGCAAGGGCGGCGGTTTGGCGGGGGCTTTCGGCGGCATGGGAGGCCAGAGCGCGTTCGGCACAAAGGCCGGCGACCTCTTTACTAAAATCACGATCGGCGTGGCCAGCTTCTGGATCATCCTATGCATTGTCACCGTGAAGGTTTTGGGCATCGGCGGAGGAGGACCGTTGGATCAAGAGTTGGGTGGCGAGGTGGAGCGGAAGCCGGGCGTTTCGGCTCCGGCACCCGATGAGAAACAACCCGCCGGCGAAGCCACACCGGCGACCGAAAATAAACCAGCCCCGAAAACAGAATAGAAGTAGGGGGCGTGAAACGCACCAACCACAATCATTCGGCGGGGTGGCACTGGCGTGTCGCCAGTGCTAACGGGAACACGGGCAAAATGCCAGCGCCACCCGCCGAACAGTGACATCGGGAAAAAACTCGCACGCTAGGCACTGGCGAGACGCCAGTGCCACCCGCCGCCGCGCCGCGTGGACGCGGCGGCTAAACAATAAACTCTTTCCGAATCCCGAACCCCCAGTCCCGAACCCCGAATCCCCTTTGGAGTGACCTTGCCTTGTTACGGAGCATGACCGGTTTCGGAGAGTCGCATTGCCGGCGGGACGGCCTCTCGGTGGCGATTGAAATACGCGCGATCAACAACCGCTTCCTCAAACTGACCGTTCGCACCAGCGAAGGCTACGCCGCGTTGGAGCCGTTGGTCGAGGCGGCGGTGCGACAGGCCGTCCATCGCGGGACGATCCAGGTGAACGTCCGGGTCGATCGCCGGCGTTTGCCCGAGGATTACAAAATCAACGTCGATGTACTGGAGCAATACCACAAGCAACTTCGCTCGGTGATGCAGGGCTGGGAAAAAACGGAAACCCGCGATCCGCCTCTGGAAGCCATTTTGCCGCTGCCGGGAGTTGTGAACGACACCTTCGACAATGCCTCCGACGCCGGGACGGATTGGCCGATGATCGAACCCACGCTACGGGAAGCGCTGGAAAACCTCGGACGCATGAGGGCCGAAGAAGGGCGTGCCATGGCCGCCGATCTGGAGGCCAATTGCCGCACGGCCGCCGAGAGTCTCGACCGGGTCCAGCAGCGGGCACCGTTGGTCGTCGAAGACTATCGCAACCGGCTCCACGAACGGCTCCAGCGGGTGTTGGCCGAGTATAAGGTAACTCTCGAACCGGCCGACTTGATTAAGGAAGTCAGTCTCTTCGCCGACCGCGGCGACATCTCCGAGGAGATCGTCCGGCTGCGGAGCCATCTGCAACAGTTTCGCTCTACGATGGAGTTGACCGAAAGCTCCGGCCGGAAACTCGACTTCCTCACTCAAGAGATGTTCCGCGAAGCCAACACGATCGGGTCGAAGGCCAACGACGTGGAGATTGCCCAAGAGGTCATCGAAATTAAAACGGCGGTGGAACGAATCCGGGAAATGATCCAGAACATAGAGTAAATTGTGCCGGCGTCGCAAGGAAAATTGATCGTGATTTCAGGCCCCTCGGGAGCCGGCAAGACGTCGGTCATGCGGCGCGTGTATCGGGAGTGCCGCGTGCCGTTGGTCCGTTGCGTTTCGGCCACCACCCGGCCGCCGCGCCCGGACGAGACCGACGGGGTGGACTATCACTTCCTGACCGACGACGAGTTTCAGCTACGCCGGCAGAGGGGTGAGTTCGTCGAGTGCTTCAAGGTATTTAGTTATAACTACTGGTACGGAACTCTCTGGTCGGAGGTAACCCCTGGCCTTAGCGCGGGAAAATGGATAGTTTTAGAGATTGACGTGCAGGGCGCTCGGGAGGTCGTAAGCAAGTTTGCCGACGCAATTACGATCTTTGTGCGGCCCAGTTCGCGCGAGGAATTGCAACGCCGGCTGCGCGGCCGCGGCACCGAATCGGAAGAGGCCGTCCTACGCCGGCTTGCCCGGGCCGATGGCGAACTGGCCTTGGCCGACCGATACAAACACCAAGTCATCAACGATCGCCTGGACCAGGCGGTCCACGATATCTGCAAGATTCTTACACAAGAATGGGAGAAGAGCCGACATGATTGAAGAACTGCGGGAAGAAGAGATTGTCAAGAAGGTCGGGGGGCGATTCAAGCTATCGACGCTGATCCAGAAACGCCTGGTGCAACTCAACGCCGGCGCCCGGCCGTTGGCCAACGCCGATAACAAGAACAAAATGCAGGTCGTCATCGACGAGATCATGCAGGACAAGATTTTCCTCGACACCGAATTGAACGTGCAAGTGGCGGCGGGCGCCAAAGAACCCGGCCCAATGGATATGGACTTCCGCAATCTATGACCGGACGCGAAATACTGATCGGGGTCAGCGGTGGAATCGCCGCCTACAAGACCGCCGAACTGGTGAGCCGACTTGTGCGGGCCGGGGCGGGCGTGACGGTCGTCATGACCCGCGCGGCCACGCGGCTGGTCGGTCCCAAGACGTTCGAGGCGCTGAGCGGCCGGCCGGTGTTGACCCGCGTCTTCGGCCGCGGCGCCCATCCGCACATCGAACTAGCCGCCAACGCCGAGTTGCTCTGCGTTGCCCCGGCCACGGCGAACATCCTGGCCAAAGCCGCCTGCGGATTGGCCGACGACCTGCTTAGCACGATCCTGCTCTCGTTCGACGGTCCGGTGCTGATGGCCCCGACGATGAACAACCTGATGTGGGAGAAGCCGGCGGTCCAGCGCAACGTGGCCCGACTCCGAGAGGACGGCATCATTCTGATCGACCCCAAGGAAGGACGCCTCAGTTGCGGCACCAGCGGCCCAGGCAGAATGGCCGAGCCGGAGACGATTTTTCAGGCGATTGCCGAGCGGCTGGAAGTAGTGGATAGTGGATAGTGGGTAGTGGGTAGTGGGTAGTGGGTAGTGATTTTAGGTGGCAGTTGTACTGCCATCCCTTGGGAAGCTGGCCATAGGAGGAGATTTCGATGGACAGTACATGTGTATCTCCGCAGTCTAAGCCACAGATGTCGGGGCTGGCTATCGCCTCCCTTGTGTTCAGTTGTCTATCCATAGTACCACTTCCTGGACCCTTGGGATGCTTGCTGGGCATTGTATTCGGTCATCTCGCAAGAGGACAAATCCGAAAGAATCCGGATACTTGTGGCGAAGGTGTTGCTCTGGCAGGGCTGATTATCGGCTACACTTTCCTCGTTCTCTACGCCATTGTAATCCTCTGGGTCTATAGCATAGACTTAGTGCCCGGCTCGCTAGAGGTTCACCAATTATAGATCCCTCAGTACAAGATAGTCGCACTTCGGTTGGCGCAGCAGTCATACAGCCACCCCCTGAATCGGTACAGGAGCAGCCGCGGCGATATGATTGCCCAGCCAATGTGAGGAACCGAACATGGAAGCCAAACCAATCCAGCTTTCTATATTCCCTGAAATGTTGATGGGCTGGCTTATCTTGTTCGTGCTGGTCGCGCTGTTCCTTGCAGCATTCCTCCATTGGAGACTCGCCCGGCATTGGTCGCTCCTGGTACTGGCAATCGCTCCGCTGTGTTTTCTGTTTGGGTACATCAGCTTCCGTATTGGTGAGATGCCGATACGAGGTGCCACGCTTGACGAAATCGCTTCCAATTCGCGGCGGGCCATCCAACCTCTCATCACCGTAAGCGTGTGGCTAATATTTGCGGGGGTCATGTGCGCTGGAATTGGTGCAATAGGGTCAATATCCAGAACATTGAGGCTAGGTCGATGGAAGAAAAAGGAGGGTGCAGGATAGCGTGTCAGTACCCGCCACTACCCACTACCCATTGCCCATTGCCCACTGCCCACTACCCACTATCCACTAATGCCCCGCATCCTCATCACTTCCGGCCCGACGCGGGAATACCTCGATCCGGTGCGGTATTTTACCAACGCGTCGAGCGGTCGGATGGGGGCGGCGCTGGCGGCGGCCGCCGTCGAGGCAGGGCATCAAGTAGTTGTAGTTAGCGGGCCGGTGGACGTGGAATACACAGCCGGGACGGAAGTGCATCGCGTCGTTTCGACCCGGGAAATGCTCGAGGCGTGTTTGCGGCTTTTTCCGGCCTGCGACGGATTGATTGCCGCGGCCGCGCCCTGCGATTATCGACCGCCGTCGGTCGCACGGCAAAAAATTCACAAGACCGGAGAACCGCTCCGTTTGGAATTGGTGGAAACGCCCGACGTCGTGGCCACCCTGGCGGCCGACAGGAAAGACTCCCAGTGGATCGTGGCTTTCGCGTTGGAGACCGAAGACCCGCGAACCGGGGCAATGAAAAAGCTGCAACGGAAACGCTGCGATCTGATCGTCGTCAACGGTCCCCAGGCCGTGCAGTCGATCGACACGGAAGTCGAGATACTCGACCGACGCGGAGAATCGCTGGGCCGCTTTGCCGGCGATAAGAGCGACGTGGCAAAAGAGATTATCGGCGTAATCAATCGACAATTGATCCATCCAAAACAAGAACCGTAACTACCCCCACTATCCCCACTACCCACTACTTCCCATGCGAATCGGTGTTTTCACAAGCGGCGGCGACGCCCCGGGCATGAACGCCTGCATCCGCGCGGTCATCCGCTCGGCGGTCTCCAAGGGACACGAGGTCATCGGCATCTGCCGTGGATACCAAGGTCTGCTGGAAGAAGACTTCTTCCATCAGGCCGACGGCGAGCCGTTGATGCGGCTCCGTTCGGTCTCCAATATCTTGCAGCTTGGCGGAACGGTGCTGGGCACCAGCCGCAGCGAACTGTTCCGCACCGAGGAGGGAGTAAAACGGGCCGCCGACGTCCTGCGGAAACACCGCATCGACGCCCTGGTTCCCATCGGCGGCGACGGCACCTTTCGCGGCGCGGTCGAACTGGCCCAACATTGGGACGGACAAATCGTCGGGTGCCCCGGCACGATCGACAACGACCTGCTGGGCACCGACTACACGATCGGATTCGCCACGGCCGTCAACACGGCGGTCGAGGCGGTAGACAAGCTGCGTGACACGGCCGAGAGCCACGAGCGGCTGTTCCTGGTCGAGGTCATGGGCCGGCACAGCGGATTCATCGCCCTGTGGACCGCTTTGGCCGGCGGGGCCGAGGTGGTCGCCCTGCCGGAAACCCACACCGACGTCCCCGCAACGGTCGAACACCTCAAGACATTAAAGGCGCGGGGTAAGAAGTCGATCATGGTCGTGGTGGCCGAAGGGGACGAACTGGGCGGGGCAGTCATTTTTGACGACAAGCTCCGCCGGGCGGGATGTCCGTTCGACACCCGAGTGCTCTTGCTCGGCCACCTGCAACGCGGCGGCACGCCGGTCCCCGACGATCGCATCCTGGCCACGCGGCTGGGCGACCAGGCCGTCCGCTCGTTGGACCGCGGCGCCAGCGGCATGATGGCCGGCGTAATCCGCGGCGAGTTGGTCCTCACTCCGTTCGAGGAGACCTACGCCCAGCACAAGGCCGTGCCCGAAAGCTTGCTGGATGTTCTTCGGACTATGGCAAGTTGATGGGGGGAGAAGAGGGAAGGGTGAAGGGCAGATACGGCTTTTTTCTCTCCCTCTCCCCTCTCCCCTCTCTCTTCTCCCCTCTAGTAATTACGCTCGGCTCGACCTTATAATGGTACGTAGCGTCCGGCGGTTGCCGGCAAGCGTTTCAACTCATCGCGAGCGTGGAAGGTGCGGCTATGCCTGTCCCCATGGAACTTTCCCGGATTATTATCAGCGAAATCAACGACCAGCAGGTAATCTACCTGAAGGAGATCGACGGCGAACGGTCTTTTCCGATCCTGATCGGCATCTTCGAGGCCACGAGCATCGACCGGCGGGTGAAGGGCTATCCGTCGCCGCGGCCGCTGACGCACGATCTGATCGTCAACGTGGTCGAGAACCTCGGGGGAGAGTTCCAGGACGTGATGATATGCGAGTTGAAGGACCACACGTATTTTGCCCGGTTGAGGGTTCGCCACGACGGCGAGCTGATCGAGATCGACGCCCGGCCTTCGGACGCCATCGCCGTGGCGGTCACGTGCGACCCGATGCTGCCGATCTACGTGAACGAAGACGTGCTGAACGACGTGCTGGGGGAGCAATAGGGAGGGATTGGGAATTGGGGATTAGGGAAAGCCGGCCGCTTGCGGTTTCGCACTGACCACTGACCACTACTTCCAACCGCTCGCCAATCACTAATCCCCAATCCCCAACCCCTATGGATTACTGGAAGAAGACAGCGGTCGACGTGGTTTCCGCCCTCCGTCGGCCGGCCGTGTGGATTCCGGCGGCGGTGTTGGCGGCGGGGACGACCATTTTCTGGACGACGGACCTCGACGTCGCGTTGCTGCGTCCATTTTTCTCGGATGATGCGGCCGGCCAAACTCGATGCGCACGTTGGCCGCAGATGCACGCGCAACCCTGGCAAGCACTTTACGACTGGGGCGTGTATCCCGCCTGGATTCTCGGCGGCGGCGGTCTGATCGTCTGGATCGTGAGTTTCTTCTGGGCGAGAATCGAACGCTGGCGCGATCCGGGGCTTTTCTACGCACTGCTGCTGATCGTTGGTCCGGGAATACTCGTCAACGAAGTCTGCAAACCCTTCTGGCAGAGGCCCCGCCCACACGATACCGCGCCGTTCAGCGGTCAGCGAGACTTCATCCCGGTTGGGCAACGAGGCTGTGTCGCGTCGGACGCTTCGTTCCCCAGCGGGCACGCGGCGACGGGCTTTTACCTGATGGCCCCGGCGTTTGTCATCTATCGACGCCGGCGGCGGCTGGCTGCGTCGTTCCTGCTGCTGGGACTAGCCGGCGGCGCCGTGATCGGTTTGGCGCGGATGGCCGTCGGCTGCCACTTTCCCAGCGACGTACTTTGGTCGGGCGGGCTGGTCTACTTCACCGGCTTGGCGCTGGCCGCCCCGTTTCGGTTTGGACGGGAAAAAGAGAAGTAGGCCGGGTTGCAACCCGGCGGTTATTCGCAATCACTACCCGAACATGCCGGGTCACGACCCGGCCTACGGAACTCGCTATTCGATCTGCGACAGCGCGATGGCCTCGTCGACCAACAACACGGGTATGCCGTCTCGAATTGGATACAAGATGGTTTTGTCGGCGCGTAGCAGGCCGCCGTCCAGCGGCTGCTCGACTCGCTGTCCGGAATGGTTTTTCACCCGCCCCGCCGCGATCGCCCGGTTGAGCCGAGCGATAGTCCCTTCGTCGGCGACGCTGAGCGGGGTGTGGTCGGTTGGACAGGTAAGGATCGGAAGCAGTTTCTCGTCGATCATCGGAGTACGCGCTCGAATCGGTGGAGAATGTCAGTCGCTCCAGGATGGCCGATCTTGCACGAATTTGCAAGCCCGCCGATCGATTTGAAGTGCCGGGTTGCCTCCTGCAATCGCGACAATAGCAGTTCAACCGTCTGCTATACGGCCCGTTAAAAAAGTCGGTTTTCGAGAGTTCGGGTGCCACTGCTGGCTTGTCCAGCAGTGTTTTCCCGGGTGTTTTTCCCCCGCACTGCTGGGCAAGCCAGCAGTGGCACCCTTTCTCAACCGTCTGCTATACGGCCGGCGTTTTGCTGCGCGAGCGTCGCCGGGGAGGCGCCGCCGTACTCCAGTCCTTCGTCAGGGTCTCGAATACTTCCGGCGATTCGTATCGGATGACGTTCTTTCCCTCGGGCATCGGTCCGATCAAGCCGCGGAACACCGGCAGTCCCCGCAACCCCAGGTCCGTGCTGCAATCGTCCACGCCAACCTGACAATGCCGCTTTAGCAGCGCCTCGCTGTTGTCGTAGTCGCGGATGCGGATTTGCCCATCGGCCCCCCGAGTGACCACGCGATAGGTGTCTTTATCCATAAATTGTGTTCCTTGTTGTTTCGAGACCGTGTTGCACGGCAGTCGGGGTTGAGGTTCCGGCCGAGGCCGATGCGCCTCCACCATCATTCGGCGGTATCGGCAGTCCCGAACCGGCAAACGTAGACAATCTGCTTGCGCCGACACAGCACGAGCATCCCTACGAACCGTCAGATTGCGCACCGCGGCCATTGTCGCTACCACCCGATTTTCAGGACCTATCACGGAGTGGGAATGTATGGATTCCGCCGTGCAATCATACGATCGCCTTGCCGGAATCTGCTGAAATTATGCGTTGTAACGCCTGTCGGGCCATTACCGGCTATTCAGACGAGGTTCCTTCTTGTCGGCAAAGGGCCGATGAGATAAATTACTAGTAAGCGGTCGGAGGGTATGCGAATTGGTTAGCAGCCTGACTCGAAATCAGGTGCGGCGTAAGCCGTTGAGGGTTCGAGTCCCTTGCCCTCCGCTTCGTATTGTCTCGCACGTCTTCGCACAAGCCCGAAACTCGTAAAGGGTTAGGGCTTGTGCCGTTTCTTGGTTCCGGGTCTTCTTCGTCGCACCCCATCGCGTCGTCCGGCGCCAAAACTCGCCCTGACTGCTGCGCATGCGCTGCGCTTTTCTGGTAACCGTTCACGGGCCAGCCGGGGACTGGTCAATTTTCCGGCGAAAAAACGCATTTTGCCGACGAACCGTTAGCCGAAAACATGGCCCCGTCCCCTTCCCGCGACCCCTTGGCATTCACGAAACCAAGCACGCTTCAGTCGGATGCACTCCCCCCTCTTGGATTTATCGGGGGGGGGGATGTACAGAATTGGCCGCGAGGTGGAATTATCATAATAGAGAGAGAAGGTGAGGGTATCTATCCATGGACCGCGACTCAATAGTCCGGCTACTGTTCGACGAGCGGGTGAAACTGCTTGCCTGGATTCGGGCGATGGTCCGCGACGAACACGTGGCCGAGGATATTCTGCAGGAGGTATCCGTCGTGGCGGTGAGCAAATGCGAGGAAATCCGCGACGCGCGTGCTTTCCCGTCGTGGGCCCGCCAGGTTGCCCGGCACAAGGCCCTGCACGTCTTGCGGAAACAAAGGAGCGCTCCGGCCGTCTTGGACAACGAGACGTTGACGTGGTTGGAGCCGCATTGGCGGACATACGATTCTCTGAGTTTGTCCGACTTGAAGGAGTATTTGCTGGAGTGCCAGAATCAGTTGAGCCCTTATGCCCGCCAATTGGTTTGCATGCGCCACCAGGAGGGCAAGAGCGGCGCCTCTATGGCAGAGGCATTGGGCCGTTCGTTGAACACGATCTACGTGGCCCTCAGCCGCGCTTACAAGAAGCTGGGTGATTGCATTCGGAAACGGATGGCGGAGCAGGAGCGTAGCGCTACCTGATCACGATATGTCCACCTCCACAAACTTTGATGTCGAATCGGGCGTGTTGGCCGTTCGCTATTTGGACGGATCGGCCTCCCCGGAGGAGGTCGAGCGTTTGGACGCGTTGTTGGTCGCCGATCCGGCCCGTCGCGAGTGGTTTGCCACCCTCTGTATCGTGGTCACTGGTTTGGGCGAAGTCACCGCCGCGCCGTCTCTGCCTCAGGGGGATGCCGAGTCGCTGGAAATACACGTCCCGCCGCCCATAAACAACCCGTCTCTCTTTGGCGACGCCTATCACGGCACGATGGGATTTTTCTCCCAGGAAATACCCTTGGCTTGGTTGATTACCACGGTGATTATGGGCATGATGCTGCTGGGTGCTTGGGCCATAAAAGTCACCCACCACCAACATATCGCCGAGGCGCCGTCGCAGTCGGCACCGTCGGAAGCCATGCAGGAGATGGTGTTTGTCCGCCGGATCACAGGCATGGTCGATGTGAAATGGTCCGACGATCCCCGCTATCTGCCCCCGCCGGACTTCGCCCACGTCCCCTTAGACCGTAAATACATCCTCTCTTCCGGGCTGTTGGAAATCACCTACGACTCCGGCGCGAAGGTCATCCTCGAAGGCCCCTGCACCTACGAGGTCGAATCCACCGCCGGCGGCTATCTCGCGCTGGGAAAACTCACTGCAAAAGTGGTCAGTGGTCAGTGGTCAGTGGCCAGTGCGAAACCGCAAGCGGCAAATCAGAAATCTCCTTCATCCTTCATCCTTCATCCTTCATCCCTCTTCTCCGTCCGCACTCCCACCGCCCTCATCACCGACCTGGGCACCGAATTCGCCGTGGAAGTAGATGGGCAAGATGCAGCGATGGTTTGTGTCTTTGAGGGTGCAGTCAGTGTCGTTGACCGCAACAGCCAAGGTCGCGAGCTTGTCCGTGCGGGGGAAGCAATCCAGATTGCCTCGGGCACGATACGGCGAGTCGACTCGGGTAAGGCGTCAAAACACTTCGTTCGCCGGATTCGTCCACGCACCGTGACGACGCTCTTGACCGACGACTTCACGATGCCGTTGCTGAACCAAAAGTGGAAATGGGACAATCCCCACTATAAGAACAAGTACAGCCTGACCGAGCGCCCGGGCTGGCTGCGAATCTCGCTGGCCACCGGCAACGAGGACACTTGGGCAGGCCGCCGCGGCGACGGGCCGTTCCTACGCACCGAAACGTCGAACTATCCCGCTCCTGACTTTTCCGTGGAGACGCTGATCGACATAGGCACGGCAAACAGCGGGAACATCCCCATCGGTCTCGTGACCGGCCTGATGCTGTACGACACGGACCACTATGTCCCCGACGACTCCACGAACACCTACTATCCGTTCGACTTTACCTACGGATTCCACCAAAGTGGCAACAAGGATATGCGGATTGAAGTGCAGGCGTGCGGCGTCCATGAGCCACTGCTATCGACTAGTGTCGTCTTCGCCTCGGCCTACCTGAAAATGGACCGCGACGCCGCCGACAAGACGTGGACCATGTACTACAAGCAGAACGCGGCGGACCCGTGGACCCGGTTGGGCGTCGTCGACGACAGTAGTCTGCCGGGCGGGTGTACGACCGAGATGGAATTGGGGCTGTTCGCCAAAACCTATCAACATCATAGTTCGGAAGCGAAAGTCGACTTCGACTACTACCACGTAACGCCCAACAAGGAGGACGTGAGAAAAAGCAACGGTAAGTAAAGATTTCGAGGCCGTGGTTCACGGCCCGCAATGCCAACGGCCGTTCCGCGTGGCGGGCGGCGGATTGTCAAACGGTAAACAGAGTGCGAGGTTTGTTCGGCCCGCGGGTGGTCCGCGGGCGAGATTTTCGTGTTTTTTGTGTTTTTTTCCTTGGGAGGAATTACTCATGTCTCGTTTTCTGAAACAGTCTGTTCTTTTGACGGCAGTGGTTGGTCTACTGTTGGTTCTCACTCTAATGGCGACCGGGACGGCCCAGGCGACGCTCATTGCCTACGATGGGTTCTCGGGTTACACAGATGGAAATTTGAACGGCCAAGGCCAAGGCACGGGGTGGTATGACAATTGGGCCACGGGGGGTGCGGGGACTACCACCGTCACGTCGGCGGAAGGGCTTACCTACGATCCTTTGCTGACTCAGCAAGGCCTTGGCACAGCCACGGTTGGCGGCAGCAGCGAGGCCAATGCCATTCGCTTTACCAACACGTCCATGTCCAGTGGAACGGTGTACTTCAGCCAACTTGTCCAGCTTAGGGAACTCCCCGCCGGCGGCGGTCCCATCATGGTGCAATTGGTCGGGCAGGCCGGGAGCGACCGGGGGATAGCGCTTCATGTCGGCTGGGTTACGACTCCTCCCAATCTTATATGGAGGGTGAATGTGAATGACGGTAGCGGTAGTACTGCTGCTAGCACCGGTATAACTTCAACGCTGGACACGACGTTCCTGGTAGGGAGGATCGACTTCGATGCCGACGGCGGCAATGACAAAGTTAGTTTCTACGTCAACCCCGACTTGGACGTCGAACCGGCCACCGCCGATGCCGTCGTAACTAATCGCAACATTGGGGCGATGAACGGGTATCGCATTTGCGTCACCCAGGCTAATCATTCGATGAAGGTCGATGAAATCCGCATCGGCACGACGTGGGCCGATGTCACTCCCATTCCCGAGCCGGGCACGCTGGCCCTGTTGGCCACCGGGCTGATCGGTTTGCTGTGCTACGCCTGGAGGAAGCGGAAGTAAGTGTAATCCGCACACTCCGTGTGCGGAACCGTTTGGGTGGCAGTTCAACTGCCACCCAAACATGTTGGATGTTGGATGGCGGATGTAGGAAGAATGTTGGATGGCGGATGGTGGATGTGACGAACAAGTCCATCCACCATCCAAAATCCACCATCTACCATATGGAGTTGGATGGTGGATGTGTCCGAAGGGACGCAGTTTCGCCCAGCCCAGTGATCCTTGCCGGAGGCAGGTTTTTCGTCGAAACAGAAAGCGGAGGTATCCCGTGAAATACTATGCGTGGCTGTTCGTTGCGGCGGCGACAATCGTCTGCGCGGCGCCCCGGCCGGCGGCGGCCGGCAGCGCGGCCGACTACAACGTCGTCTGGAACTCCCCCAGCACCAACTCGCAAGGCTCAATGCCGCTGGGCAACGGCGACATCGGGGTCAACGTCTGGACGGAGAACGGCCGCGACCTTGTGTTCTACCTCGGCAAGACCGACGCCTGGGACGAGAACGGCAGCCTGCTGAAGCTGGGCAAGGTCCGCGTGAGTCTGCCGGAGGGCACGTTCGCCGCCGCCGGACCCTTTAAGCAGGAGTTCCGTCTTCAGGACGGCACGATCCAGATTGACACCGGTCAGGGCAACGCCGCCACCACGGTGACGCTCTGGATCGACCCGAACAATCCGGTCGTTCAGGTCGACGTCCAACGGGCGACGGCGTTCAACGCCGACGTCAGCTTCGAGCCTTGGCGGACCGAGCGCCGGCAATTGACCGGAAAAGAGCTGAACGCAGCCTGCGGCGAGATAACCGGCAGCCCGATCCCCGTGTACGTCGAGCCGGACACCGTCGTCGGCGGCCAGACCGATCGCATCCTCTGGTATCACCGCAACGAGCGGTCGGTCTGGGCGAAGAATCTTCAGGTGCAAGGTCTGGACCCGAACAACACCGTTGGGACCGACGTGCTGATGCACAATACGTTCGGCGCCGCGATCACCGGCGCCAACCTGACGAGCGTCAACTCGACCACGCTGCGCACCAGTCAGGCGGCCACGCACCAAGTCGTCTCGGTGCATGCGCTGACTGACCGGACGGACACGGCCCAGCAGTGGATCGACCAACTCGATCAGCGGATCGTCCAGACCGAGAGCGTCCCCTACGACCAGCGGAAGGCGGCCAACGACCAGTGGTGGAGCAATTTCGCCAATCAAAGCTACATCCGCGTCACCGGCGGTCCCAACGCCGAGGCCGTCTCGCGGGGCTACGCCTTGCAGCGCTCCATTAACGCCTTTTCCGGGCAGGGCGCCTCGCCGATTAAGTTCAACGGCTCGATCTTCACCGTGGACACCTACGGGCTCGGGGGCGCGGAAGGCAACTTGAACGCCGATTACCGCCGCTGGGGCGGTTGCTACTGGTTTCAGAACACCCGATTCCCTTACTGGTCGATGCTCCAAAACGGCGATTTCCAGCAGATGCAGCCGCTGTTCGACATGTATCTGCAAAACCTGGACGTGGCCAAGGAGCGCGTGCAAACGTACTACGGCAGCCAGGGTACGCAGGGCGCATACTTTCCCGAGACGATGAACCACTGGGGAAACCAGGACAGCGGCGGCTACGGCTGGAACAACCCCGACCCGGGAAGCGGCGTTGCGGTGAGCCCCTACACCCGCTACGAGTGGCAGGGGGGCATCGAAGTGACTGCGATGATGCTCCAGTATTACGACTACACCGGCGACCGGCAGTTCGTCCGCGAGAAGCTGTTGCCGCTGGCCACGGAGATCGTCGCGTTCTACGACACGCACTACCCGCGCGACGCCGCCGGCAAGATCCGCTTCGAGCCGGCCCAGTCGCTGGAGACATGGTGGACGGCGGTCAATCCCTTGCCCGAGGTGGCCGGGCTGCACTACGTGCTCGACAAGCTGCTGCAATTGCCCGAAGCGGAGACGACCGCCCAGCAGCGCGATCAATGGGCGCGGATGAAGTTGGAACTGCCCGCTATCCCCACGCGGACGACGGGCGGCAAAACCATCTTCGCCCCCGGCCAATCATACTCCAACCGTCGGAACTGCGAGCACCCCGAACTGTACGGCGTCTTTCCCTACCTGATCTCCGGCGTGGGCAAGGACAACCTTCAGATGGGGATCGACACCTTCAACAACCGCAGGGAGAAGCGCAACGGAAGTTGGCACCAGGACAGTATCCAGGCGGCGATGCTCGGGCTGACCGACACCGCCCAAAGCCTGGTCGTCCAGAACTTCCTTGCATCCAGCAGTCGGTTCCCCGGATTCTACGGTCCCAACAACGACTGGATTCCCGACCAGTGTCATCCCAACGTGGCCTCGATCGCCTTGCAGCGGATGTTGATCCAGGTCGATGGCGAGCAGGTGGAGTTTTTTCCCGCTTGGCCGACCGACTGGGACGTCGAGTTCCGGCAGTTCGGCCCCAATGGGATGATCTTCATGGGCGACTACGAGAACGGCGCCGTCAAATGGATGGACCCGACCGCCGACGGCCTGTTGAGCCAAGTGGACTACCAACTGGTGATGGCCAACTTGGGCTACGACAACCAATCGAACGAGGGGGATCTCGCCTCGCTGTTGCTGGGCGACGTGAACTTCGACGGCCGAGTGACGGACGGGGACCGCGCGGCGCTGTTTGCCGCGGCCGTGGAGTTGGGCATCGATCCGTCCGGCTGGCAGGTTCCCGAGCCTGGCGCGACGGCGTTGCTGGCCACGGGCCTGATCGGTTTGCTGTGCTACGCATGGCGGAAGCGGAAGTAAAGTTTAGTGGCCAGTGGCCGGTGGTCAGTGGCCAACCGTTGGGGTGGCAGTTAAACTGCCACCCCAACAAGGATAGAAAAACTCCCCGCGCTCCCTTTGGGAGAGGGGCCGGGGGTGAGGGCGGTTGGCGGCGTGGATGAACGTGCCGAACGCCGCCTTCACCCTAACCCTCTCCCGCATGGAGAGGGGACAAAGGATGGCGGATGTGACTCGCTGGGGTGGCAGTTAAACTGCCACCCCAACAAAAGGTCATGTAGCGCTGTCATACTAACCGGAGGACTGTGCGCCGGCAAGGGGCTTGGAGGCGCCGAACTTGCGGTGCATCGCCCGCGCGTAGTCCGACTTGCCTGACGCGGCTTTGATAAACTCGGCAAAGGAAGGGAATTCGCTTCGATGAACCTCATACTCCGCCTGAATCTCGGCCTGAATCCGGTTCTTCATCTCCACGCAACTATATGTCTTATTCTTGGTCGTCATAACCTAGCTCCATCGGACTATGGATTTCGATTGCCGGGTAGCCGTTCTGAATGTTGACGCCCTTGAATTTGTGAATCCGGTTGAGGTTGACGATATGCTGAAAGTTCCAACTCAGTATCAGGTCGGCGCGGGCGACCGCGGCGGCGGCGACGTGCGTGGCGTCCGCTCGCCGCGAGGCGGACAATGCGCCCGCGTCGATGTACGCCTGGGCCAGTGCGTCCACCTCGGCGTCGATCGGAACCTCCGCAACGCAGTCCTCCGTCAAACCGTCGAGATGCCGGCGCACGGCTTCGGGGGCCTTCCGCAGTTCGTAATACGTCAACTCGGAGACCAGCACGAGATAACGGCCTTGTCGCACTTGGCCGAAAAAAGCCAGACTCTTGGGCGAGAACTCGGAGTCCTCGCACCCGCCGATAACCGACGTGTCCACGTATACTCGAGGTCTAATCATATGTACTATTTTACGTCACAAACCCGCACGCTACAAGTCGCCCGCAACGACCGCTCCCGCCGGCAAAAAGCCGCCCTCCCGGACTGCGATCCGGGGGCGTTTCTCTCCCCTCTCCCCTCTCCCCTCTCCCCTCGCGCGTTTACGCTCGTGGAACTTTTGGTGGTGATCACGATTATTGGGATTTTGATCGCGTTGCTGCTGCCGGCGGTGCAGGCGGCCCGCGAGGCGGCCAGAAGACTGCAATGCTGCAACAACCTCAAGCAACTCGCCCTCGGCTGCCTGCAACACGAGGAGACGCATCAGTTCTTTCCCTCGGGTGGTTGGGGATACGGTTGGGCAGGCCACCCCGATCGCGGCGCCGGCCCTAGGCAGCCCGGCGGTTGGGGATACCATGTCTTGCCTTATATCGAGCAAACCGCGTTGCACCAGCTTGGCGCCGGACTAACGGGCGCGGCGTACGGGACCGCCAACCTGCAACGGATCGCCACCCCGCTTGCCGTCTTCCACTGCCCGAGCCGTCGCCGGCCGCTCGTTTACCCGGCGTTATCCATCTTTCCGGGCGTCGTGGGACAGCGCATGGTCTCCGGGCCCATGACCCAAGCCGCCCGGAACGATTACGCCATCAACGGCGGCGACCTATGGAACGACTACGACATCGGCCCCATGACCCTCGAGGAAGGCGACACGACCTATACTTGGCCGGCCGTCCAGATATTAAATAGTTGGGGGGGCACGACCGGCATAAGTTACGAGCGGAGCAAAGTGATCATGGCCGATATCAAGGACGGCACCAGCAACACCTACCTGGTGGGCGAAAAGTACCTCGATCCCGACAACTACGCGACGGGCGGCGACTACGGCGACAACGAGAGCATCTATAGCGGCGATTCCCGAGACATCGTCCGCTGGACGGCTTTGAACTCCAACCCGCAGTCGGCGGCGGAGTACCTTCCGCCATTCCAGGACATCCCCGGGATGAACCTGCAGTGGTTGTTCGGCAGCGCCCACTCCATCGGCTTCCACATGGCCATGTGCGACGGCTCGGTGCAGTTCATCAACTACACGATCGAACCCGAAGTCCACCGCTGCCTGGGCAACCGCCAGGACGGCAAGACGATCGACGGCAAGAAGTTCTAGTGGACCATCAAACCTCACAATGACGGGGGGGGCAGACATTCTTGTCTGCCCAGGGCAGGTAAGAATGCCTGCCCCACCGTGAAGAAATTCAGGATGCAAAAATTACATTTCAGTCGGCGACGGTTCCTCAAAACCTCCGCGGCGTTGGCGGCCGCGGGGAGTATTGCGCCTACGTGGTGGAGGCCGGACCACGTCGCGGCCAAAGAGCCGAGGTCCGGCTGCGATCGGCCGGGGTTCGCGGCCATCGGCGTCGGGGATGAAGGAATGGTCATTTGCGGTCGCGGGGCCGAGTGGTGGAGTGGAAAAGGCGCCTGCGCCTTCGCCGATCTGGTCGCGATCTGCGACGTCGATCGGCAACACGCCGAGGCCGCCCGAGCGGCCCTCAGCCCCAAGGCCGCGATTTACGAGGATTACCGAAAGGTGCTGGAGCGAAAGGACGTGGAGGCGGTGGTAATCGCCACGCCCGACCATTGGCACACCAAAATCGCCATTGAAGCAATGCAGGCCGGCAAGGACGTCTATTGCGAAAAACCGCTCACCCTGACGATCGACGAAGGCAAGCTGCTGTGCAAAGTGGCCAAACAGACCGGCGCGGTCTTTCAAGTCGGCACCCAGCAGCGCAGCGACGCGAGATTCCGTCTGGCCGTGGAACTGGTGCGCAACGGCCGGATAGGCAAACTCCAGCGGATTCTCGTCAAGGTGCCGGGACGGCATTCCAAGCACGGCGGACCTTTCCCCAGCCGGCCCGTACCCGCCCAGTTGAATTGGGATTTTTGGCTCGGCCAGGCGCCGTGGGCGGACTATCGCCCCGAACGGTGTCACCACTTGTTCCGCGGCTGGTATGAATACTCCGGCGGGCTGGTGGCCGACTGGGGCGCCCATCATATCGACATCGCCCATTGGGCCATGGACTGCGAGGACTCGGGGCCGGTGAGCATCGACGGCAAGGGGAAACTGCCGAATATCCCCGGCGGGATGAACACTCCCACCTCCTTTGCCATCGACTTCGTTTATCCCAACGGCGTGCGGGTCCACTACAAGTCGGATACGAAGGAGAAAGGCGTGCTTTTTGAGGGAGACCGGGGACGCCTGTTCGTCAATCGCGGCCGTATCACCGGCAAGCCGGTCGAGGAACTCGAGGAACATCCGCTCCCCGACGACGCGGTCCGGGTGGAGAAGAGCGACAACCAGATGGGCAATTTTTTCGCGTGCGTCAAGAGCCGCAAGACGCCGATCTCCAGCGTTTGGACGGGGCACCGCGTGGCCACGGCCCTCCACCTGGCCAACATCTCCATTCGCCTGGGCCGCAAATTGACCTGGGACCCGGCGAAAGAAACCATCGTCGGCGACGACGAGGCCAACCGCTGGCTCGGCCGGCCCCAACGGTCCCCATACCAAATCCACATCTAGTTCGACTCCTACCTTTACCTTAAGCAACCGGGAAAAACCTACCATGTCCAACCGTCGAAATTTCATCAAAGAGTTCGCCGCCGCGGCGTCTGCCGTGGCGATAACGACCACGGGAGCGGCTGTTGCCGAGGAGCCGACAAGAGAGGCCGCCCGCCGGACCTGCGGCAACCAGCGGCGATGGCGAACGGCCTTCGGGCTAAACGGTTTTGCATCCTCCGAAAGCACGTTCAAGAAAACGTTTCCCATCTGGGAGGTTTTGGAGTTTGCCCAGCGCGAAGGTTTCGAGGGTATCGAAATAGTGCCCAACTGGCCCCAGAAGGAAATGTACGTGAATCTGGCCGACGAGGCCCGAATCGCCAGCCTGCGGGGGCTCTTCGCGCGGTACAATCTGAAAATCTTTTCCATCCAGACGTCCGGACAGGAGGCTTTTCAGAAGGATCGGAGCGTGCGCGAGGGCTGGGTGAAGCGGTTTGCCGACTTGGCCCGCTTTGCCCACAAGGCCGGCTGCGAGTGCATCGGCTACTGGCCGGCGGGAGACGTGGCCGGACAGACCGTGAACCAGGCCATCGATTCGCTGGTCTGGTCGCTGCGGGAAGTAGGCAAGATCGTCAACGATGAGGAGCTAATGTTCGGAATCGAGATCGAGCCGCCCTTCGCCTTCAACAAGATCGAGCACATGATTAAGATTCTCGACGGCGTCGATCATCCCCAGGTAAAGGCGATTTACGACCCGAGCCATTGCGACTTGATGAACGGCAGCCGAGGAAAGCCGCACGAACTGTTGGAACGAATCGGCGTACACCGTATCGGGTATACCCATTTCACCGACAGCGACGGTACGCTTTTCCGCGGCACCTCGAAGCACCTGCCTTGTGGCGACGGGCACATCGACATCCGCAAATCGCTTGAGACCCTTTGGGAGGGCGGCTTCGAGGGCTGGTTCATGATCGACGCCTGGAACACCCAAAACCCCTACGACGCCTGCCGCAAAGGCCGCCTGGCAGCCTGTTGAAAAAGTCGGTTTTCGAGAAATCGGGTGCCACTGCTGGCTTGTCCAGCAGTGTTTTTCCGGGTGTTTCTCCCCACACTGCTGGGCAAGCCAGCAGTGGCACCCTTTTTCAACGGACTGCTAAGCGCTCCGCCACCGGCGGCGCGGGCCAGCACGAGCGCTTCCTCCGCGCCGAACCAGTCGCACTCGGCGGTGCGTACCGTACCCGGAGCGGCCCCCTCGCGCCGAAGCCGCTCCAGGCGTTCGCGGACCTGCCGCAAACGGCGGGTGGCCTCTTCCTCCGTCGGAAACTCCCGCAACGGCAAATCGACCATCGCACGCCGACACGAAATCGATATCTCGCTTCGATAATGAACCTCCGCCAGCGCCGCCGCCACCGAACTGCCGAGGGCCTCGCCCAGCCGTTGGGCTTCGGCATAAGTGTTGCCGTGGACCACGTGCCGAGGGCTTTGATTGCCGCACGGTCCCGTATGATACACCACCGGACATCCGCCGAGGACCGTCCGTTACAGGTACTGCCGGGCCAGCGCTGGAAAATCGCCGCTAAGCAAGGTCGAATCCTCGTGGAGCACCGTCGGGTGCATGGAGCAAACGAGCATCGCGGCGATCGGCGCATGGTCGTCGGCCGTTCGGACCGAAAGCACCGGCACGCGCGGGTTCGACGGTCCGGCCGGATCGCGGCGGTTGCCGCCGACGACCGATCCGTCGGCCACGGCCAATCCGATCTCGGCCGGCCGAGCAGCCTCGTGTGCGGCAATGGCCGCCGCCACGATCCCGTCCTCCATCTGTTGAAGAAATCGCGGATCGGGATCGGGAACCACCGGGTCGGCCTCGTTGCTCAGATATTTTACCGTTACCGGACCGGAATGAGTGTGGGTGGCGGTCGTCATGACGTTCGCCGTCGGAACGCCGATTGAATCGCCGATCCGCCGCCGTGCCCGAGCGGCCAAGTCATTTGGGACGAAGATCGCATCGACGGCCACGAACAGGGCGGCGGTTTCGCCGTCGCTTAAGAACAGGGCCGACGCCAGCAGGGGATCGTGGACGCCGGTGCTGCGCCGGGCGACGTGTGGATAGCCGAAAAGGAAATGCGGTTCGTCGGGTGTAACGTCGACCGCCGCGGCGCCGGCCATCAATTGTGTGTGCATGTTCTCCGACCCTTTGTTGTCGCGATCATTTATATTTTCCTTCTGTTGCGGAAAGTAGGGTGGGACAAGCGCAGCGCGGTCCCACCAAAGACGCGAAAAAGCATGGGGGGACCGCGCTGCGCTTGTCCCACCCTACTTTCTTGTTGTCACGATCATTTGTATTTTGTTCCCCTCGCCCCCACAAGTGTCCGCTTGACGAACGGTCGTAAATGTGCATAATGAACATTATCTCACAGATTAGGACAATTGCAATGGCCGCCCCGGAAATCCGTCGCCGCGAAATTCTCCGGCTCCTCGACGTCCAAAAAGAATGTTCGGTCGAGGCCCTGGCCGAGCGGTTCGGCGTGAGCGGCATGACGATCCGACGCGATCTTCAGACCCTGGCCGAGGCGGGCCGGGCGCTGCGCACCCACGGCGGAGCGGCGCCGGCCCCAAGCGTAAGTTTCGAGTTTCAGTTCCTCGAACGAGCCAAGCGGCGCGCCCCGGAAAAGGGGGCCATCGCCGCCGCCGCCGCGGAACTGGTCGAGGACGGCCAAACGGTGATGCTCGACTCGGGCACGACCACGCTTGCGGTGGCCCGACGCTTGCGGGCAAAGCGGCGGCTGACGGTTATCACCACTTCGCTGCCGATCGCCGCGGAATTGCACGGTTGCGCGGAAACGCGGCTGATACTTCTCGGCGGACTGCTGCGGCAGGACTCGCCCGATCTGGTCGGACCGCTGACCGAAAGCAATATCGAAAATCTTCATGCCGACGTGGCTTTCGTCGGCGCCGACGGGGTGGATCGACAGGGCAACGTTTACAGCGACTCGATGGAACTCAGTCCCATCCTCGCCAAGATGACGACTGCCGCGAATCGGGCTTTTGTGGTGGCCGACCACGAGAAGATAGGCCGCCGGGCGCTCGCGCGCTTCGCAAACATCACCAAAATCGACGGCCTGATTACCGACCGCGGCGTCGACCGTAATTTGACCGCACAACTAAAAAGGCACGGCTCGCGGGTTATCGTGGCACGGCCGATCAAGGAGAAATCATCGTGAGCACTATCGCTTCCGAGCCGTCCACGTTGGATTGGGCAAAGGTGGACCTGCAAACCTGCCCCGCCGTCCGCGTCCCGCCGCCGGGTCCGAAGTCGAACGAATACCACCGGCGTTGCACCCGCTATCTAAAGGGACTTAGCGGCCAGGTGAAGCTGTTTCCGGTGACCTTCGACTCCGGCAAGGGTTGCGTGCTGACCGACGTGGACGGAAACCGCTACATCGACTTTTCGTCCGGCATATACGTGACCACCTTGGGCCACTGCCACCCGAAAGTCAGCGAGGCGGTGGCGAAATACGCCCGGCGGTTGATGAACGCCCACGACTTCACCACGCCCGTGAAAACGATGTTGCTCGAAAAGCTGGCCGAGGTAATGCCGGGCGATTTCGGCGGGTTTCAGTTTTACGACGCGGGCACGGCGGCCGTCGAGGCCGGAATGCGAGTCCTGCGCGCGGCGACCGGGCGGAACGAGATGCTCAGTTGTTTCAACGATTTCCACGGCAAAACCTACGGCGCCGTGTCGCTCGCGCAAATCAGTTCACCGGTCTACGGCCGGGTGCGAATGCCGGGTGCCCACATGGTTCCCCGGCCCGACGCTTATCGTCCCCTGTGGGAGAAGGCCGACGGCACGATCGACACCGACCGGTACATCGCCTTCTACGACGAATACATCCAAAAGGGGACCACCGGCGACGTGGCCGGATTCGTGCTAGAACCGATCCAGGGCTGGGGCGGTTCGGTGATGCCCCCCGACGACTTCTTTCCCAAGCTGCGCAAGTATTGCGACGAAAAAAACATCCTGCTGATGGCCGACGAAGTGCTCACCAGTTGGGGACGCACCGGCAAATGGCTGTGCATGGAACACTGGGGCGTGACGCCCGACGTGGTCTCGATCGGCAAGGGGTTCGGCAACGGCTTTCCCGTCACCTGCGTTGCGGTGCGCGAACCTTACAAGGAGTGTTTCGAGAGCATTTCCGCTTCCAGCAGCTACGGCGGCAATCCGATGGCCTGCGCGGCGGCCCTGGCGTCGACCGAGGTTATCGAAGAGGAAAACTTGCTGGATCATGCCCTGCGCCTCGGCCAAATAGCACAAACCCGGATGGAAAAAATGAAGGCCGAGCACCCGATCATCGGCGACATCCGCGCGAAGGGATGTCTGATGGGGATCGAGTTGGTCGAGGACCGAAGCACTAAGGCACCGTTGAAAGAGGCGGGAGTTTTGGTCTATCAGCTCGACTTTTGCCCTTTTTCAGGTCGCTAGGCGGCCTGAGTGAGGGCGAAAAGTAATAGTTCTCGTAAAGGTCGCGGTAGTTTTGTAAAGGTATCGTCTTGGCCATGTGTTACAAAAGCCCATTCCACCCACAACCAG
>JAUWNG010000188.1 GCA_030612765.1 Planctomycetota bacterium
GCTCTTTCCGGGCCTCGCTGCGGCCGAAACCGTCGGCGCGGAGGGCGATGTAAGACGATGCCTCACCCCCGGCCCCGCTCCCAACGGGAGAGGGGAGAAAGTGACCCACGGTGAAATCGAAAGCCCCACCGCGGAGACGTAATCCAAGGCCGCCACCACCGGCCCCGATCCGCCTTCCAACGCTTGCGATACGAATGGCCGCCGCGGCGGCTCCTTCGGGTGCAGGCGGTTCCAGCGGTCGCACTCCCGGCCGTCGTAGTACAAGCTCTTATAGCTGGTCACGCTGAACACGTCGCTGCCGACGCCGAACTTTTCCGCCAAAAGCTCCTGGGCGCGGAGCGACTCGCGGAGGATGGCCCCGCTGCCGAACAATCGCACCCGGGGCTTCTTCGCCCCCGCCTCGCGGGTCGAGAGCTTGTAGATGCCGCGCGTGATGCCCTCGGTCGAGCCGGGCGGCAGGATCGGCATCTCATAGTTCTCGTTCATCAGCGTGATGTAATAGAATACGTCTTCCTCCTCGAAAAACATCCGCCGCAGTCCGTCCAGGACGATCACCGCCATCTCGTAGGCGTAGCAGGGATCGTAGGCCCGGCAGTTGGGATATGCCAAGGCGTTCAGGTGGCTGTTGCCGTCCTGATGTTGCAGTCCTTCGCCGGCCAAGGTGGTCCGTCCGGCGGTGCCGCCGAGGACGAAGCCCCGCGAGCGCATGTCGCCGGCCGCCCAAAGCAGGTCGCCGATCCGCTGGAAGCCGAACATCGAGTAGTAGATGAACAGCGGGATCATGCTCAGCCCGTGGCTGCTGTGCGCGGTTCCGGCGGCGATGAACGACGACATTGCCCCGGCCTCGGTGATCCCCTCCTCGAGAATCTGCCCGTCGGTCGCCTCGCGATAGTACATGATCGTGTTTGAATCGACCGGCTCGTAGAGCTGTCCGGCGTGCGAATAGATGCCGAACTGCCGGAACAGCGCTTCCATGCCGAACGTTCGTGCCTCGTCGGGCACGATCGGCACGATGTAGCGGCCGATCTGCTTGTCGCGCATCAAGTGCGACAGCAGCCGGACGAAGGCCATCGCGGTCGATACCTTGCGCCCGTCGCTGCCGGCGAAGAACTCGGCAAAGTTCTCCCATTTCGGCGGCTTCAGTTTCACCGTCGGTGAGCGTCGTCCGGGTACGAATCCGCTCAGCGCCTTGCGATGTCCGACGAGGTATTGCATTTCGGGGCTATCGGCCGGTGGCATGAAAAACTCCGCCCGGCGCGCCGCTTCCTCCGAGATCGGGATGTCGAACCGGCGGCGGAAGGCGACCAGTTCGTCCTCGTTGAGCTTCTTTTGCTGATGGGTGATGTTGCGTCCTTCGCCGGCCTCGCCCAGCCCGTAGCCCTTGATCGTTTTTGCCAGGATGACGGTCGGGGCGCCGCGATGTTCCGTGGCCGCCTTCATTGCGGCATGGACCTTCGCCGGGTCGTGTCCGCCGCGGGTCAGACGATGAATCTGCTCGTCGCTCAGATCGGCCACGAGCGCTTCGAGCCGTGGATCGACGCCGAAGAAGTGCCGGCGGATGTAGTCGCCCGAGCTGACCGTGTACTTCTGATACTCGCCATCGACCACCTCGCCCATCCTGCGGACGAGGAGTCCGTCCGCGTCCCGCGCGAGCAACGGATCCCAGTCGGAGCCCCAGATTACTTTAATCACGTTCCAGCCCGCGCCGCGGAAGGCCCCCTCCAGTTCCTGAATGATTTTGCCGTTTCCGCGGACCGGTCCGTCGAGCCGCTGGAGGTTGCAGTTGACGACGAAGATCAGGTTGTCGAGTTTCTCGCGGGCGGCCAACGTTATGGCCCCGAGCGTTTCCGGTTCGTCGCATTCGCCGTCGCCGAGGAAGGCCCAAACCCGCGAGGCCTCGGCGTCGGGCTTAATACCCCGATCGACCAGATAGTGGTTGAATCGGGCCTGGTAGATCGCCATGATCGGCCCCAGGCCCATCGACACGGTGGGGAACTCCCAAAAGTCGGGCATCAGCCACGGGTGCGGATACGACGACAGACCCGGCTTGGGCTGCAGTTCGCGGCGAAAATTCTTCAGATGCTCTTCGTTCAGCCGGCCCAATAAAAACGCCCTCGCGTAGATGCCCGGCGCGGCGTGGCCCTGGAAGAAGACCTGGTCGGGCGGATGCCGGCCCTCCTTGCCGTGGAAGAAGTGGTTGAACGCCACTTCGTACAACGTGGCGGCCGAGGCGTAGGTCGAAATGTGCCCGCCGATGCCGGGGCTTTGCTTGTTCGCGCGGACGACCATTGCCATCGCGTTCCAGCGGATAACGTGCTTGATCCGCCGCTCGATTTCCCGGTCGCCCGGATACTCGGGCTGCCCCTCGACGGGAATGGTGTTGATGTATGGCGTAGTGGAAACGCCCACCGGCCGGACGCCGCGATTGAAGGCGTGTTGTTTCAGCCGCGCGAGCAGATACTCCGCTCTCGGCTGCCCGCCGGACTGGATCACGTAATCGAGCGCGTCGAGCCATTCGGCGGTTTCCGGCGGATCATTGTCGCCGGCAGACGGCAATTGCCCCTCGGGCAACAATGATTCGTCGCAGGGAACGGAAGCATTGTCTTGCGGAAGCATCTTTACTGACCTTTCGCTTTTTGCCTTCATTCTACGAAGTGCGTCAGCACGGCGTAACCGTTCACGGGGCACCCGTCACTGCTGAGCGTAGCGAAGAATCTCGTGTGAGATCGCGGTGCAAGCGAGATTCTTCGCTACGCTCAGCAGTGACGATGGTTTCCCAACCCGTGAACGGTTGCCTGCACGGCTGCTACTGCGAGACGGGCACTTCCGCCCGCACCGGCCGGACGGCGGCGTCCACGTGATCCTCGTTCAGCGGGATCGCGTCGAGCATTTCGCGGAGTCGTTCCAGTTCGTCGAGGAACCGCGCTCGCTGTTGCGCCTCGAACCGATCGGCCAGCCGCCGATAATGGTCGATGCCGTCGCACAGGTTTTCCTGGAACTCCTGAAAATACTCGACCGAGTTTGAAGAAAACCCGAGCTGCCGTTTCTCCAGTTCATCGAGCAAGTAGTCGATGTAGATGGCGAGTTCCCGGACGAACATTTGCGGGCGGGCCGGATTGGTCACCAGCGAGACGCGGCCGTAGATGTGACCGACCATTTCCTCCATCGTGGCGATCTTCGAGAAGTTCACGATGTTCGGCCCGCAGCAGATGGCGGGAGTCGCCTTCCGGTCGATGCCGTTTTTCAACGTAGCCACGCCCCCCAGGTCGTGGCAGATGCACGACTTGGCCAACACCGACCGCCGCGCGGCCTCGCGCTGCCGGTTGGTCAGATCGTCCCGCTCTAGCTGTTCGAGCTTCAGCCGCTGATATTCGCGCGAGGCCATGCAAATCGGCCGCGGGGTGAACTCCACGTTGAATAGTTGGACGAATCCCTTGCCGCACGGGCTACCCGGCCGCCCCTGGTCGATCCGCCGCCGCCGGGCCTCTTCGCTGGCGGAGTTGCGGAGGTTCCAAAACGGTATTCCGAACGGTGAACTGTCGCTCAGGAAAACATCCTCGTCGGTCGCGGCGGCCAATTTCCGCAGATGTTCGTCGTCGACGTTCGACACTTCGGGCACCAGCAGAAAGGGCGTAGCCCAGCCGGTGCCGTCCGCGCCGTAATGCTCCCTCAGCAAGGCGTCCTCGACCGCGGTGCCGATGCCGCCCTGCACCGTGACGCGGATTTCGCGGGGCGACCGGTCCACGGCGTATCCGCGCCGCTTCAGCGCCTTGACGTACACCGCGTGAAGCTGCTCGACGAGTTCCCGCTTCTTCCGCTGGAATTCTTCCAGGATCGGTCCCAGCAGCAGTCCCTTGGTGGCGAAGGTGTGGCCGCCGCAGTTCAGCCCCGACTCGATGCGATACTCCGACACCCACAGCCCGTGCTTGGCGAAAAACCTGCCCTGGACCGCGGCCGAGTGGTAGTCGCTCACCTTCAGCACGATCTTCTTTTTCAACTCGCCGCACTCGTTGGGAAAGAAATCGTCGAACTCCGCCACGTAGCCGTAGAGGCGCGGGTTGATGCCGGCCGAAAAGATGATCGACGAGCTAAGCGTGCTGTTGGCGAAACCGCGCAGGGCGGCCGAGGCGTCGCTGTATTTCGCTGGCAGCTTTTCGCCGTCGCGGTACAGGTCGCGGTCCCCCTTCGACATGATGTTCACGTCGATGCTGCCGGGCACCGCCATCCGGCGAAGTTGATTCTGGAGCTCGACGCATTGCCGGGGATCGGCGGTCGCCTGCATCTCGCGGTAGGTCCGTGCGAGCGGCCCGTCGGGCAATAGCTCGAAATATCGCGTAATCTCGCTACCGGCCTCGAACGGCGCGGCTTGCAACCGCTCCACCTGACGGCCGACCAGCCGGTCCAGCAGGTTCAGATACGCCGTGATGCGTTGGGTGCGGGCGTCCACGTCGCCGGCGGGGATTTTCTCGTACGGCTCGCCTTCCCGCTCGCAGTGGAACCGCCGCATCTGCTCGATCAACAGGTCGTCGACCAGCGAGATGGCCGACGAGATGCCGAATTTCGCGACCCGCAAGGGGGCGTCGATCATGAAACCGGTGCCCATCACGGGGATGTGAAAGGCGTGAGGGCTTTGCCCAGCGGCGTAAGCCATTAGTTGTCCACTTCCGTTGCAATTCGCAGATGTAAGGCAAGGCCAAACACGGTATTATAGCCGCAATCTTCCGCGAGGTCATGCCCAAATTGCCATCAAACGGAAAGTTTTATTAACTGCAATTGAGGCAGTGCAAAGGGGAAAACAAGTAGACACGCAAAATTGGGGGCATCGGCACCGTCAAATTTAAAATGCAAAAAACGGCCAAGCATTTACCGCGAAAAACTCAACTGCCGACAAGTGTTGTTCCGGCCTTTGCGTTTGAGATTTGACGGCGCCACGGATAAAGCAACCTTGCGTAGATGTCGAAGAACCCAAGCATCAGTAGCGGCGGGAAATTCAGGCCCGGGTGAGTCCGCCCGATTCACCCGGGTCTGATCCATTCAGCATCTTGTTTCCACGCAGAGCATGGGAGCGAGTGGGGATGCCAGCGTTGCTTAATCCGACGACATTTGTGCTAAGAGCCGCTCCCTGCATCCCCCTTTTCCGTGGATCGCGGCACGCGCTTGGCGTGGCCCCAGAGGTCTTCCAGGGCGTAGTAGGCGCGGGTTTCAGGCTCGAATAAATGGATCACCACGTCGCCGTAGTCCAACAGTACCCAGCGGCTTTCCTCGTAGCCCTCGATACCCAGCCGCCGGTCGCCCATCCGGTCTTCCAAGGCGTGGTCGATCTCTTCGCTCATGGCGTGGATTTGCCGCCGGCTCGTGCCGGTGGCGATCACGAAGTAGTCGAACATCGAGGTCAATTCGCGGGTGTCGAGCACGACGATGTCGATGCCGCGGTTGTCTTCGGCGGTTTGGGCGGCCAACAGGGCTCGCCGCAGACCTGACTCGGAGCGGACTGGACTTTCATTCACAGTAGACCTTGCGGAATCATCCAATGGCGGCTTCATCATGTAATCCCTATTGTACTCGCCTTCTGGAGCGAATTAAGGGGGCAGTTCTCGGTTTATCGGCCCGAATATTTTCAGAGCAGGATCATCTCGGGCTGCCATCCCCGGGGAGACAGTACTACTGTTGCCCCCAACGATATAGGAGTTTGCCCGGCTGCCAAGCCGCCGAAAGGGAAATCAAGGGGACCGGGCCGTCCCCCTCTGGTGGGGTGTTTTGGCGGCCGCCATTCCTCATAATCCGCATTTTTCACTTGGCTTTTTGTGCTCTACTGATTACCCTGTATAGAAGTGGAGGGCATGGATCGCCTGGTGCTAAGGAAGATTGTAAGGGTCTGTTTAGACATACAAGCGCGGAGGATATGAATCATGTGTGCCGGTCTGCGAGATTGGAGATTGCGGTGTTTGGGTTCGGTTGTCGTTGGGCTGTTGCTTGCCTCGGCGGCGCTGGCGGCCGAAGGACGCAAAGGGTTCATAACGAAAAGCAAGTACGATCCCCAGGCACGGACCGTTGAGATGTTTGCGGCCATCGAGAAGGGCGACATCGCCGTGAAGTTGATTCCGAAAGACTCGACGCAGTGTCGGGTATTGATCGAGAACAAGACCGACAAGCCGCTGAACGTGAAACTGCCGAGTGCCTTCGCGGGCGTTCCTGTGTTGGCCCAGATGGGCGGCATGGGCGGCATGGGCGGCATGGGCGGCATGGGCGGCATGGGCGGTAGTCAAGGCATGGGCGGCGGCATGGGCGGCATGGGTGGCA